>JAYTUX010000484.1:0-3560 GCA_043744315.1 Betaproteobacteria bacterium | reverse complement strand
GCGAAGTGCGGGTTTCGCATGAACAAAATCTGATTCTGGCGGATGTAAAAAAATCCGATCTGTTTGTCGTATGGCAAAAAGTAAAGGAAATCGGCTTTGCGACACCCAACATCGGCCTGCTGACCGACATCATTGCCTGCCCTGGCGGTGATTTCTGCTCACTCGCGAATGCCAAATCAATTCCTGTGGCTGAGGCCATACAGCGCCGCTTCGACGACCTCGATTACCTGTTTGATATCGGCGACATCGCCATCAATATTTCCGGTTGTATGAATGCCTGTGGACACCACCATGTTGGACACATCGGCATTCTTGGTGTCGATAAGCACGGTGCCGAGTATTATCAAGTCACCATCGGCGGCTCGCAGGGCCTCGATGCCGCAATCGGCAAAGTAATCGGGCCATCGTTCGCGCAGGATGATATGGCTGACGTCGTCGAGAAGCTGATCAACACCTACGTCGAATTGCGCTTCGAGGACGAAGATTTTCTTGCAACATTCAAGCGTGTTGGACTTGAGCCTTTCAAGACACGCGTGTACGGCAAGAAAGCGGGGCACGTTGAAGCCGAGGTGGCCAATGTCTGATGTCTCCTACATCATTCGCGATGGCGCGGTGGTTGCCAATGAATGGACCCTGATTCCTGCGGCAGTAGACGGCGCTGCCGTGGCATTGCCCACGGGCAAATTGATTGTGCCGCTGAGTGCATGGGTAGCGCAACGCGACGTGCTGATCGAACGTGTATTTTTCAAACATGAGCCCCTGGGCGTTTGGCTGGACAGCAATCAGGATCCGGCCGATCTCGCCGATGCGATCAACCGCTTTGCTTTGATCGCCGTGAACTTCCCGAAATTCACCGATGGGCGCGGCTATTCCATTGCCGCGTTGCTGCGTAGCCGTTATGGATTCAAAGGCGAATTGCGCGCAATTGGCGACGTGTTGCGTGATCAATTGTTTTACATGCAGCGCGTCGGTTTCAACGCGTTTGCAGTTCGTACTGACAAGGATATTCACGATGCGGCAAAGTCTCTGAACGACTTTTCGGAAAGCTATCAGGGTGCAATTGATCAAGCAGTACCCCTGTTTCGACGTCGATCGACAACGGCGAGCGCGGCATGAGCCTCGATACCAAAGTCGCCAATCTTCGCGAGCTACTCGGCCGCATCGAGCACGATTTTGCGCCCGCCGTTTTCGCCAATAGCTTTGGTGCGGAAGACATGGTGCTCACCGATCTCATCGCACGCGAATTTAGCGGCATTCATATTTTTACGTTGGATACCTTGCGGCTACCCAAAGAGACCTTGGCGTTGATGGGCGTGGCGAAGAAAAAATATGGTTTCCGTCTTGCGACATTTACACCGATTTTCGAAGTAGCGGAAGACTTCGTCAAACGCAACGGCTTGTTTTCGATGTATGACAGTGTGGAAAATCGCAAATCCTGCTGCTACATCCGCAAAGTCGAGCCATTGAGCCGCGCGCTGGCGCTGAAAAAATCCTGGCTTACCGGTTTACGTCGCGAGCAGGCACCATCGCGCCAGGACCTGGGCGAATCGGAATTTGATGCTGAGCACAAGCTCACGAAATTCAATCCGCTGATCGACTGGACCAAAGACGATGTCTGGCAATACATCCGCGCTAATAACGTCCCGTACAACGCCTTGCATGACCGCAGCTATCCGTCAATCGGTTGCGAGCCTTGCACCCGCGCGGTCAAGCCTGGTGAAGACCCGCGTGCAGGACGCTGGTGGTGGGAACAGGAAGCGGGACAAAAGGAATGCGGTTTGCATGTGAAGACAGTGGATATCAGTGGATTAAAGAACGCAGCAAGATCTGGAGTAGCAGCATGAGTGCAGTATTAAAAGATGGCGGCAAATACGAACCCGCTTACCAGATATCGGTATCGAACGATGTAGCTACATCGGATCATCTCGACTGGCTTGAATCGGAAGCTATCCACATCATGCGCGAAGTCATAGCCGAAACGAAAAATCCCGCGCTGCTGTTTTCCGGTGGCAAGGATTCCATCGTCATGCTGCGCTTGGCCGAAAAAGCATTTCGTCCGGACAGCTTCCCATTTCCGCTGCTGCACATCGACACCGAACACAATTTTCCAGAAGTGATTGCATTTCGGGATCATCGGGCAGCCGAACTGGGCGAGCGCCTCATTGTGCGTTCAGTACAGGATTCGATCAACGCCGGTCGCGTGGTGTTGCGCCGCGCTGACGAGAGCCGCAATGTTCACCAGACCGTGACATTGCTCGACGCCATCAAGGAATTCGAATTCGATGCGCTGTTCGGTGGTGCACGCCGCGATGAAGAAAAAGCCCGCGCCAAAGAACGCATCCTTTCACACCGCGATGAATTCGGTCAGTGGGATCCGAAGAACCAGCGTCCGGAATTGTGGGATTTGTACAACGCACGAGTTCACAAAGGCGAGCATATTCGCGCCTTTCCAATTTCCAATTGGACAGAACTCGACGTGTGGCAATACATCGCCCGCGAAAACTTGCAAGTGCCGAGTATTTATTTCGCACACGAGCGGCTGGTGGTCGAACGCAATGGCTTGCTCGCACCGGTTACAGAAATTACGCCGCCGCGCGCCGGTGAAAAGGCAGTTACACGCACGGTTCGGTTTCGCACGGTCGGTGATATCACGTGCACCTGTCCCGTGCTCTCCACCGCAGCCGATATTTCATCCATCCTCACAGAAACCGCCGTATCGCGGATTACTGAGCGCGGTGCCACTCGCATGGACGACCAAACATCGGATGCGTCGATGGAATTGCGCAAAAAAGAAGGCTATTTCTGATGAGTACCCAATTGGTCACAGCAGATACATTGCGCTTCACCACGGCAGGCTCGGTCGATGACGGCAAGAGTACGCTAATCGGTCGCTTGCTCTTTGATACCAAATCAATTCTTGAAGACCAGTTGTCGTCGGTCGAAAAAACCACTACGCGGCGCGGTGGCAAATTCGATAACGGTGTGGACTTGTCGCTGTTCACGGACGGCCTTGCCGCAGAGCGCGAGCAGGGTATCACCATCGATGTCGCCTACCGTTATTTCGCAACAATCAAGCGCCGCTTCATCATTGCCGATACGCCGGGACACGAACAATACACACGCAATATGGTGACCGGGGCCAGTACTGCGGATTTGTCGATCATTCTGGTCGATGCCAGCAAAGGCCTGCAGACGCAATCGCGGCGTCACGCGGTCATCGCCTCGCTGCTCGGGATTCCGCATGTGGTGCTGGCAGTGAACAAGATGGACTTGGTGGATTACTCGCAAGAGGTGTTCGAATCCATTCGCGCCGAGTTTGTTGCCTTCTGCAAACAGCTGCGCTTTGCCGAACTCGATTTCATTCCCCTGTCAGCCCTCGAGGGCGACATGATCGTCGAACGCGGTGACAAGCTCGACTGGTATCGCGGCAACACGCTGCTCGCACTTCTTGAGACCAGCTCGGCAACGGAACGCACGCGCGGCGATTTTCGTTTTCCTGTGCAGCTGGTTGGCCGCACAAAGATGGGCAGGGACGGCGACTATCGCGGCTATCTGGGACG
>JAYTUX010000483.1:0-12452 GCA_043744315.1 Betaproteobacteria bacterium | reverse complement strand
GGTTTGGATCCCGCTGGTGATTACCGGCTGGGTATTGAAGCTGCTCATCGATCTGATGGATCAATCGTTGCTGTTGCTGCCGCAAAAATATCAGACCGAGGCGTGGCTCGGATTTCACGTCCCGGGCATGGGTGTATTCCTGACGGTCGCCATTGTGTTGACCACCGGCGTGATCGCCGCCAATTTTTTCGGCAACAAATTACTGAATTGGTGGGATTCCGTGTTGCAGCGAATTCCCATCGTGCGCTCGATCTACGGTGGCGTGAAACAAATTTCCGACACGCTGTTTTCACCCGAAGGCAAGGCCTTCCGCAAGGCGGTGCTGGTGCGCTATCCACAGCACGATACCTGGACCGTTGCATTGCTCACCGGTGAGCCGCAACATGAAGTGACTGACCACCTCGGTCATGAAAACTATTCCGTGTTCGTGCCGACCACACCCAACATCACGGCCGGTTTTTTCCTGATCGTGCCGAAGTCGGAAGTCATCGCGCTCAACATGAGCGTCGATGAAGCGCTCAAATACATTATCTCCATGGGGGTGGCCGAGCCGCCGCGCCCCAATCACCGCAACGGCGCCGAGATGAAAACGTCCGGCACCGACCCCAATAGGTCGCCGTTGTAATCGCAAGATTGCAACGGCACCCCGCCGGATTCTTCGCTGATCGCGCTTGCGATCAAATCTAAACACACTGTCATCCCCGGATCAAGTCCGGGGCAAGCTCTGAGCACCGCGAAGGATCTTGTCGCATAAGGACGAGATTCTTCACTGCGTTCAGAATGACACCTATTTTTGGCATTGAAAACCATGAGAACCAACTACTGCGGCTTCATCGACAAACAATATCTTGGCCAGGAAATCACCCTGTTCGGCTGGGCGCATCGGCGTCGCGATCACGGTGGCGTGATCTTCATCGATCTGCGCGACCGCGAAGGCCTTGTGCAAGTCGTCGTCAATCCCGATACCGCCGAGGCATTCAAAACCGCCGACAAGACCCGTAGCGAATTCGTGCTGAAAGTGATCGGCAAAGTGCGCCTGCGCCCGCATGGCTCGACCAATACCAATCTGAAGAGCGGCGAGATCGAAGTGCTCGCGCACGAGGTGGAAATCCTCAACGCCGCGCAGACGCCGCCGTTCATGATCGACGACGACAACATCAACGAAGAAGTGCGATTGAAATATCGCTACCTCGATCTGCGCCGCGACGTGATGCAAAAGAATTTGCGCATGCGCTACCGCATCGCGATGGCGGTGCGGCAATATCTGGATGCGCAGGGCTTCATCGATATCGAAACGCCGGTGCTCTACAAATCAACGCCGGAGGGTGCGCGCGAATTCCTGGTGCCCTCGCGGATTCACGATGGCAGCTTTTATGCGCTGCCGCAAAGCCCGCAATTGTTCAAGCAATTGCTGATGGTCGCGGGTTTTGACCGTTATTACCAGATCGTCAAATGTTTCCGCGATGAAGATTTACGCGCCGACCGCCAACCCGAGTTCACCCAAATCGATATCGAGACCTCGTTCCTCACTGAGCGTGAAATTCAGGACATCATGGAAGGCCTCGTGAAAGCGATGTGGAAGGCCGGTGTGAATGTGGATCTTCCCGATTTCCCGCGCATCACCTATGCGGATGCGATGGCGAAATACGGTTCTGACAAACCCGACCTGCGCGTGAAGCTGGAACTCACCGAACTCACGTCGATCGTCAAAGATTCCGGCTTCAAAGTATTCGTCGATGCCGCGAACGCGAAAAACGGTAAAGTCGCGGCACTTTGTCTGCCGGGCGGCAACGAGAAATTCGCGAGGAAAGAACTCGACGATCTCGCCGGATTCGCCGCCATCTACGGCGCGAAAGGACTCGCGTACATCAAGGTCAACGACGCGGCCAAACCGAACGCCGAAGGACTGCAATCGCCCATCGTAAAATTTTTCAGCGAAGAAACGCTTGCGAAAATTCTCGGCGCGTGCAGCGCGAAAACCGGCGACATCATCTTCTTCTGCGCCGACAAAACCAAAGTGGTTTACGACACGCTGGGCGCGCTGCGCATGAAGCTCGGCCACGAAAAAGGCTATGCCGACGGCGGCTACAAGCCGGTGTGGGTGGTCGATTTCCCGGCCTATGAATATGACGAAGAAAACAAGCGCTACGCCTCCGCACATCACCCGTTCACGGCACCGAAGGCCGAGCACGTCGCGTTGATGGACACCGACCCCTCAAAAGTGCTCGCGCAAGCCTACGACGTCGCGATGAACGGCTGGGAGTTGGGCGGCGGCTCGGTGCGCATCCACAATCCGCAATTGCAGCAAAAGCAATTCAAGGTGCTCGGCATTTCGCCCGACGATCAACGCGCCAAATTCGGCTTCCTGCTCGATGCCTTGGAATACGGCGCACCGCCGATGGGTGGCATCGCGTTTGGCCTTGATCGTTCAGTCACCCTGATGTGCGAAAAATGGGATTCGATCCGCGACGTGATCGCATTCCCGAAAACCCAGCGCGGCCAGGATTTGATGGTGGATACGCCGTCAACGGTGACGGACAAGCAGTTGCGGGAGTTGCATATCAAGTTGCGGAATGTGACGGCGGTGTAGTCGGCTCCCAACATGAAAATCGAACGCGGCTTGTTCGATTTTCATGGATAGTGGCGATTAATTTAATCACCAGACTGCTTCGTATGCACGTTCGCCGGGCCGTATCGTTATCGATAGGAAATTTAGCGTTTAATTTGATTGCCCGATTGAAGTAGTGTTACACAAGCATCTGAATAGTTCGCCCCGCCTCGCGCCACTGCTGCACTTGGCTTACAAGTTTTCCCGCCGGCGATGTATGTGCCACAACAATTGCCTGTGCTAACGATGCCGCAATATCGTTTCGCTGATGTGCTCGCGCATCAGTTAGCCTGGCCGGATGGCTATCTTGCGTTGCGCTGATAACAGCCAACCGCCCAGCCTGCAATGCTTCCGTCCAATCTGCGGGGAGGCTCGCCTGTGCGGCATCGCGCGCCAGCACGACCACTGCGGGCGACTTCGCCGTGAGCAATATCTCCAGCACCGATCTCTCCAGCGGGGAATGAAACCCGCTGATTACCGTCGCCTTCATTTTCGCCTGAAGCATCGCCCAATCCATTGCCGCATGTATTGCCGTGCCTGGACATTGGCGCGAGGCGAAAAATGCAGTCACCGACCCCACCAGCAAACTCGCCTCGCCACGCCCTGTGATCAGGCTCCCGTGTCTCTCCTGTTGCCAGGTTGATAATAAGGTGTTCATTAAGTAATTGATTAAATTGATTTTTCAACCAATATACGGTTTATTATCAACGCACGCAGATAATAAACAATGAATCGCCCCAAAGATCAGTCGAACCGGCTTTGCTGGATACAGCCCCAGTTGACTGGGGTTGGTTACTGGTAACCCCAAAGAGCAGTCGAGCCGACTTTGCTGGATACAGCAGTATCCAGCTTGGTAACTTCCCAAGAAGATCCTCCACAGCGCGCAAACCCGCCCTCCAGCGCAAAATGATAATAAAAAACAATTCAATCTATTGATTTTATTGAATTATTTGTCTTTTCCCGTTTTATTATCCAGCGCATCTGATAATAAACTCCCTTGTTCCACTGGTTGCTGCGGCTTCACATAGGCCATGTTTCGCTTGGCCCGATCCGGCACCTGCGCCAGCACGCCTTGTTCCACCCAGGACTTAAGCATTCTTGATGCCTCCAGCGTGTCAATCTTGGCGATCTCGCGCAGGTCGCTATTGGCAATCTCACCATGCTGATCGATCCAGTGGCTGACCTCGTCCCAGATGCTCGGGCGTTCGTGGTTCAGCAGAATGACTGTCACGCTTTCCACTGCCTTCTCGGTGTTCTGGCTGTATTGCGGCGGGTAGAGCTGGGCAGCCGCCATTTCGGCAAACATCATCTTTACGCCCTCGCCCGCATCGATATTGGGTGCCACCGGAAATTCACGCAGGTTTTGCGCAATAAGCGGGTTGCGCGCCTTGGAGCCGGCCTTGCTGATATTCCCCGGCGTGATGCTGCCGGGAAATACACCGGGGCTTTCGACCTCGATTCGATCATCAAAAATCCGGATGAAGATATCGCGATTCAAGCGGTAGTCGCGATGCACCACCGCGTTCACGATCGCCTCGGTCACCACCCGTTCCGGGTAAAGATGTCGCGTCTTGAAGCCGCTCCCCGAAAGTGTGATGCCTTGCGTCAGCTCATCCAGCACCATGCGCTTGGCATTGTCGATTTGCTCGATCAACGGGCCGCGTACCGTCTTCACCGCCTTGCGTAGATTAGGCGTTGCACCAGGCACGGGCGCTTTGCCGCCGTACACCATCACGCGAATGTCCGCACGTGTCTCATGCGCCGCGAGCAAGCTGCCCGGCTCCTCCGCAAACAGCAGCACCGCCGCGCGCGTTGGCAACACCTCATCGCCCGCTCTGGTGGCGAGCCCGATGCGAATCAGTTGTTCCGGAATCGTCCCGGTCTTCAATCCGCGTGCCGCGACAAAACTGCGCCACACATCGGTCTCTAATAGGGAAATTGCAATCGGCACCGTTTCGCTCGCCGCACTTCGCACCCCTCGCCGGTAGGAGAGCTCCGCAATCTCCACCGCATTCAACTCGCGATTGCTCGCATCCATGCGCGTCCACGTGCCGTCGCCGACGAGCGAATGCACTTGATCGCTCTTGTCCACCCGCAGCAACACGATGTGGCCGGGCGTGCCGTCGTGCAAAGTGCACGCCAGACGCTGCCAATGCAGCTTGGTGATAGGTGGCGCGAACGATTTCACCAGTTCGCGGCGAAAGTCGTCGAACGCCTCGGCGTTTTCTTCGATACCGAACAGGCGTGAATCTGGCTTCGCACCAGGCTTCAATGCCTTTTCATCGCCAATGCCGATCACCAGCAGCCCGCCTTCACTGTTGGCAAATGCACATACTGTTTCCAACTTGCGTGATTGCTTCGCGCCGATGCGTTTGAAATCGAGCGTGCGACCTTCGTGAACGGACAAAAGCTGCGCGATGCGGGGGACGGACTGTTCGGGGGTGAGGTCAATCATCATCGTCGTCGCCACCGCCTTGACCCAAGCGGTACTTGATGTCCATATTTATCAAAAGGTCCAGCTCATCGGGCCGTAACCCAAATTGCGTCGCTAGCTCTACATCAATTTTATCGAGAATAAATTTGGATCGACTGGGTGACAGAGACTGCAACTCCACAAGACCAGTTTTCTTGTTGTTCATTACGATTGTCTTAGCTTTTTCCTCATAATCCTTTTCAACTTCGGCGCTAAGGGAAGCAAAGTTTTTGCCCATTTGCAATGGCATGGGCATAAGCTCAATGTCTGCTGGATTGAGGTCTCGTCCATTTGAAGTCCATTGGTGGTGCGAATAGAAAGTACTACTTAGCAGCAGACAGTGAATCTGCTCCTTATGTATTGCATCGGTCAACAACACCGTTTCGCGCGAGCTTGACGCAGGTATACCGTTGATTTTGCAGTTAGGCGGTCGCCGGGTGACGGTGTTGAAATACCGCAAACCTGTGTTTTTGTAGAAGAGCTTGCTTGTACCGCTAAGCGCTCCGCTGCTGACCAGCGAAGGATGGCGCTGTAACTTTTGCATAACCGTTTTTTCGGCTTCCCCGCGTAGCTTCGGCCATATCCACTTTCTGTGGATAAAAGGCTTCACTGAAATGTAATCCAAGGTCTCAAACAGTATTACGCGCTCCGCGTGGTTCCACTTTCGATAACCGCCGCTGAAGAGTTTTCTTTCTTGTTCAAACGGGGACTGAATAAAAATCGTCAGGCGCTGCTCTGCCCCTTCGAACAGTTTTCCTGGTCGTGTACCAAAGCTAATGAAATGAACCGAGTGACGGGTAGTCAATGCCTTTCGCAGTGCCTCCATTCTGTCGGTGCTTGGAAGTGACACAGGAACAATTTGTGCGATATGCCCTTTGGCTTGCGCAAGCATGCAACTGCGCTGGCAGACCGCACCGTACAAATTACTAGCAAACGGCATTAGGTAAGTCATCACCGAATAATGATCCCGCACCTTAGAGTATTCAACATATGGTGGATTTCCGATTACGACATCAAACCCACCCCCGACCATTAACGGGTAAAAATCTACATACCAATGAAACGGTTGATGACTCGCCTTCCATTGATCGAACTTCACTGTCTTGTTCGGGTCGATGCCGTATTCCTTGGCAAGGTGGTAGTTGAGCGTTTCCTCAAGCTCACTTAGCGTACTTTCCAGAGCACGCTTATCGTCAATGGATACATGACCGTCTTGCTGGGTCTGTTGAATCTGAAAGTTCTCGTACTCTAGCTTTACGCGCGTTAGCCGAATGCGAATATCTTCCCAGGCATCGCTGAATAGATTTCCTTGCGTTGCCCCTTTCACGGCGCGCTCGGTCTCGTCCTCGGTCGCGTAGCCAATCAAGGTATTGCCATGCCGGATGTTGAAATCAACATCCGGCAGCGGTTCGATATCGTCACCCGGTTCCAGCAGGGCAATGAGCTTCAGGAACAAACGCAGCTTGGCAATTTCTGTCGCCTGCTCTTCAATATCCACGCCGTACAGGTTGTGGACAATGATGTGCTTGGTCACCGCATAGTCATGCGCGCGGTCAGGCCGGTCGGTGGCGAAGCGGGCGAGGATGGCGTCAATTTCCTTCCACGTTTCGGGGTGCGACTTGGTGCCGGCGATCAATACATCGTTACGAATCGCGTGCATGGCGCGCAGCGTCGCATCGTATAACGGCTTCAGGATATTTAGCGCCGCCAGAAGAAAAGCGCCTGAGCCGCAGGTCGGATCGAGCACGGAAAGACCGTGCCGGTATTTTTCATTGCTCTTTTGCGGCAAGCGGCCCGCTAGCGCAAACCAGAAACTTTTGAGCATTGCCACATCGGTACAGCGTTCGATTAGCTGCTGTGCGAATAGGCGAATATCGAGGTTGTTGGTGATGAGATCGCCAATTTCCCGCAGTTCGCCTGCTGCAATTTTGGCGCGAATCTCGCGCGTGCGCTGGTGGCGGACGATGGTCTCGCGCCAGATTTCGGTCGGCAAACTGACGCCATTCTCTGCGCGTTTGTTCCACGGTTTGCGACGCTCCAGCAGATCAGGTGCGTCGACATCGAGGCCATTGGCAATTTCCGCGGGATAGGCAACATCAACGCCTTTTAGCATTGCCGGATAAATATAGGTATCGCCACTTTCCTTGAGCAGCGACCACGCAAGCTCATCGAATGCCCTGGGGTGCTCAGTGCGCACCTTGGAGAGCAGGCAAGGAATGATGGTGTTCTTGCCGATGTAATCGGTAATATCTTCCTTGGTGTAATACGCACCCTTGGCATTTTCTTTGGCGTTGACGAATTTTTCGAAGATGTAGCCCAGTACGTCGGGGTTGATTTCCTTCCCGCTTCCCAGTGGTCGGTCATCAAGGTGCCAATCCCATTTATCGAAGAAATTGAACAGTTTCGAGAACGCGGCATCCTCGACATCGAGCGCGTCGCCATAGCGCCGCTCCAGCTCATGCTGCGCAAACAGTCCGCCATTCAAGTACGGTACCTGGCCAAACTCTGTCTCAATCGCCGCGCGATTGGCTGCTGTGCGCTGTTCGGCAAAGCCACGAAAAAATAGCGGGCAAAGAAATGCGCGGTAAAAACTTGTCGATGAGGCGCTCTGCAAATGCGCCTGCAAACGCTCCCGCAAATAGTGTTTGTTGCCGTTGAGAAAAAGTTTTTCCTGCAAGAACCACAGGAACATGAGGCGATCAATCAGAACAGCGGCGTACCAGCGCTGGTCCTCCGCCATGTTTTTGACCACATGCGGAATGCCCGCGATGAAGTCCGTGAAGGCGAGCCGTTGCGCGTCAAATTCCGTGTAGAACTTCTTGGTAACTTTATCGCGGTCAAATCCGCCAGCGAGTTTTCGCGTGACGTCGGTAACGAGTAGCAGCTCTTCATCTTCAATAGTAAATGCAATGGCATTCAGCTTTTGCCGCAGCAGTTCGGCAGACTCACCTTTGCGCCATCTGACTTCCCGGTATTGACTTGGGCGACCGGGTGCGCGCGCGACCCATTGCCAGACTTGCGTGGTCTTGGCTGTATCGGTAAATATGATCAGATGCTCACGCGCGTCTGGCGTAACTTTGCGATCAATCTTTTGGCGCGCCGCGTATTCAGGAACGATGCGCTGCGCATCGGGGCTGCAATGAAATATTTGCACGCCACGCTTGTGCGCGACTACGTCAAGTGTGTACGTGTGGTCGCCGATGTCTACGCGTAATGGCTGCTGGCCCGGCGGCTTATCCCAACCGAGCTGATTGAACAGTTCCTGGAATTTGAATTGCGCCTGAAGACCAAGATCGAAATCAGCCATGTGTTGGCTTCACCGCGATCAACCCCATCGAACACACTACACGCGGTTCGCGCAACGCTGCCTCATCTTCCGCATAAGTCAGCCGCCCCTCTTCACGCAACGACTTCGCGGCCAGCGCCAGCTCTTCATCATTCACACCTGCACGCATGAGGCGATTCAGCAAATCCGCTGCCGATTCGAGCAATGGGTTGCGAAATATGTCATCCACTGCGCGTTCAAGCTCCTCGTCGCGAAAGAGTGTATTGGCTTGCGATTCGGCGTAACTCTTCAGCCGCTCGTATGCACGTCGGCGCGGACTCGATGGCCGCCCGAGACCACCGCCCACTGCTTTGTCTTGCGCGAGTGCGAGCCTTAAGCCGGTTGCGACGAGTTCATGATGATTTTCTGCGCGCGGCAATGCGGACTCATCCGGTACGCATTCGGCTGCACGCAGGATGGTGTATTGCGATTCTGTGACTGTCCGGTCGTCATTGCCCACCCACGCGAGATGATCGTTGCCATCGGGGGATTTCACGTAGACCAAGGTGCCACCACGTTTGGCTTCTTCACCCAATGCAGGCAGGCGAGTCTGGTCAAGTTGGAACGCTCGTGCGGAATAGACAACGGGCGGCAACGCTTCCACTGTCCTGGCAAGTTCGGCGTTGTCCTGCGTCGCCTCTTTCCAGATTTGCCACGCGTATGACGCGAGATCGACTTCGTCATCGGTGTCATCCAGCACACCGGAGCGTTCGGTATAGAGATCGCGGATGGTGTTGGCCTCTTCTTCCTCGAAGAAGGCTTCGTCCGTACCGACCACCTCGGCGTTTTCCATCAGCCGTTGTTTGATACGTGATCGCAATTTGATGAGATCCTCAACACCGTCCGCCGGCATGAAGGAATAGCAGAAAATTTCCTCCGCTTTCTGGCCAATACGATCCACACGACCTGCGCGCTGGATCAAGCGGATGATGGCCCACGGCAGATCGAAATTCACCACCACACCGCAGTCCTGCAGGTTCTGGCCTTCCGAAAGTACGTCGGTACAAATCAACACGCGCAGTTCTTCGGCTTTGCTAACATCTTTGTAGTTTGATTTTGGCGAGAACCGGCACGCAAGCGCGTACGGATCGGATGTAGCCCCGGTCGCTACTTCCATACTCTTCACGCCAGCGCCACGCAGCGCTCGCCCCAAATAGCGGGCGGTATCGGCGAACTGCGTGAATACGAGCACCTTGTCCTTGCTATGTGTGGCGCTAAGCAACTTGATGAGTTCCGCGAGTTTGCGATCTTCATCTGGTTGCCAGGCACCGCGCTTGGCCAACAAAGCGAGAAGCGAATCGGTATCCTCGCGCAGGTGATCGGCAAGTTTTGCTTTGAACAGGCGTGGGCTGATCCATTTGAAGCGCTTCTTGAATGGCCCAGCGTATTGCTTATAAGCCGCTGTCGCGCGCGCCATCCCGTGGGTCGCGTTCAATGCGCCGTCGATTTCTTCTGTGATGCCGTCGAGCAGGTCCTCGGTTTCCCCGTCCAGGCCTTCGGCATCTTCATCCAGCCGCTCGCCTCCCAGCAGATCGGCATCGAGCGTGCCGATCGGCAAATCCAACCCGTTTTCGATCGCATACAAATAAATCTGGTTGCGCAGGATGTGACGATCGAGCGATTGGATAAACGAGAAGCCGCTGGATTCCAAACGCTTGAATAGATTGGTGCGGCAAAACCCCATCAAGCGTTTGCCGGCACGGCTCAGGTTTTCGATAAACTTTCGCTCGCCCGCGGACGCGGTTTTGACGACGGTGGCATCCACATAGACATCGAGGCCCAAGCCATAACGCGGAACATGCAGCGCGTTGATCTTATCGACGACGTCGGGCGAATAGAGTTGTGCGTAACGATCATTTGGATCGCTATCGTCCACGACAAAGCCGAGCGACTTGGGTTTGCGCGTAGGGAAATATCGCTTCTCACCGTCCTTGGTGCGGAAAAAACGGCGGCCTTTAGCGTCCGCCTCGGTGTAGTGCTGAATGATAAAGCTGCGGGTACGCCGCACCATGTACAGCCGGATCAACTCTCGCCAATCATCGAACTCATCGCTCTTCTCGATCGCCAGAATGGAGTTCACCCGGCACTGATAGCGTTTCTCGAAGTCACTGTCCGAGAATCCGTGGGCACGCATGAAGTGTTCAGGGCGAATACCAAGGTTCGTCGATTCGTCGATGAACAAACGAAGTTGACTCGATAGATCGGTCTTGGTCTTGTTGTACGGCGTTGCTGTCAACAAAATAACTTTGGCGTCGCACGAACGAATGTAGTCCGCGATGGCCTTGTATCGGCGACCTTCGCGATTGCGCAGATTGTGACTTTCGTCGATCAACACCAGCCGGTAGCGTTTCAGTTTCGGAAGGTCCTTGGTGACCTTGGAAATCGGCATCACCTCGCCACGCAACCCATACTCGGTGCGGTATTGCTTCCACATCGGCTCCAGGTTTTTCGGACAAATGATGAGTGTTTCGTAACCGAGATCGTCCTCAAACATTCGTGCGAGCGCCGTTGCCATGATCGTTTTGCCCAGGCCAACCACATCACCAATCATCACGCCGCCGCGCCGATGCAAATGGCGTGCGGCAATCTTGACGGCGCTCTTTTGAAAATCGAACAGCTCTTCCTCAAATCGGAGCGGCAGGCGGAACTGACTCAAGCCCGCGCGCGCTTCCGTGCTCAGGTGATACGCCATATTCAGGTAGATGTGAAATGGCGGTATTGGAATTTCGCGCGCCCAGCTCGTTTCGATAATTTCTGCAAGGTCTGCGGATATATCAATACACCAGCGGTCGGCCCAGCGATCATCGAACCAATTCGCCAGTTTTTCTGTGGCGTCGTGATCGAGAACATCGACGTTTAGCTCGCCTTGCCGAGCGAGGCCGGACATGGTGAGATTACTGCTGCCCACAAAGCCAGTGGTGGGGTTGTTGATGTCATTGCGAAACAACAAGTACAGCTTGGCGTGCAGCGGATAGGGCAGAAACAGCTTCACGATGACCTGGCCCGCGCGTAACTGTTTTGCCAGCGCTCTCAGCCCCTGTTCGTCGCGGCCCGTTGGGATGCCGAAAGTAATTTGCTCTTTCAGGTGCGCGGCAAATTTCTGTTTCAGCCTGAGTGCGGTTGCATTGTCAACATGATCGTTGTGATCCACCGCCTGATAAAGCGCCTTGATATCGTCATGTGGCGGACGCTGCATGCCGACGAGGACGCGTGCAATCTGACCTTCGTCGGGATTCCATTTGCCGATGATGTCGTCGATTGCCTGCCAGCCGCGCAGATTCAAATAACCGATGCAAAAATCAGATCGAGTGGAAGTGACCAGCGTGCCACGAAGCGCCTCGAGTAACTTGCTGGAAATGTTGTCAAAAATGCGCGGCATTTATTTTTTCGCCTTGGCGTTTTTCTAATTCAACCATCCTACCGCATCGCACAAAGCGCAGTCGTTTTCGTTGAAAAAATCCCCTTGTCAGCCGATCACCAAAGGCGCATGGCGCTGCATCAAATTGCAATCAAAGCGCTTAATGACCGTGCTTGGCGATTTCAATGAGCCACAACCAGCCGGAAAATTAATACCTAGCACCGGCGCGGCTTTCGGAGCAATTGTGCCCCGAAAGACCCGCCGGTGCTTGACTTTTCAATCGTTACGCTATGCCGCACCCGCCATCAATCGCTCCTCGTATAATCCGCGCTTGCCCTCCTGAAAGTACGACATGACCCTCGCCCTGATCGTCCACGGCGGCGCCGGTAGCTGGCGCCCCGGCTCCGATGCCGACGCCATTAACGGCACGACTGAAGCCGTTGCCGCCGGCCGAAAAATTCTTGAGGCGGGCGGCTCCGCTCTCGATGCCGCGTGCGCCGCGGCGGTGGTGCTGGAAGACAATCCCATCTTCAACGCAGGCACTGGCGCGGTATTGAACATCGACGGCTTCGTTGAAATGGATGCGTGTGTAATGGTGTCGGAGAACGCCCAAATCGGCGCCGTCTCCGCGATCCAGCGCGTGAAAAATCCGATTCTGGTCGCGCGGCAAGTGATGGAACAAACTGAC
>JAYTUX010000482.1:0-3601 GCA_043744315.1 Betaproteobacteria bacterium | reverse complement strand
GGGTGAACTCGACATGACGCTGTTCTGGAGCGTCGTGCTATTGCTGTCGCTGGGGTTGGTGATGGTCTACTCGTCGTCGATTGCGATCGCCGAAGCCGACAAATTTTCCGGCTACAGCATGCATTATTATCTGCGCCGCCATAGCATTTTTCTGATTCTCGGCGTAGTGGTGGCCTGCATCACGTTCCAGATTCCAATTGCGCTGTGGCAGCGGCTCGCGCTGCCGCTTTTTGTTCTCGGCGGATTCCTGCTGGTCATTGTGTTGATTCCCGGCATTGGCCGCGAAGTGAACGGCTCGCGGCGCTGGATTTCACTCGGTTTCACCAGCATGCAGCCGTCGGAATTGATGAAATTCTTTGTGGTGCTGTACGCGGCCGATTACACCGTGCGCAAAGCCGCCTTCATGCATGATTTCAAGAAAGGCTTCCTGCCGATGCTGGCGGTGATGGTGTTCACCGGTGCGATGCTGCTGAGACAGCCGGACTTCGGTGCGCTGGTGGTGATCACAGCAGTTGCGATGGCTGTCCTTTTTCTGGGCGGGCTCAATTGGCGTGTGTTCGCAGGCTTGATCGTGTTGCTTGCGGCGGCGTTCGTCGCGCTGATTATTTCTTCCCCGTATCGTCTGCAACGCATCGTCGGTTTTATGGACCCGTGGGCTGATGCATACGGCAAGGGCTACCAGCTCTCGCATTCACTGATCGCCTTTGGACGCGGCGAATGGTTCGGTGTGGGGCTTGGCGGTAGTGTGGAAAAGCTGTTCTACCTGCCGGAAGCGCACACCGATTTTCTGCTCGCAGTAATTGCCGAAGAGCTTGGGTTCGTTGGCATCGCCTTCGTGCTGACGCTTTTCGTGTTGCTGATCCATCGCGCGTTCGCCGTCGGCCGTGAAGCGATGATGCGCGAAAAATATTTTCCCGCGTTGGTCGCGCAGGGCATTGGCGTGTGGCTGTCGGCGCAAGCGTTCATCAATATGGGCGTGAATATGGGCGTGCTGCCAACCAAGGGCCTCACGCTGCCATTTCTTTCGTACGGTGGCACCGGCATCATTGTTAATTGCATTGCGGTCGCGGTTCTGTTGCGAATCGACGCAGAAAATCGCGTGGGTGCTAGTACTAAGAAGGGTGCGGCACGCACATGAAACGCACCGCGCTCATCATGGCTGCCGGGTCAGGCGGACATATTTATCCGGGTTTGGCGATTGCCGATGTGCTGGTACAAGGCGGCTGGACGATTGTTTGGCTGGGCACACCTGCTGGCATGGAACACAAGCTGGTCGGCAAGGCGGGATACCGGATTGAAGTCGTCAATATGTCTGGTGTGCGCAGCAAGGGCTTGCGTGCATGGGTAATGTTGCCGCTGGTGCTGTTGCGCGCATGTTGGCAGTCGCTGTTGGTGATGCGCCGCGTGAAACCCGATGTGGTGGTCTCGATGGGCGGCTATATTGCTTTTCCCGGCGGCGTGATGGCTGTGCTGTGCGGCAAACCGCTCGTCGTGCATGAGCCGGGCGCGCATGCGGGCCTAACCAATCGCGTACTCGCCTTGATCGCGGATCGTGTGTTGGTCGGATTTCCCAAGACGTTCGAACAAACTCCAAAAAATGCATTGGCCAAGTTGCTGCCAAAACCAAAAAATGTCGAATGGCTGGGCACGCCGGTACGTGCCGATATCGCAAAGCTGTCGATTCCCGCGACCAGATTTTCCGGGCGCGGCGGCCCTGTCCGCTTGTTGATCGTTGGTGGCAGCCTCGGTGCGAAAACGCTCAATGATTTGGTCGTCGCTGCATTGGCAACGCTGCCAGAGCCGGTGCGCCCGAAAATTATCCATCAATCCGGCGAAAACAATTTTGAGGAGTTGGTTGCTGCATATCGGGCGGCTGTGGTGGACGCAACAGTGCTGCCGTTTATCGATGACATGAGTGAAAAATACGCTTGGTGCGACGTGATGTTATGCCGCGCCGGTGCGATCACGGTCGCGGAACTGGCTGTCGCGGGCGTGGCAAGTGTGCTCGTGCCGCTGCCCTTTTTCGTGGCTGAAGAACAACTGGCCAATGCGCATTTTCTTGCCGATGCAGGCGCTGGTCTGTTGGTGATGCAGTTGGAAACGACGCCGCAAACGCTGGCGCAACAAATTAAAAATCTGACGCGCGAAAAGTTGCTGGCAATGGCGACGGCCGCGCGGTCACTTGGAAAACCCGATGCGACAGCGCGATGCGCTGACGTATGCATGGAGTTGGCAGCATGAAGCATAAAGTCAAACATCTCCACTTCATCGGTATTGGCGGCTCCGGCATGTCCGGCATCGCTGAAGTGCTTATCAATCTCGGCTACACGGTGGGCGGTTCCGACTTAAGCGAAACTGCCGTCGTGAAGCGATTGAAATCGTTGGGTGCCAAGGTGCTCATCGGCCATGCCGCTGCCAATATTGCTGGCGCTGATGTGGTGGTGATTTCGAGCGCAGTAAAAGCCGATAACCCTGAAGTGATCGCCGCCAAAGCCGCTCGCGTTCCAGTGGTGCCGCGCGCGATGATGCTGGCCGAATTAATGCGATTCAAGCAGGGTATCGCGATTGCCGGCACGCACGGCAAGACCACCACCACATCGTTGATTGCACACGTGCTCGGCGAAGCGGGCCTCGATCCAACCTGCGTGATCGGCGGACGCTTGAATTCCATCGGCACCAACGCACGCCTGGGGACGGGCGAATTTCTGGTGGCCGAGGCAGATGAATCGGATGCATCGTTTCTTTATCTGCAACCGATCATGGCTGTCGTCACCAACATCGATCAGGATCACATGGACACCTATGAGCACGATTTCGAAAAATTGAAATCAGCTTTTGTGGAATTCCTGGAGCATCTGCCGTTTTACGGTCTCGCGGTGTTGTGCGTGGATGATCCCAACGTGCGCGATATTTTGCCTCGTTTGAGTAAACCGTTGCGCACCTACGGCATGAATGAAGGTGCTGAGCTGCGCGCGGTCAATGTAAGCGCGGTGAACGGGAAAATGAAGTTCACGGCGGTGAACGGCAATGATCGCAGCGTGATGGATGTCGAGCTAAACCTCGCCGGTTCGCACAACGTATTGAATGCGCTCTCGGCCATCGCCATTGCGCGCGAAATCGGCATCGCGGACGCGGATATTGCACGCGGTCTATCCACCTTCACCGGCGTGGGACGACGTTTCCAGCGCTATGGCGATATCGCGATTGCATCCGGCGGTGCCTTCACACTAATCGATGATTACGGCCATCACCCGGTTGAAATGGCAGCCGTGTTGGCTGCGGCGCGCGGCGCGTTTCCGGGCAGGCGCATCGTGTTGGCGTTTCAGCCGCATCGCTACACGCGCACCCGCGATCTGTTTGAAGACTTCGTGAAAGTCATGTCAACGGCTGATGAGTTAATTCTGGCGGATGTCTATCCCGCAGGTGAAGCGCCAATCGTCGCTGCCGATGGCCGCGCACTCGCGCGTGCGCTGCGTGTTGCAGGGAAGGTGGAGCCGCTGTTTGTGGAAACGGCCAATGCAATTCCCGATGCAGTGCTAAGCCGGGTTCGCGACGGCGATGTGGTGATCACGATGGGCGCGGGATCTGTGGGCGGCGTGGC
>JAYTUX010000481.1:0-3601 GCA_043744315.1 Betaproteobacteria bacterium | reverse complement strand
CTGACGCAATTGCGGTGGTCATGACCTCGGTTTTTTGCGTATCGATAGAGATCGGTACACCGCTGTCGCGCAACGCTTCCAGCACCGGCATTACCCGGTCAAGTTCCTCTTGCAGCCCTGCTGAGGCAGCACCGGGGCGCGTCGATTCGCCGCCGATGTCGAGGATGTCTGCGCCATCCTTGATCAGCTGTCGCGCATGGGCAATCGCATAATCGGGAGAGAGAAATTTTCCGCCGTCCGAAAATGAATCCGGCGTGACATTGACGATGCCCATGACCAATGGGCGATCAATTGTCAGTGAAAAATTGCCGCAGTGGAGTTGTGCCATGGAAATCAAATAACTTTTCCCGTCAAACAAAACGGGCGGCACAGTGGCCGCCCGCAGGTTGTGGCGTCAATCGGTCAATGGCCTTCCGCCGCCGCAGGCTCGGTCTTGGCGGCTGCCGGTTTGTTGCCATCTTCGCCATCGCGCTTTGGTTTGAAGGCAATCGACGACGGCTTCGGTGGGCGCGGCGGCCGGCCTTCCATGATGTCTTTGATTTGATCGGCATCGATGGTTTCAACTTCCAGCAACGCCCGCGTCATGGCCTCGACTTTGTCGCGATTCTCTTCGATCAACTTGCGCGCGAGCGCATATTGCTCGTCGATGATGCGGCGAATTTCCGCATCGACCTTGCGCATCGTTTCCTCAGAAACATTGGTCTGGCGCGTGACCGAGCGACCAAGGAAAACCTCGCCCTCGTTCTCGGCATAGACCATCGTGCCAAGCGCATCCGACATGCCATAGCGTGTGACCATGTCGCGCGCGAGTTGCGTGGCACGCTCGAAATCATTCGAGGCACCGGTCGTCATCTGATTCATGAAAATTTCTTCGGCGATGCGACCGCCGAACAAGACTGCTATGCGGCTCATCAGATAGACGCGGTCGTAGGCGTAGCGATCCTGCTCAGGCAACTGAATCGTCACGCCCAACGCACGCCCGCGCGGGATGATGGTGACTTTATGCACCGGATCACTCTTCGGCAAGATGTAGCCCAAAATCGCGTGGCCCGATTCGTGATACGCGGTGTTCAGTCGCTCTTCTTCGGTCATCACCATTGAGCGACGTTCCGCGCCCATCATGATCTTGTCTTTGGCGCGCTCAAAATCTTCATGATCGACCAGGCGCTTGCCGCCACGCGCGGCAAACAGCGCCGCTTCATTCACCAGATTCGCCAAATCCGCGCCCGAAAAGCCAGGGCAGCCGCGCGCAATGACGGAGGCTTCCACATCCGGTCCAATCGGCACTTTGCGCATATGCACCAACAGAATTTGCTCGCGCCCGCGAATATCCGGCAGCGGCACCACCACTTGACGATCAAAGCGGCCCGGGCGCAGCAATGCGGGGTCAAGCACATCCGGACGGTTGGTCGCCGCAATCACGATCACGCCGACCGAGGCTTCAAAGCCATCCATCTCGACCAGCAATTGGTTCAACGTTTGTTCGCGTTCGTCATTGCCACCGCCAAGACCTGCGCCACGCTGGCGACCGACCGCGTCGATCTCATCGATGAAGACAATGCACGGCGAATTTTTCTTCGCCTGCTCGAACATATCGCGCACCCGTGCCGCACCGACACCGACAAACATCTCGACGAAGTCGGAACCCGAAATAGAGAAAAACGGAACTTTGGCTTCACCTGCGATCGCGCGCGCAAGCAAGGTTTTGCCGGTACCTGGCGAACCGACCATCAGAACGCCGCGCGGAATGCGCCCGCCCAATTTTTGAAACTTTGACGGGTCGCGCAGGAAATCGACCAACTCGGAAACTTCTTCTTTGGCTTCATCGCAACCGGCCACATCGGCGAAGGTCACGGGGTTATTGCCTTCATCCAACATCTTGGCGCGGCTTTTGCCGAACGAGAACGCGCCACCCTTGCCGCCACCCTGCATCTGGCGCATGAAATAGAGCCAGATGCCGATCAACAGCAGCATCGGGAACCAGGAAATGAATATCGACATCAGCAAGCCTTGCTCTTCATCCGGCTTGCCTTCGATTTTCACGCCGGCTTTGCGCAAATCTTCCCACATGAACAAATCGCCCGGCGCATAAGTCGTGTAGACCTTGTTGTCGCGAGTCTGTACTCGCAACTTGCGCGCACCCTCCTGGGTGATTTTCTCGACGTTGCCATTCTTGGCTTCCTGCATCAGCGTGGAATAATCCATGTCGCTGCGCGCGCCGCCGCTCTTGGTGACCTGCATGAACAACATCATCAACACGATGCCGATCACGAGCCAGAAACCGATATTCTTCACCCAGTTATTCACAAAAATTCCTTAGTATTTTTCAACGCGAAACTGAAAATCCTGCAAACCCGTGCCTTCGTTTTAACGGGACAGTTATCCTACACTATCCGAAGAATTTAGTCCTTTGGATTCAAACGTTTGGAACCTTAATATCGCGAGCCAGCAAATACGTTTCGCGGCTTTCATCGCGCGACGCATCGGGCTTTTTAGCGGCGACGTGACGGAAATGACTGCGCATCAATTTCACAAACGGCTCAAAACCTGCACCCTGAAATACCTTGACCAGAAAAACACCATTTGGTTTCAGGAACTTGACCGCAAATTCCAGCGCAAGCTCACCCAGCGTAAATAATCGCGCCTGATCGGTAATACCGATACCTGTGAGGTTGGGGGCCATATCGGAAATCACAAGATCGACCTTTTCATTCTCGCCGCCGATTGCCTCAACGACGGCATTGAGCCCGGCCACGTGCGAGAAATCCGCCTGAATGAAATGCACCCCATTGACAGGGGCCATTTCCAGTATGTCAATCGCGACGACTTTGCCTTTGGTACCGACTTTTTTCGCCACCCATTGCGACCATCCGCCGGGTGCCGACCCCAGATCCACCACCGTCATGCCGGGTTTCATCAGCGATTCCTTTTCGATGATCTCGGAAAGCTTGTAGGTCGAGCGCGAACGATAGCCGTCCACCTGAGAGCGTTTCACATAGGGATCACTGAGGTGCCGCTTGACCCAGTCGCGGCTATTCTTTGGGCGGGCGTTAGCCATGATCCTGGAATCCTCAGTTGGACGGGTGTGAGTGTGCGTTTTTGCGGCTTTCTGGCAAGGCGCGACGACGACGCAGACTGCACTCTGCTAGGAGAAGCAACGCCGCCAGGGAGCCGCAAATGCGCGCAATCACACCCGTAGCGCTCTCACCGCAAAGGTAAACGAACGAAATCTGGCAACTTTCAAACACATCAAGCACCTTTTGATGAGGTAAGCGGTCAACTGAGGATTCTAGGATGATGGGCGAGCCGTATAATCACGCGATGAAAACCACATTATCCCCCATCGAGCGCCGCACGCTCAAAGCCCTGGCACATACCCTCGACCCGATCGTGCGAATCGGCGACCTTGGTTTGACGCCCGCCGTCATTCTCGAAATCGAGCGCAGCCTGAAAGCGCATGAACTCATCAAAATCCGTGCCGCCACCGACGATCGTGAAGCGCGCGAATCGTGGCTGCATGAAATATGTCAGGCCTTGCATGCCGCACCCGTGCAGCACATTGGCAAGACGCTGATCATTTGGCGCAAACATCCTGAAATCG
>JAYTUX010000480.1:0-12567 GCA_043744315.1 Betaproteobacteria bacterium | reverse complement strand
GAAGAATTTCGCGACGAGCATGGGCTCTCGTTGCAATTGCTGTCGGACGCCGATTGCGAAGTCATGAAGAAATACGAAGTGATGACCGAAAACGTGTTGAACGGAACGTCACGCCCCTGTGTGCATCGCTCCACGTTTGTCATCGACAAAAAAGGTGTCGTCCGGCATATCCTGCGCGATCTCAATCCGCGCGAACACGCTTCCGCCGTGTTGAAACTCGTCCGGCAAATCCACGGCCACTGAGCCTTGTGCTGCGCGCTGGTTGTCGCGCGCGTCACCAATCGCATCATTGGTCGCGGTACAATTGCGGCCTTTCCAATTCTCCGAATGCGCCGCGCATTGCGCTCGCCGCTACTTTTATGCAAATCGCCAACGACACCGTGGTCACTCTAACGTGCGAACTCATTGACTCTGACGGCAACCCGATCGGTGGTGCCGATGCCGACATGTCCTACCTTCATGGAGGCTATAGCGGCATCTTTCCGTTGGTTGAGGCGGGGCTGGCCGGCAAATCCGCGGGCGACGAATTTTCGGTAAATCTGCAACCCGAAGATGCATTCGGTGAGTACGACGAAGATCTGATCCGTGTCGAGCCAAAGAGCGTGTTTCCGGCGAATATTGAAGTCGGCATGCAATTCGAGGGCCTGCCGCAAGGCGACGAGGACGATCGATGGGTCGTCTATACCGTGACCGACATCGCGGAGGATAAAGTGGTGATCGATGGGAATCATCCGCTGGCGGGCGAGCGGCTGTTCTTTAAGTGCATCGTCAAGGAAGTCCGCAGCGCAACGGCCGATGAAATCACTCACGGGCATGCGCATGGTGATCACGGGCATCATCACTGAATGCCGGGCAGCCCGCGCGGGTAGGCATTGAATTTATTTGCCGGTGCGGCGCAATTTTTTCAACTGATACAACTTGTCCAGCGCTTCGCGCGGCGATAGGTCGTCCGGCTTGAGATCGTCGAGCGCATCGAGCGCCGGATCGATATCGACTTCAGCAATCGCTCTTGGCAAATCGAATAGACCTGCTTGCGCGGATGCAGGCTCATGCGTGATCTCGAGTTTGTCGAGATGTTTCCTCGCCGCGCGAACCACCGCGCGAGGTACACCTGCTAGCTGAGCCACTTGCAAACCGTAGCTCTTGTTCGCCGGGCCGGGTTCGAGCTTGTGCAGAAAAACAATCTTGTCCTTCATTTCGACCGCGTCCAGATGCACATTCGCAAGGTTCGACAATTCGGCGTTGAGATGCGTGAGCTCAAAATAGTGTGTCGCAAATAAAGTGTAGCAGCGCGTGGTTTCGGCCAGATGGCGTGCAATCGCATAGGCGAGTGCCAGCCCGTCGAAGGTCGACGTGCCGCGGCCGATTTCATCGATCAGCACCACGCTGTGTTGCGTCGCATTGTTGAGAATCGCGGCAGCTTCGGTCATTTCCACCATGAACGTTGAGCGTCCGCCGGCGAGATCGTCGGAGGCGCCAATGCGCGTCATGATCTGGTCGATGCGACCGATCTCCGCCCGCGCCGCCGGCACGAACGAACCGGTGTGCGCGAGCAACACCATCTGTGCGACCTGGCGCATGTAGGTCGATTTACCGCCCATGTTCGGGCCGGTGATCAACAGTAATTGCCGTGAACGCGATAGCTCGCAATCGTTGGCAATGAAGCTCTCTACCTGACTTTCCACCACGAGATGACGTCCGCCCTGTATCGAAATCCGGTCTTCACTGACGAACACCGGCGCAGTGAGTTGGAAGCGCTGCGCATTCGACGCGTTGGCGCATAGCGCGTCGAGCTCTGCCACGGCGCGCGCAAATGCATGCAATGCCGGCACCTCCGACAGCAATCGATCGAGCAATGCCTCGTAGAGAAATTTTTCACGCGCGAGCGAACGCTCGCCCGCCGACAGCGCTTTGTCCTCAAACGCTTTTAGTTCCGGCGTAATGAAGCGCTCCGCATTTTTCAACGTTTGGCGGCGGCGATAATCGTCTGGCACTTTGTCCAGTTGGCCTTGCGTGACCTCGATAAAGAAGCCGTGTACGCGGTTGTATTCCACGCGAAGATTGGCAATGCCGGTGCGCTCTCGCTCGCGCTTTTCAAGCTCCAGCAGAAAGCCGCTCGCATTGTTTTGCAGCGCGCGCAACTCGTCCAATTCGGCGTCGAAGCTATCGCGGATCACGCCGCCATCGCGCACCATGGCGGCGGGCTCGTCGCGCAGCGCAGACGAAAGTCCAGCATGGATGCGGGTTTCCGGGCATAGATGACCGGAAAGCCGCGCCAGTGCGTGACTTTGCAAACCGGCAATGTGCTGCTGAATTGACGGCGCGGCACCGAGTGCGGCGCGCAACGCAGACAGATCGCGCGGTCGCGCGGACTTGAGTGCGACGCGGGTAACAATGCGCTCTATATCCGCCCAATCAGACAGCGCCAAGTGGATTTCCGAAAACTTATCACGCAAAATTTCGCTTGCGTGCAATCGTTGTTTCACGATGTCGCGATCGCGCAATGGCTGCGTCAGCCATTCGCGCAAAAGTCGCGAACCCATGCTGGTGGCGCTTGAATTGAGCAGCGAAAACAAGGTCGGCGAGGCGGACCCGCCGATGGTCTCGGTGATTTCAAGGTTGCGGCGCGTCGCGGCATCCATGCGCACAAAATCGTCGCTGCGCTCCACCGACAAGCCGGTCAGATGCGGCAGCGCGCTGCGCTGTGTCTGCTGCACGTATTGCAGCAATGCGCCCGCGGCCGCGATGGCGAGTGGCATATCGGCACAGCCGAAGCCGGCGAGATCGGCTGTGTTGAATTGGCGCGAGAGTAATTTCACGGCCGATTCAAGGTCGAATTGCCAATCCGCCATGCGGCGCGGGGCCATGCCATCGAGTGCGTCCAATACCAACGCCGCGCTCTCGGGAAGGATCAATTCCGCCGGCTGCAAGCGTTCGAGTTCGGCGCGAAATTGCGAGGCGCTGGTTTCCAGAATGCGGAATTTTCCGGCCGCAAGAGAAAGTGTGGCAATACCCAGTTCGGCACCGCGAACGAACGCAGCGGCGATCAACACTTCGCGCGCATTCGGCAACAGCGCGCTATCAGTGAGCGTGCCCGGTGTGATCACCCGCACCACCGCGCGCTCGACCGGCCCCTTGTTGGTGACCTCGCCAATTTGTTCGCAGATTGCCGCTGACTCACCTGCCTTGACCAGTTTTGCCAAATAGGATTCGATCGCGTGAAAAGGCACGCCCGCCATCTTGATCGGCGTGCCCGCCGACTGGCCGCGCGTGGTCAATGTGATATCGAGGAGTTTGGCGGCTTTGACGGCGTCATCGAAAAACAACTCGTAGAAGTCCCCCATCCGATACAGCACCAGCGTGTCGGGATATTCGGCCTTGATGCGCAAATACTGCTGCATCATCGGCGTATGGCCGCTGAAGGTTTTGTCGTTCATGGCGGGCTCAATGCAATTTGACGCGTGGCTCGGTCTGCCGCTTGATCATGCGCGCGAGCGTATCGAGTGCCATGCGCCAAAATCCGTGCAACGTCCATAAGTGCAACTTGTAGAGCGAGATGTAGAACATCTTCGCGACAATGCCTTCAACGCGCACGCTACCGCGCGAGACAAAACCCATCAACGTTCCGACCGATTGATAGTTGCCGAGTGAGACGAGCGAGCCGAAATCGCGGTAGTGAAAATCGCCGGGAGGTTTTCCGGCGAGTCGACGCGTCACCACCTTCAACATATGGTTCGCCTGTTGATGCGCCGTTTGCGCACGAGGCGGCACGAAGCGGCCATCGATCCACGCGCATTGTGCGCAATCGCCGATCGCGAACACATCTGCATCGCGAGTGGTTTGCAATGTTTGTTCTGTTACGAGCTGATTGAGGCGATTGCTTTCCAGCCTATCGAGGTCGCGCAATACATCGGCGCATTTGATGCCGGCCGCCCAGATCGTAAAATCGGCGGGTAGCGCTGCGCCACTGGCGGTGCGAATCACGTTACTCTCAATGGCCACCACCCGCTCATTGCAGCGCACGATGACGTTCAACTCGCTCAATGTGTTCAGCGTTGCCTCGGCAATGTGATCGGGCAGACCCGCCAGAATGCGCGGGCCGGCCTCGGTGACATGAATGCGAATTTGTTTTTCGCAATCGAATTGATCCAAACCGTATGCCGCAAGCACGCGAATCGTGTTGTGCAATTCTGCCGCGAGCTCGACCCCGGTTGCGCCCGCACCGACGATATTGATATTCAGCACCCGGCCATCGGCGGCGTAATTGGCGCGAAAACATGCGTTCACCAGACGGCGATGAAACAGATTTGCCTCCCACGCGCTATCGAGGGTGAAGGCATGTTCCTTCACGCCGGGCGTGCCGAAATCGTTGCACTGGCTGCCAATGGCGATCACGAGCGTGTCGTAGGCGATGCGGCGCGGCGGCAATACGTCGATACCGTCTTCTTCACGTACCGCGGCGACGTTCACCACACGCGCGGCGCGATCCAGCCCCTCCAACGCGCCAAGCGAAAATGTGAAGTGATGCCAGCGCGCCTGCGCCAGATAATCGAGTTGATGCACATGAATATTCATGCTGCCGGCGGCGACTTCGTGCAGCAATGGTTTCCAAAGATGGGTGCGGCTGCGATCGATCAGCGTGACCAATGCCTTGCCGCGTTTGCCGAACGTATCGCCCAGGCGCGTTGCCAGTTCCAGCCCGCCGGCGCCGCCGCCGACAATGACGATGCGATGCATGGCGTCGACTCCGTGCGTCAAACCTTGTAGTGCGCCTGAACCGTTTGCAGCAGTGCCGGAAACACCTTCGGTGTGGCCGCGACGACACTACAGCGTTCCATGAACTGATCTTCACCCGCATAATCGGTGACGAGTCCGCCGGCCTCCTTGATCATCAAGGCGCCCGCCGCCATGTCCCATTGGCTCAGACCGATTTCCCAAAAACCATCATAGCGTCCGCACGCGACGTAGGCTAAATCCAGCGCGGCCGACCCAGGACGGCGAATCGCAGCGCACTTCGGCGTGAGGTCCTTGAACAATGCGAGGTAGCGGTCGATGCCGGAGAATTCCTTGAAGGGAAATCCGGTGCCGAGCATGGCGTCTTTCAAATTGATCGTCTTTGATACACGAATCCGACGATCGTTTAGAAACGCACCGCCGCCGCGCGACGCCGTGAACAACTCATTGCGCGTCGGATCGTAAATCACGCCGTGGCTCAATACACCCTTTACCGAAAGCGCGATCGACACGCAATATTGCGGAAAGCCATGCAGAAAATTGGTGGTGCCATCGAGCGGATCGATGATCCAGAGATACTCCGATGTGCTTTCTTTCAAGCCCGATTCCTCGGCCAGAATGCCGTGCTGCGGGTACGCTTCCCTGAGCACTTCGATGATCGCCGCTTCCGCCGCGTGATCGACTTCCGAGACGAAATCGTTTTGGGATTTTTGCTCGACGGTCAATTTGTCGAGATCGTTGGACGCGCGGGTGATGAGAGCGCCCGCCCGGCGCGCCGCTTTGACGGCGATGTTCAGCATTGGATGCATTGGATTTTTCCGTGTCCGTAAACATCGTTGCCGGGCGAATGTGCAAAGACCGGCGTGTAAACTTGCGTTTGCACGCACGCCGCTACTTGTATTCACCCCGCCCGTGTTTGGTTCACTGATAAAGAGCAAGAAGAGGAACGCATTTTACTATGTCCGCAGCGCCGTCGCCCCGTTCGCGATCCGCGAGTTTCCTGAAGCGCGTCCGCATTGTGATGATTTCGACCTCACACGCGGGCAATATCGGCAGTGCCGCGCGGGCGATGAAAACCATGGGCCTTACGGATTTGGCGCTAGTCACGCCACGCGGCGCCGATGCCTTGCAACACCCACAGGCGATTGCATTGGCGTCGGGTGCGACCGATGTGCTTGAACGTGCGCAGATTTTTACGACGCTTGATGGGGCCTTGGCAGATCGACACTTTGCAATCGCCTTTACCGCGCGCAGGCGCGAACTTGCGCACGCTGCCAAACCCTTGCGCGAAGCGATTGGTTACATCGCGACTGAGTGGCTTGCCGAATCGGACAAACGCGTTGCACTGGTATTCGGCAATGAAACCTTTGGCATGTCCAACGATGAAGCAGATCGCTGCCAGATGATCGCGACCATTCCGGCGAACCCGGAATACACGTCATTGAATGTCTCGCAGGCGATTCAATTGGCTGCCTACGAAATCATGATGGCGACAAATGCATTTGCCATTGATGAGGCACCGGTGCGGCCCGCAGCGGGTGTGGCCGATGTGGAAGGATTTCTTGGCCATCTTGAATCGGCAGCGGTCGCATTGGAATTTCTCGACCCCGCCGAGCCGAAGCGGTTCATGACCCGCATGCGGCGCCTGTTTGCGCGTGCGCGCATGGAACCGGAAGAAGTGGCGATTCTGCGAGGATTATTGGCGGCGCTGATCAAGGGCAGGGTGAATCGCGACAAGTAATTCGATCCGCGTTGCTGGCACGCCGACGCGCGATTGACCCTTGAATTTTTTGCCGTTTGGGTTTATTTTTCCGCATTTCGTCACGCGCCAATGCGTCTTGTCTTTGTCGATATTGAACGTCGCAAATGCGCGTTTTATCCTATGGTTTTCTTTTCAAATCTTCATGGAGAGACCCTATGAAAACTCCCCCTTTGCAATTGCGCAATGGCGCACTCGCCGCCACATTTTGTGGCGCACTGATAACAGGTGCGGCGATGGCTGCAGCCAACCCCGCTTCTGCCGATAACCCCCAGGTCAAACGCGGCGCACATCTGGTCGCGGTATCCGGTTGCCACGATTGCCACACGCCTTTCAAAATGGGCAAAAACGGACCCGAGCCGGATATGACGCAAATGCTTTCCGGTCACCCGCAAGGCATGGTAATGACGCCACCGCCAAAGCTCGACGGCGCATGGATGTGGGCGGGATCGGCAACCAATACCGCTTTCGCAGGACCATGGGGCATTTCCTATGCGGTCAATCTCACGTCCGACCTCGACACCGGCATCGGTAAATGGAAAGCCGACGATTTTGTGAAGGCCATCAAGACTGGCAAGCATCTCGGCGTGTCGCGACCGATCATGCCGCCGATGCCGTGGCAGGCTTACAGTCATTATTCGGACACAGATCTGCGCGCCATTTTCGCGCACCTGAAAACGGTGACCGCGATCAAAAACAAAGTGCCGGACTACGCGCCGCCTGCGGCACCCCCGGCTTCACCCACCGGCAAGCCCGCCGCACCAAAATAACCGCGCGCGTCAGAACATGGGAAAATGATTGTCCCGAATTGCGGTTGCAGTTCGGGTACGATTCTCGTCAAGTATTCAATCATTGGTACGCCCATGTTCACCCGACTTAGCGAAGATATTCAAAGCGTATATGCCCGCGACCCCGCCGCCCGCAATTGGCTGGAGGTGGTCACCTGTTATCCGGGCATGCATGCAATCTGGTGGCACCGGTGGATTTCCAATCCGCTGTGGAAGGTCGGCCTGAAATGGCTTGGACGATTGATGTCGCACTGGGGGCGGTTTTTCACCGGTGTCGAGATTCATCCGGGGGCCACGATCGGCCGGCGTTTTTTTATCGATCACGGTATGGGTATTGTTATCGGCGAAACCGCGCAGATCGGCGATGATTGCACGCTCTATCACGGCGTCACGTTGGGCGGTGTGTCATGGAACTCGGGCAAGCGCCATCCCACGCTGGGTGACGGCGTCACGGTCGGTGCCGGTGCCAAAATTCTCGGCCCATTCGTTGTCGGTGCCGGTGCCAAGGTCGGCTCCAACTCGGTGGTGGTGAAAGAAGTCCCGCCGGGTGCCACCGTGGTCGGTATTCCGGCGCGCATTGTCGAAGGACTCGAACAAGGTGTTGCCGGCCAGGCATTCTCAGCCTATGCGGTGTCGACAAATGAAAACGATCCGCTCAACGCGATTCTGAAAACGATCGCGGGCCGCACCGATCACACTGAGGCGCAACTTGCGCAACTGTTGGCACGTCTGGCGGAGCTCGAGGCGCGTCTGGCTGAACGTCCGCAAGAGTTTCCGCAAAGGAAATTCGGCAGCGATTGACTGGTGGTAGTCGGCTGGCGAAACTCTAGTACTGGCGGGCGTTTTCGAGAAATTTAGTCTGGAAAGCCTCGCCAAATATAGACTTTGCCGCAATTGCCCGGCACTTGAGATAGGCGACTTATACCCCAGATATACCTCCAGATAGTTGATTAATCCACTCGGATTACCTATACTTGACTTGTTTACTCAGGTTTATCCGGAGCGCCTCATGAGACTGACCACCAAAGGACGATTTGCCGTGACCGCCATGCTGGACGTGGCGCTGCATGCCGACAACGGCCCGGTCGCGCTCGCCGGTGTCAGTGAGCGGCAAAAAATTTCGCTTTCGTACCTTGAACAATTATTTGGAAAGCTGCGCCGCAATCAATTGGTCGAGAGCGTGCGCGGCCCCGGTGGCGGTTATCATCTGGCCCGCGCAGCGTCGGCACTGACCGTTGCCGATATCATCGTTGCCGTCGAAGAGCCGATCGATTCGCGTCAATGTGAAGGTAAGGAAAATTGTGCCGGCGACAAGCGCTGCATGACGCACGATTTGTGGGAAAGCCTGAATGAAACGGTGATCAATCATCTCGCCGGCGTGACGCTGGCGGATCTGGTCGAACAACAACGCAACAAATCGAATCCTGCTGGCTCGCGCGTGGTCAAAATGCGCGCACCCCACCACAAGAACAATCGTCTCAACGAATCCGCCGCCACCCCGCAATAGAGAATTTCCAATACCCATGAAAATGCAACAACCCATCTACCTCGATTACTCCGCGACCACGCCGGTTGATCCGCGCGTCGCGCAAAAAATGATTCCGTATTTGACCGAACAATTCGGCAACCCGGCTTCGCGCAGCCACAGCTACGGCTGGACGGCTGAAGCGGCGGTGGAAGAAGCTCGCGAGGAAGTGGCCAAATTGGTCAATTGCGACGCTAAGGAAATCGTCTGGACCTCTGGTGCGACCGAATCCATCAATCTTGCCTTGAAGGGTGCCGCGAATTTTTACAAGACCAAGGGCAAACACATCATCACCGTCAAAACCGAGCACAAAGCGACGCTCGATACGGTGCGTGAACTTGAGCGCCAGGGCTTTGAAGCCACCTATCTCGATGTGAAAGACGATGGCCTGATCGATATGGCGGTGTTCAATGCGGCACTTCGTCCGGATACGATCCTGGTGTCGGTCATGTTTGTGAACAACGAAATTGGCGTGATTCAGCCGATTGTGGAAATCGGCGAGATATGTCGCGCGAAGGGAATTGTTTTCCACGACGATGCGGCGCAGGCAACGGGCAAAGTCGAGATCGATTTGCAAACATTGAAAGTGGATCTGATGAGTTTTTCGGCGCACAAGACTTACGGCCCGAAAGGGGTAGGAGCTTTGTTTGTGCGCAGGAAACCTCGCATTCGTCTGGAAGCGCAAATGCACGGCGGCGGTCATGAAAGAGGATTTCGCTCTGGTACGCTGGCGACGCATCAAATCGCCGGCATGGGTGAAGCATTTCGCATCGCGCGGCTGGAAATGAAAGCGGAGAACGAACGCATCCGCATGTTGCGCGATCGCTTGTTGACCGGCGTGAAAGACATGGAAGAGGTCTATGTCAATGGTGACCTGGACCAACGCGTGCCGCACAATTTGAACGCGAGCTTCAATTTTGTCGAAGGCGAATCGCTCATCATGGGCATCAAAGAACTTGCGGTATCGTCGGGTTCTGCCTGTACGTCGGCGTCGCTGGAGCCATCGTATGTGTTGCGTGCGCTGGGACGCAACGATGAGCTCGCGCACAGCTCGATCCGCTTCACCATCGGCCGTTTCACCACCGAAGCCGATATCGATTTCGCAATCAAGTTGTTGAAAGAACGCATCCAGAAGCTGCGCGACATGTCGCCGCTGTGGGAAATGTACAAGGACGGGGTTGACCTCAACTCCGTTCAATGGGCGGCGCATTAAGCAGGCAAATTCGCGCACGCTTCAACGCAGTAAACAGGAGTTGAATCATGGCTTATTCTGAAAAAGTAATCGATCATTATGAAAACCCGCGCAACGTCGGCTCGTTCGGCAAAGACGAAGACGGAGTGGCAACGGGCATGGTTGGCGCGCCTGCGTGTGGCGATGTGATGAAATTGCAAATCAAGGTTGGGCCGGACGGCATTATTCAGGACGCAAAATTCAAGACTTATGGCTGCGGTTCCGCGATCGCCTCATCGTCGCTCGTCACCGAATGGGTAAAAGGCAAATCGATCGATGAAGCAGGCACGATCAAGAACACGCAGATCGCGGAAGAGCTCGCGCTGCCGCCGGTGAAAATCCATTGCTCCATCCTCGCCGAAGACGCGATCAAGGCCGCCATCGCCGACTACCGAACGAAATTGGCGGCGACTGAAATGAAAGCGGCGGCAGAATAATCATGGCGATCACACTCACCGACCGCGCCGCACAACATGTGCAAAACTACCTCGCCAAACGCGGCAAGGGCGTCGGCGTGCGCTTTGGCGTGCGTACCACGGGCTGCTCAGGCATGGCGTACAAACTCGAGTTTGTCGATTCCGCGAGCGACGAAGATCAGGCCTTCGAGAGTCATGGCGTCAAAGTATTCGTCGATCCAAAGAGTCTTGCCTATATCGATGGCACCGAGCTCGATTTTGTCCGCGAGGGGTTGAACGAAGGCTTCAAATTCAACAACCCGAAAGAAAAGGACAAGTGCGGTTGCGGAGAAAGTTTCAACGTTTAGTCCGCCTCCCAATTTTGCGCCGTAACTGAATCCCGATAACAACCCTCTGCCTGGCAGAGGGGCACAAAGGGGGCGACCACAGCGTCGCCCTTTTTCGCGAATGAGCCCTGATTTCACCCAAAATTATTTTGAGTTGTTTGCTTTGCCGGAAGCGTATGAGCTCGACGTGCCGGCGCTGGAACGCGCTTATCGTAACTTGTTGCGAGAAGTGCATCCGGATCGCTTCGCCGGTGCCAGCGACGCTGAGCAACGCGTCGCGGCGCAATGGGCGACGCGTGCCAACGAAGGCTATCGCACGCTGAAATCGCCCTTGAACCGCGGGCGCTATTTTTTGCGTATCAACGGCATCGATACCGAGGAAGAATCCAACACCGCGATGCCGCTGGATTTTCTTCATCAGCAAATGGAATGGCGCGAAGCCGTCGTTGATGCAAAATCGCGCAGCGACAGCTTGCAACTCGATAGGTTGGCCGCGCAGCGCATCAGCGAAGAAAAAATCCTGTTCGAACAACTGCGCCAACAACTTTCCACCAGCGCCACATTGATCGCCGCACGCGTGACGGTGCGCAAATTGCGCTTCCTCGAAAAATTGGGCGAAGAAATCGACGATGCGCTTGAGGCGCTCGCGGCATGAACGCAATCCTGAAACGGTCTTAGCCCATGGCGCTTCTACAAATTGCCGAACCCGGCGAAGCCACCGCACCACATCAGCATCGACTCGCCGTCGGCATTGATTTGGGTACGACTAATTCGCTCGTCGCGACCATCAGAAGCGGTGCCGCGGTGGTGTTGCCGAATCATGATGGCAATCCCTTACTGCCTTCGGTGGTGCGTTACGAAAAAAATGGCGTCGTCGTCGGCAATGCCGCCAAGGCCGCGCAGGCAGAGGATCCGGAAAATACGATCGTCTCCGTCAAACGATTCATGGGGCGTGGCATTGCCGATGTCGCCAAATATGGTGCGCTGCCGTACAAGTTCATCGATTCCCCCGGCATGGTGAAAATCGATACGGTCGCCGGCGTCAAGTCGCCGGTGGATGTGTCGGCAGAAATCCTCAAACATTTGCGGACATTGGCCGAGGAGTCCCTTGACGGTGAATTGGTCGGTGCGGTGATCACCGTGCCCGCTTATTTCGATGACGCGCAGCGTCAGGCGACCAAGGATGCCGCGCGTCTCGCTGGCATCAACGTCTTGCGATTGTTGAATGAACCGACGGCGGCAGCGGTTGCATATGGCTTGGATAACGCAAGCGAAGGCACCTTCGCGATTTACGATTTGGGCGGTGGCACTTTCGATATTTCGATTCTGCGTCTGACCAAGGGGATCTTCGAAGTGCTTTCCACCAACGGCGATTCCGCGTTGGGCGGCGATGATTTCGATCAGGCGATCGGCGCGCATTGGCGTAAAGTTTATGGCATCGCCGCTGCCGACCATCGGGACACCCGTCGCTTGTTGATGAAGGCGCGCGAAGTCAAAGAGCAACTCACATTGCAGGAATCGGTGGAGACGATACTTCCGCTCTCATATGGGCAGGAATTCAAGCTGAAGTTATCGCGACATGAGTTCCATGCGATGACCACCGCATTGGTGCAGCGCACGATGCAGCCTGTAAGAAAGGCGTTGCGCGATGCGAAGCTCGGCGCGGCGGATATTGACGGCGTCGTGATGGTCGGCGGTGCGACGCGCATGCCGCATGTACAACACGCGGTTGCGGAGTTTTTCGGTCGCGCGCCACTGAACAATCTCGATCCCGACAAAGTGGTCGCG
>JAYTUX010000479.1:0-12583 GCA_043744315.1 Betaproteobacteria bacterium | reverse complement strand
CATGGAACAGCTATGGCGAGAATTTGCAACAAATCAGACTGCCCAAACCAATCATGCCCGACCGACGGGGGAAGAAATTTGTGCTTCCCAGACTGCTTGCGATTGCGCACGCAGATCGGTCGCATGCGAGCGGCTACAATTACGCTTTCCGCCACGGACGAAGTAACGCATGCAAAGCCTGCTAGACCCGGCGATTCTCTTCTTCATCTTCGGCATGCTCGCGGGGCGGCTGAAATCGAATCTGGAAATTCCTCCGCAGATTTCGCGCTTTCTGGCGTTGTATCTGTTGATGGCGCTTGGCTTGAAAGGCGGATTCGCGCTCGCCAAATCCGGATTGACTCAGGAAGTCGCACTGAGCCTTGCCTGCGCAATTGCGCTCGCGCTGATTGTGCCGGTGATCGGCTACCTGTTGTTGCGCCAATTCCTGAACGGCTTCGATTCGGCAGCCATCGCTGCAACCTACGGCTCGGTGAGTGCGGTCACGTTTATCACGGCGGTGCAATTCCTCGACCAGCGCACGATCGCCTATGGCGGCCACATGGCGGCGGCGATGGCGTTAATGGAATCGCCAGCGATTATCATGGCGGTGCTGCTGGCGAATCTGGTGCGGCGGCGCACGAGTGGCGGCAATGAGAATGTGTTGAATACGGGCGCGGCTTCAGGCGTTTCGATCGGCAAAATATTGCACGAGTCATTCACCGATGGTGCGCAGCTATTGCTGCTCGGTTCGATGCTGGTCGGTATTCTTACCGGTGCCACTGGCCAGACCGCAATGCAGCCGTTTGCGGTCGATCTGTTCAAGGGCATGCTGTCATTCTTCTTGCTCGACATGGGCTTGCTCGCGGCGCGAAACATGTCGGAGTTGCGCGGAAAATCGCCGTGGCTGATGGCCTATGCGGTGTTGGGGCCATTGGCGCACGCAGGGCTGGCGCTGCTGATTTCGATGGTGGCGGGCATCCCCGCAGGCAACGGCGCGTTGTTGATGGTGCTCGCGGCGAGTGCGTCTTACATCGCCGTGCCGGCCGTCATCCGTCACGCGATTCCGGAAGCGAATCCTTCGCTTTATTTCGGCATGTCGCTGGGGCTCACGTTTCCGTTCAACATACTCATTGGCATCCCGATGTATGTGTGGATCGCGCATCAGTTTTTGCCGGTGGCGGTCGCGGTGTCGTAAATACGGCGTTTACCTCTTGTCATTCTTGCGCCGCCAAGATCAACAATTGGCGCGGCGTTTGAGGCGAAATGTCGCGGAAACGCACGCCGAATGGCGATCTATGTCACGTTCCGCTATGAAAAACCCCGCTGACCGGCAATGCCATGCGCACCGTGTTCGATCGCCTCATGCATTTCGGCCATCGTCAATCCGCCTAACGCAAACACGGGCACGGGTGGCGCATCGACGAGTTCGCGAAAGCGTGGCCAGCCGAGGGGCGTTTGCCCGGGATGCGTGAGCGTTGCCTTCACCGGGCCGCACACAACAAAATCCAATCCCAATTCGCCAGCACGCTCGATCTCGGCACGCGAGTGGGTTGAGGCGGCGACCAAGGAAAATTCTGGCCGCGTTGCATACACCGCCAATTGCGATGCAGTGAGATGCACGCCATCCGCGCGTGTGGCTCGCGCAAGTGCCGCATCGCCGTTAATCAACACGCGCGCGCCGTGAGCATGTGCGCGCGCGACAACATCCCTTGTGAAGCGATGCAACACCTCCGGCGGCATCGATTTTTCCCGCACCTGAATCAGTTTGAGTCCAAGCGCGAGTTGATGGTCAAGCCGGTGCAAGTACTCATCCGTACCCAACTCAGCGGCATGGGTGATGGCATAGGTACGTGGCAATCGCAGCGCCTTGAATATCGGCACGCAGCCCGGCAAGGTCGGCGAAACGCTTAGCGCATCGATTGTTTGCCATTCGAAATGCTGGCCCTCCATGCCACGCATCTCGCCGTGCCAGGCATGTACCCGCCAGCAATGCAAGCGCACCGTCGCATGGGTATAGCGCATGATGAATGCAAACCATGGCGTGGCGTGGGTGATGGTGACGTTGAGCTCTTCGATCAGCTCGCGAACCAGTGCCGCATAGACATATTCGCCAGGTTCTATTTTGCCGCCGGGGAATTCCCAGTAGTACGGATAGGGTTTGCCTTCGGGGCGCGAAGACAGCAGGAAACTGCCATCGGGCTTTTCAAAAATCGCGACCGCAACGTCGGTGACTTTCAACGTCATTGATGGCGGGGAATCTTGCGGGGCGCTTTCCGTGCGACGTTTTTTTTCGCAGCGTGATGTTGCCCGGCCCAATCGCGAGCGAACTGATAGGCGACGCGTCCACTGCGCGAGCCACGCTCCAGTGCCCACAGCAATGCTTCTTTGTGCATCGCGTCGCGATTGGTGATCGGCGTACCCAGTGCGCCAACCCAGTGATCGACGATTTCCAGATATTCTTCCTGCGCGAACGGATAAAACGACAGCCACAATCCGAAGCGCTCCGACAACGAAATTTTCTCTTCTGTCGTTTCACCGGGATGAATTTCCCCATCCGCCGTGTGTTTGGTTTCAAGGTTTTCACTCATCTTTTCCGGCATCAGATGGCGGCGATTGCTGGTGGCATACACAAGCAGGTTGTCATTGGTGGCGCTGATGCCGCCGTCGAGCACTGACTTCAGCGCTTTGTAGCCAGGATCGTTGGCTTCAAAGGAAAGATCGTCACTGAATATGATGAATTTTTCGCGTCTTGCCGCAACGAGATCGGCAATCTCCGGTAAATCAACCATCTCGGCGCGATCGACTTCGATCAGGCGCAATCCGTCCCTGGCGTAGCGTTGCAGCGCGGCTTTGACAAGGGACGATTTGCCGGTACCGCGCGCGCCGGTCAACAGAATATTGTTGGCACTTTTTCCTTGTACGAACTGACGCGTATTGGCGTCGAGACGCAATTTTTGTTCGTCGATGTCTTTCAAGTCGTTGAACGTGATGACATGCGGATGCGAGACACCCACGAGACGACCACGACTACCAATGATCGATGACTGCCGCCGCCAGCGAAAAGCGATAAATTTCTGCCAATCCGGTGCGGTGTCCGTGGCATACAAACAGGATTCAATCTGCGCGAGCAAGGCTTCAACGCGAGCAAGGATTTTTTCGGTATTCGCCGCCATCAGGAACGATAGTCCGCGTTAATTTTCACGTAATCATACGAAAAGTCGCATGTCCACAGCGTGGCTGATGTGGTGCCACGATTCAATTCCACGCGCACCAGTATTTCGCTTTCTTTCATCACGGCCTTGCCGAGTTCTTCTTTGTAACTGGCCGCGCGCCCACCATGTTCGGCCACCAGCACCGGGCCAAGATAAACGCGGATCAGCGACGTATCAAGATCATCGACACCGGCATAACCGATCGCTGCGAGGATGCGGCCGAGATTTGGGTCACTCGCAAAAAAAGCGGTTTTGACGAGCGGTGAATTGGCGATTGCTTTGCCGATTTTCTTGCATTCTTCGAGCGTTTTTCCGCCCTCGACTTTGACGGTCATGAATTTGGTGGCGCCTTCGCCATCACGGATAATCGCCTGTGCAAGTGCGATGGCAACCTCATTCAACGCTGCGTGCAATTTCGCGTATTCGGCCGTGCCTTCGCCATTGATCGGCGGATTGCCGGCTTTGCCGGTCGCCATCAGGATCAGCGAATCATTGGTCGACGTATCGCCATCGACGGTGATGGAATTGAACGATACGTTGGCGGCTTCTGCAACCATATCCTGCAATACTTCGTCGCCGACCACGGCATCGGTCGCGATGAATGCGAGCATGGTCGCCATATTCGGCTCGATCATGCCGGCACCCTTGGCGATGCCGGTAATCGTGACGGTGCTGCCATGAATATCGATTTGCCGCGATACGCCTTTCGGCACGGTGTCGGTGGTCATGATTGCATGAGCGGCGTCGAACCATCCACTGGGGGTCAGGTTCGTTACACATTGCGGAATGCCCGCAAGGATGCGATCCATTGGCAGATGCTCGAGGATCACGCCGGTGGAAAACGGCAACACTTGTGTGGGCTTGCAACCGAGCGCCTTCGCGGTCTCGGCACACATCGCCTTCGCATCGCTCAAGCCTTGCGTACCTGTACCCGCGTTGGCGCATCCGGTGTTGATAACCAGCGCACGAATGTCGGTTGCGCGGCTGCGTTTCTTCTTGAGATGTTCGCGACATACCAGCACCGGGGCCGCACAAAAACGATTCTGCGTGAACACGCCTGCGGCGCGTGAGCCCGCTTCGAGCGCAATCACCAGCATGTCCTTGCGGTCAGGTTTCTTGACGTGGGCTTTTGCGTAGCCGAGCAAGACGCCGGTCACCGGCAGCAGTGATTCTGGGGTAGGCAAGGAGTAATTGACAGCCATGGATTTTTTACTTTTCAGTCGAAGAGTCCGGCAAAATTATGGCATGGAACCACTATCCACTTTTGCGACCGGACAATGAAGACTGCCTACGCCGAGATCACGCCTTTCATGACCAAGGATCGATCAACGATCCGCGAATTGATGCATCCAGCGCGGCATGCCGCATCGGCAGTGAGTTTCGCCGAGGCGACGGTCGAGGCAGGCAATACAACCGTGATGCATTTCCACCGGAATTCGGAGGAGATTTATCATGTCACCGAAGGCGCGGGAACCATGCGCTTGGGAGCCGCCAAGTTTGACATCTACCAGGGCGACACAATTTTCATTGCGCCGGGCATGCTGCACAACGTAACCAATACTGGACGCGACGCCCTAAAGATAATCTGTGTATCCAACCCGCCGTATGCGGATGACGATACCGTGTTGACCTGATCCGCCCATCAAATATTGCGAGAGAGTTCAATTGAATCCCACGATAAACGTCGCGGCGTTGGTCGCATCGGCCGATGCGCTCGCAGCCACAGAGCCTGCTGAGGCGGCAAAACGCTACGCGTCGGCGATGTTCGCCGACCCGTCCAACATCACCGCGCACAATGCATTGGAGCGTCTGCGGGCGCCGCAAGCCTACGGGCGCTGGATGCATGTCAATTGCCAAATCGATCCGCGCGACGATATTTTTCGATTTTTTGCGAATCATGAAATCGCAAAAAATCCCATCCGCGAATACCTCTCCGATGGGTGGCGAACGCTGTCGGAACTAATGGTGATACTCGAAGCCATTGATAAACCATTGCTAAAAACGCCAAGCATGCTGGAATTTGCAGCGGGCTTTGGACGATTCACGCGCCACCTTGTGCGCGTGTTACCGGGCAAGGTGACGTGTGCGGATGTGCTACCGGGCAGCGTCGAATTTTTGCAAACGCAATTCGGCGTGAAGACCTTGTTGTCGGCGCATGACCCCGCGTCGCTTTCGTTTCCGGAGAAGTACGATCTGGTCTTTGTGCTGTCGATGTTTACGCACTTGCCGCCGGCCATGTGGCAGCCGTGGCTTATGACACTAGGGAACGCGGTTGCGCCCGGTGGTGTACTGATTTTCAGTGTACACAACGAACAAAACGCCCAGGAATTGGGCGTCAAGTTTGATGAAAATGGCGTACGTTTTCTGACCAGCTCGGAATCGCCATCGCTGGATGGTGAAGTCTATGGCACGACTTACACCACGCGTCAGTTTGTCGAATCGCAAGTGGCCGATGCACTCGGGCGGCCACCCTCAGCATATTTTCCGTACGCGTTTTGGGTGGGCCAGGATGCGGTAGCGGTACGCCTCTAACTCAATTTTCCGTGGCACTGCTTGAACTTTTTCCCCGAACCGCACCAGCAAGGATCATTGCGACCGATCTTCTGGCCTTCGCGCACAAATGGTTGAGTGACCGGTTGCGCACTTGAGTTTTCGCTCTCAGCGGGTTGTCCCTCGGCACCTTCGTCACCTAGTGCTGCGTTATAGTCTGCGTGGTGATATTGCACATTTTGCGCGGCATGGGCGGCGGCTTCTTCGGCGGCTTTCTCGGCGGCGGCAACTTCATCGGCCGATCTTACCTGCACGTTGATCAGAATCTGCGTAACTTCACGCTTAATGCCATCTAGCATGCCGCTGAAAAGCTCAAACGCCTCACGTTTATATTCCTGCTTGGGTTGCTTTTGCGCGTAGCCACGAAGATGAATACCCTGACGCAGATAGTCGAGCGAAGCCAGATGTTCGCGCCAATGTGAATCAATCGATTGCAACATCACCGCACGTTCATATTGATGCAATAACGTCGGATCAATCTGCGAAAATTTCGCGGCGTAATCTTCATTTGCCTGCCTGGCGACTCGCTCGGCAATCGTTTTGCTATCGAGCTCGGCATCGCTCTTTAACCACTCATCGATCGGCACTTTCAGGCTGAAGTCCGCGGCCAAGGTCAGCATAAGTGCCGGAATATCCCATTGCTCCTCGACGCTCTCATGCGGCACGAATTGTTCCACCGTGCTTTGCAACACGCCACCGCGCATGTTGGTGATGGTTTCTGAAATATCGTCGGCGTCGAGCAACTCATTGCGCTGCTGATAGATGACTTTGCGCTGGTCGTTGGCGACGTCGTCGTATTCCAGCAGTTGCTTGCGGATATCGAAGTTGCGCGCTTCCACTTTTCGCTGCGCATTTTCGATCGAGCGCGACACCATGCCCGCTTCGATGGCTTCACCTTCTGGAATTTTCAGGCGTGCCATGATGGCTTTAAGCTTGTCGCCTGCGAAAATTTTCAGCAGTGGGTCTTCAAACGACAGGTAGAAACGCGAGGATCCGGGATCGCCCTGACGACCTGCGCGGCCACGCAATTGATTGTCGATGCGGCGCGACTCATGGCGTTCGGAGCCAACGATATGCAGGCCGCCGACGGAGACGACCTTGTCGTGCAAGGGTTGCCAGATCGCTTTCAATTCGGCGACTTTTGCATGCCGCTCTTCTGGCGACATATTTTCATCAGTCTCGGCTGCACGGATGCCCTTATCGGGGTTGCCGCCCAGCACGATGTCAGTACCGCGTCCGGCCATGTTGGTGGCAATGGTAATTGCGTGCAGCGCGCCGGCTTGCGCGATGATTTCGGCTTCGCGCGCGTGCTGTTTCGCGTTCAGCACTTCATGCGGCAGTTTTTCTCTTTTCAGCAACTCGGAAAGCAATTCCGAATTTTCAATCGAGGTCGTGCCAAGCAACACCGGCTGACCGCGCTCGAAACAATCCTTTACGTCCATCACGATGGCGGCGTGCTTTTCTTTTTCCGTAATGTAGACAAGATCGTTGTTGTCTTTGCGGACCATTTGCTTGTTGGGCGGAATGATCACCGTTTCCAGACTGTAAATATGCTGGAACTCGAAGGCCTCGGTGTCGGCGGTACCAGTCATGCCGGACAGGCGTTTGTACAAGCGGAAATAATTCTGGAACGTAATTGAGGCCAGCGTCTGCGATTCGTTCTGAATCTTCACGCCTTCCTTGGCTTCCACCGCCTGATGTAAACCATCCGACCATCGGCGGCCAGCCATCATCCGCCCGGTGAATTCATCGACGATCACGACTTCACCGTTTTGCACCACGTAATGCTGATCCCGATGGTAGAGCGCGTGTGCGCGCACCGCCGCGTACAGGTGATGCATGAGCATGATGTTGGCGGGGTCGTACAGCGACGCACCTTCCGGCAGCAAGCCATTTTTCGTCATCAATTCTTCGGCGTGCTCATGGCCGTCCTCAGAGAGAAGAACCGAATGCTGCTTCAGGTCCACCCAATAGTCGCCGGGTTCTTTTTCGTCTGTTTGCGGTTTGAGGTGAGGCACCAACAGATTGATTTTTTGGTAAAGAGCGGTCGAATCTTCGGCCTGGCCGGAAATAATCAGCGGGGTGCGTGCTTCATCAATCAGGATCGAATCAACCTCGTCAACGATGGCGAAATTGAGGCCGCGCATGACGCGCTCGGCTTTTTGCGTGACCATGTTGTCGCGCAAATAATCGAAGCCGAATTCGTTGTTGGTGCCGTAGGTGATATCGGCAGCGAAGGCTTTTTGTTTATCGTCGTGCGGCATCTGCGAGAGGTTGCAGCCCACTGTCAAACCAAGGAATGAATGCAGGCGTCCCATCCACTCTGAGTCGCGTTGCGCGAGGTAATCGTTGACGGTGACGATATGCACGCCCTTGCCGGAAATCGCGTTCAGATATGACGGCAGCGTCGCCATCAGCGTCTTGCCTTCGCCGGTGCGCATCTCGGCGATGCGGCCATCGTGTAGCACCATACCGCCGATCAATTGCACGTCAAAGTGGCGCATGCCGAGCGAGCGTATGCCGGCTTCGCGCACCACTGCAAACGCCTCGGGCAGAAGTTGGTCTAGCGATTCGCCTTTCTCGTGACGCGATTTGAATTCATCGGTCTTGGCGCGCAGTTCGGCGTCGCTCAGCTTCTGGGTTGCGGGTTCGAGCGCATTGATTTTCACGACCGCTTTGCGGTATTGCTTGAGCAGGCGCTCGTTGCGGCTACCAAAGATAGATTTCAGAAACGTGTCGAACATGTGGCGCTTTCGTTAGTTTTTATTGCCGCGAGGCGGCATGATTATTGGCAATGGAAGTGAGCACGCGCCGAGAGATTTGCATTCGGCGCATTGCATTTCGCGAGCCACGTGCCGCAGAAGCGCACGCGGTGCGAATCAAGCGGGGAGTCTACGGGGCGCGGGCGGACTTGGTCGCAACCGCCGGCTCTTGCGCGCGTGCAAAAGTCAGGAAGCGGTTGGGATTCAGCGGGACGCTGTGTTCACGAACTTCAAAATGCAGATGCGGACCGGTGGCGCGACCGGTCATGCCGAGCTCACCGACTTTCTGGCCCTTGAGCACGACGTCACCCGCCTTAACGGTCATTTTCGACAGGTGTGCATAGCGGGTGGTGAGACCGTTATCGTGGTTGACATCGACCATGTTGCCGTATTCGGTGTGGCGTTCCGCTGCCGCCACCACGCCGCCTGCCGCCGCGAGGATGGTGGAGCCCATCGGCGCGTTGAAATCCACGCCGGTATGGAACGCCTGACGACCATTGAACGGGTCGATCCGGTAGCCGAAATTCGAGGAGTAATAGCTGCCATCGACCGGCATGATGGTCGGCATGGCTTTGGCCGCAAGGCGACCATCCATCAAAACGGAGTCGAGCATGCCGAGCTTGTCGCCGCGGTCATCCAGAATGCGTGATATCTCGGTAATTCTCGACTGAAAATCCGTGTAGGAAATTTCGCTTGCCGATGCGGACGGTGCCGGGCCGCCCTGGCCGGGAATTTCCGAAAAACGGAATTCGGTGGGCTTGATGCCGGCGGCTTTGCCTAGGCGCTCACCGAAGGCGTCAAGACGCATCAGCCGCGCCTGAATCTCACCCAATTTCACCGCGAGCGAATTCATTTGCTCGCGCATGTCTTTTTCGGCTTGAACGGTGTTTTGCTGCGTGAGCGTGGAAATCAGGCTCTGGATGAATGGATTCTGGATATCGACCGCATATTTCATCGTCACCCAGTAGGTGCCGAGTGCCAGCATGAAGCCGGCGCTGATGAAGCCCATCGCGGCCATGATAATCTGCGACTGCGATATCGTGACGATGCGGCTTTTGGCCAGACTATCCGATACGAGAATAATGTTCATCAAAACCTCTGCGACGCAATTATGGCGAAGACCAGTTCTCCACCGAAACACGGTTTCAAACCCATCAACGCCTTGATACGGGACAACGAGGCGATTGCGCCGATTCACGACCGGCTGCAGCGCATTTCCCGCCTTCAACATTCTTTCGCCGACACTCTGCCGCCCGGCTTGAGTACTTCGTGCCGTGTTGCTGCGGTAGAGGGTTCGACCTTGATAATCGCAGTGGCCAATGGGGCCGTGGCGGCAAAACTAAAGCAAATGTTGCCGCGCCTGCTTGAGAAAATTCGTCAAAATAAAAAGCAAGAACAAGAGGTTACCGCAATTTCAGTGCTGGTGCAACCAACCTATTTTGAGCCGGAGGTCTCGCCCCGAACCGGCCCGCCGCGCGAACCCATGCCAAGCAAGATGTTGGGCGAACTGGCTGAAACCCTGGAAGATTCTCCCCTGAAGAAGACAGTCGAGAAGATTATCAAGCAACGTGAGCGAGCGCTTACATTGGGGACGAAAGGAAAGTGATGTCATCCCCGGACCGAGTCCGGGAATGACAATGTTTTTTCCGCCTGCCAAAACAAGCAGGCTTCCGGCGGGTAAACGATCGCTTTGTGGGCATGCCGGCCGTTACGCCAGCAGCAATCGTTCCGCCACATAAATCACCGCAATCAGCGCCGCGAACAATAGCGTCACTTTGATGATATTTCGCGTCAGTTTCAGAAATCGCGGATTCCTGGTGAACAGATAGCCAAGGAAAGTCGCCGAGCAGGCGATCACGGCGACCATCAGCAACAGGCGCAAGCCGATTAACATGCGATTAGCACTACGCTGCCGACAACGACGAAAGCGCCATCTTGCCGAACGCCGCCGGTAATTTTTCGGGCTTGTCGAACGTCACATACTCCCAGGCGGATTCATCGGCTAGCAACGCCCTCACCAATTGGTTGTTCATCGCGTGGCCGGATTTGACGCCCTTGAACGCGCCAATCAGCGGATGGCCGAGCATATATAAGTCGCCGACCGCGTCCAGCGTTTTGTGTTTGACGAATTCGTCGTCGAAGCGCAGACCATCAACATTCAACACGCGGTAGTCGTCGATGACGATGACATTGTCAAGCGAACCGCCGCGACCGAGGCCAGCCGCGCGCATCGCTTCGACTTCATGAGTAAAACCAAATGTGCGGGCACGTGCGACATCGCGCATGAACGACACATGGGCGAAGTCGATGTCGATATCCGACGCTGATTTCGCGAAGACCGGATGATCGAACTGAATGTTGAACGAGAGCTTGAAGCCGTTGAAGGGCGAAAGTGAAACTTGGCGATCCTTGTCCTTCAATTCAATGTGTTTTTTCACCCGGATGTAGCGTTTGGCCTTGCCCTGCTCTTCGATACCGGCCGCCTGCATCAAGAAGACGAACGGTCCCGCACTACCGTCCATGATCGGCACCTCTTCCGCCGACAAGTCTACATAGGCGTTGTCGATGCCGAGGCCCGCGAAAGCGGACATGAGGTGCTCGACAGTCGCCGCGCGCGCACCGGTTTTCTTGTCTTCGATGCGCGTCGACATGCGCGTGTCATGCACATTCAGCGCGTGCGCTTTCACCATTGGCGCACCGGGCATGTCGGTACGGCAAAAGACGATGCCCGTATCGGGCGGAGCCGGACGGATCGACATGTCGACGCGGTGGCCGAGATGCACGCCGACGCCGGTCGCACGGGTTTTATTTTTTAGAGTGCGCTGCTTGATCATGACAAAGGGTATGGACTCGACACATTGGAACTTGGTTCCAATTGGCGGTTTTTCAATCGCGGAAATTCGACGGGGCCGCTAGATCAAGCCTTTTTCTTGCCGGACGACGCGGCTTTTTTATCCGACTTCTGCGGCGGCTCGGCCGCTTTCTGATCGCCGATCACGGTGGTCAGCGGGCAGACCTTGAATACGGGGCATTTTTTGCAACCGACTGCCAATGCGACGGGACATATGACCATGGTAAAACCTCGTGTGGTAAGCGTGTGCGGCCATCATACACGCGCAATCAAGGCACAATGCAGGCACAAGAAACGGGGACACCGAACCCACCCGCGCGGCAGAGTTTCGCGCGGGTAGATCCAGTTACCCGATCGGCAGCTAGTCGGCTTGCTTACGCAAAAACGCCGGAATGTCGTACATCTCGACTCCCGATTGCTGCATTGCCGTCACCGTGGCATCGCGACGCCGACGTGTCACCGCCGGCGTATCGAGATCGTGATAGTTGATGGCCCCGGCGGGTGAAGACAAGGGCGCACCCATCGCATCGTCCGTTCCCGTGCGGGCATAAACCGCTGCCGGTGCCGAATACACCATCTGCGGCTGACGCTTTGATACCGATCCGCCGAGTCCGGTGGCGACGATCGTGACGCGAAGTTGATCGCCGATCGATTCATCGAGCACGCTGCCGAAAATCACCGTCGCATCTTCCGCCGTGAAACTGCGGATGGTGTTCATGACTTCATGCACCTCCTTCAGCTTCAACGATTTGCTGGCCGTGATATTCACCAATACGCCGCGCGCACCGGTGAGATTCACATCCTCCAGCAATGGTGATGCAGCGGCGCGTTCAGCGGCAACTTGCGCGCGGTCCGGGCCGGAGGCCATGGCCGAGCCCATCATCGCGACACCGTTTTCGCTCATCACCGTGCGCACGTCGGCAAAATCCACGTTCACCAATCCTGGGCAGTTGATCACTTCGGCAATGCCGGCGACCGCGCCATTGAGGACATCGTTCGATGCTTTGAACGCGTCTTCGTAGGACACATCATCGCCCAACACTTCCATCAACCGGTCGTTCGGAATGATGATCAGTGAATCCACATGCTGCTTCAATGCCTCGATCCCGGCCTCGGCGATTTTCTTCCGTTTGCCTTCGAACGCGAACGGCTTGGTGACGACCGCAACCGTCAACACGCCCATTTCGCGCGCAATCTCCGCCACGATCGGCGCTGCACCGGTACCGGTT
>JAYTUX010000478.1:0-3613 GCA_043744315.1 Betaproteobacteria bacterium | reverse complement strand
CGCGCAGCCCCGCGTCCTCCGCCCATTGGCGGCGAGACAGTCCGCGGCGGCGCGCCGCGCGGGTGAGGGTTGGCAACAGGTTTTGCAGCGCCTGGGTCATGCCGCAATGTTGTCATCAATTGACTTTGAAGTCAATTCAATATTTATCTGTCGCGACGACCAAACTCTAGTGCTGTGGCGGCTTACAGGCAACAAATGGTTGGAGAGCCGCTCCAGTGATTGCGTTTTCGTTTAGGGTCAATCATTCGCCCTGTGCCGTGGCGTACCCTGCCTCGGAGAAGCGGGCGTCCCAATACGCGGGCTGGTTGCGATTCGACGTGTCCGCCATCAATGCGCCGCGGGCACCGAGCCACTCGCCAAATCGACGCGTGGCGGCACCGTGAGAAACGCCTGCACGGTGTGCCAGAAACGCTGCCGGTTCACGCCCAGAAACGCCGTGTGCGCGAGACCGGCGATTTTCGATATTTGCTTGTCGGGGTTGGGAAGTTTCGCGTAGAAGCCGGTGATGTCTTCATCCGTGGCGATGCCGTCATGTTCGGCACGTACGATCAGCACCGGACACAGCACTTTTTCGGGGTCGACCAAAGGTAACTTGGTGACCATGTCGATATAAGTGCCGTTGGGCACGGTGTCGCCGTACTTGAGTTCGGCCTCGGCGACCACCTCCCCCAGCATCGGCTCGGCGGCACCGGGGTGATCGCGGGTGAAAACCGAGGTGTAGAACTTCGCATCGACTTTTCGTACATTGCTTTTCAGCAATTCAGGCAGTCGTTTGGCGCGTTGAATCAAAGTCGGTGCGTCTTTGCCGGTCCAGACGAAGGCGTCAAGGATCAATTTGTCCACGTTGCCGGGGTGAAAATTGGCGAAACGCGCTGCGCGCAATGCACCCGACGATTGGCCAAAAAATGCCGCCTTCGATTTGCCCGTCACCTTCTTGACCACCGCCATCGCCACCGCCAGATCCTCGACGCCGCTATGAATATCCGAGAGTCCCTTGGTACGATCCGAATGGCCGTAGCCTTCGTGATCCATTGTCCACACGTCGTAACCGAGGCGCGCGAAATGTTCCATGAAGGAGTAATCGCTGCGCATCGGCACGCTGAGATCGAACATGGTCTTTCCGGAATACGACGAACCGTGCACAAGGAACAGTAGCGGCTTGTCTTTCAGGCCGTCGTCGACGTGTTTGCGATACACCCACAATTTCACGCCGGCCTTTTGTGCCCAATACTCTTCGGCCAGCATTTTTCCGCCGGAACTTGCGGCAGCGGCGGTGGCTGCCCGCGCATTGAGCGCGAATATACTGCCGCCAAGCAGTGCCGCAAACATCAAGATGCACTGGCAGAAACGAGTGGAAAAACGCTTCATGGAATGGCCTCCGACCTTGAAATTGATTGCCAGTGTCGGCCCGAAAACTGGCCACGTCATTGATTTCGTACACCTGCATGCCGCCACGGTAGGGGGTGGTCGCAGCCAGCCCGAACTAATCGTGGGAGCGAACCCAATGCCACAATTCCACCAGGCGACCGCTACTCCCGCATCACCCGATCCACGAGCTTGATGTAGGCCGTCATGGCGTCATCCTTGGACATGCCCTTTAGCTTGGCCCAGGCATCGTATTTGGCGCGACCGACAAAATCGGTAAAGCCGGGCTTGTCGCCCGCTACATCACCGTCGGTGGCCTGCTTGAAATTGGCGTAGAGCCGCAATTTCAGGTCATTTCCAGGGTCAGATTTCGCCTTGGTCACGTCTTTTGCGGCGGTTTCGAATCGCTTTTTCAGGTCGGACATTGAGTATCTCCTCCAAAGTCTTCTGCAATAAAGGGTTTTAGGGGCTTTCCACGCGGGAAAACAAAGGCTAAAGTAACTGTAACGGAATCGACGCGTCCCGGCAATTTCCCGGTTTTTCCGGGGCGCGCAGGGCAAGTCGGCCACGGTACAAAAAAATCAATCTCGATATCATGACCAACATTCCTCGTATCCCCGGCATCCCATTACTGGACCGCGAACGCATGTCCGGCGTCGATACCGCCTGGCTGCGGATGGAGCACCCGACCAATCTGATGATGATTGTCGGCATCATGGTGTTCAAGGAAAAACTCGATTTCAGGAAATTGCAGAACACCATCGAGCAACGCTTCCTCGCCTATCCCCGTTTCATGCAAAAGGCGGTGCAGGATCCGACCGGCGCGTGGTGGGAAGATGACAAGAAATTCGATATCAAGCATCACATCAAAAAGGCCAAATTGCCCGGGCGCGCCGGCAAGAAGGAGCTTCAGGAATATGTGAGCGAAATGGCGAGCGTTGGGCTGGATTTCACCAAACCTCTCTGGCAATTTCATTTGATCGAGAATTATCATGGCGGCGGCTCGGCGCTGTTGACGCGCATTCACCATTGCTATGCCGACGGTATCGCGCTGATCAGCGTGATGCTGTCGATGACGGCCGACAACGCTGCGGCAAGCCTTGCCAAACCGGTGCCGCGCGAGAAAAACGGCAAAGGCAAGCACGGCCACGACAGCGCGCCGGATATGGATTTTTGGACCAGCGTCACGAAACCAATGGCAAATGTCTGGTCGGGCGCGATGAAACTCACGCGTGGACTGGTCGAGCAGGGATTGGAAATTGCCAAAGATCCAGCGACGATGCGCGAATTCGCCACCAAAGGGATGGAGCTCGCCGACGAATTGCGCAAGATCGCGATGATGGCGCCGGATACCGCCACGCGTTTCAAAGGCCGCCTCGGGCGTGGAAAACGCGTGGCTTGGTGCGATCCGCTGCCGCTGGGCGAAGTCAAGGTGATTGGCAAAACGCTCGGTTGCTCGGTGAACGATGTTCTGCTCGCGACCGCCGCCGGTGCTTTGCGCGATTACATGGAACGGCGCGGCGACAAGACAGAAGGCGTTGAATTGCGCGCGATCGTGCCGGTGAATTTGCGCCCGATTGAGAAAGCCGGCGAGCTCGGCAACCAATTCGGGTTGGTGTTCGTCGATCTGCCGATAGGCATTGTCGATCCGATCGAGCGCATGCTGAAAGTCCGCGAACGGATGCGCGCGCTAAAAGGCTCATCGCAGCCCATCGTCGCGTTTGTGTTGCTCTCCGCCGTCGGCATGGGGCCAAAAATCTTGCAGGATCAGATCAGCGCGCTCATCGGCCGTAATGCGACCGCGGTAATGACCAATGTTCCCGGTCCGCAAAAGCCGCTATTTTTTGCCGGCCGCGAAATCGACGAGATCGATTTCTGGGTGCCGCAATCCGGCGGCATCGGCATGGGCTTGTCAATCCTCACCTATAACGGCAAGGTGCAATTCGGCCTCATCACCGACGGCGGCCTGGTGCCCGATCCCGACAGCGTGATCGACAAATTCGGCGATGAATTCGAAAAGCTGGTGATGCAAACGCTGATGGGCCCGTATGGGCCGGAGTTCGAAGCCGAATTGGAAGCAGCGTTCGGCGGTGAAGCCAGCACACATAAGGGTGCGTCGAAAAAAACGCTGAGGCGCTTGCGTCGCTAAGGAAGCGCCGATTAATTCCCCGCGAGGGCGCGCGCCTTGATTTGGGAGGGGCTGCAAGGCGCAAACCACAGCCATAGCACCGCTATGGCGAGGCCGAGC
>JAYTUX010000477.1:0-12673 GCA_043744315.1 Betaproteobacteria bacterium | reverse complement strand
GAACGAAGATGCAAAAAAGATTGTCGACGAGTTCATGCTGAAAACCTACCATCGCGTCAGCGACGATCTGTCACTGTCGTTCAATTACGATGCAGCTGCGCGCTTCGTATTGGTGAATTTCAATATCGGCGTGGAGATTGCGAACACGAAAGAACGGCCGGCGTGGAACAAGGGAAATTTTTTCGGGGATACCTTTGGCGCGCGAAAGTAGCTTGTTCACAGATTCGACAATTGCTCGAAGGCTGATAAGCCGGCACCAAAATCGTCGATGGCGAGACCGGAGCCAATCAATCGCCGACAGGTCATCGTCTTACACGTGCGGCCAACATCGGTTAGCGCTACGGTTTCGTAGTATTTCAGATATCAGATTCTGAGGCGCGATGTCATGCACATTGACCAGCGCCAGTGCATCTTTGCAAAACTGCCGGTTAATCAATATCGAAAGTGGGAGATTGATAAGGATCAGCAACCGGCGCGCTGCGCGAATTCATCATCCAGAATCAGCGCGCCGCGCACGATACTCGACACCAAATGAGATTCCAGCGCGTGTACCGCGGGCCATCGCAGCAATGCAATCGATGAAACAATCATTAACTATTCTGCCGCCGCCCCGTGTCCTTCTCGGCGCGCGTATCATCGCTGCAATCAATACGCGGAAAAGCACCATGGGCACTACATTCATTGCAAAATCTCGCGGCAATTTGCACCAAGGAATGCTGTCGTGCGTTCCGCGGGGCGGACGATGGCTGACAGCACTGTGGATCGGCGCGGCAACCGCCGCCGACCTGGATCTTGACGAATACCTGCAACGCGCCAACGCGGCGAAAATCCGTGGCGATTGGGAATCGGCGGCGGGCCAATATGCGCAGGCGATCAATCACGCCGATTTGCCGCGCGATGCCGCCACCCGCAGCACCATGCATCTGGAGTATGGCCGCGCGATGGGTGCGCTATGTCAGTTTGGCGAATCGGAAAAATATTTATTGCGCGCAAAGGAACTGGCGGTGACTGCGGGTAGTTCACTCTTTCCGTCGTTATACGAATTGGCGTCGCTCCATGCCGTACAGAAAAAATTTGCTGAAAGCAAAGCCTATTTTTCGCAACTGATGCCGGTCATCGAGCGTGAATTACGCGTGAAGTCATCGCCGCGATTGGTGGCCGACGGGCTCGAAAAATATGCGGTTGCATTGACGGCGACCGGCAATACCGAAGACGCCGATACGCGTCGACGCGAGGCAGAAAAAATTCGCGCGGCGCATCCGCAACCTGCTTCGCCAGGTACCATCACTCCCTACGGAAGCCAATGTTCACGACGTTGATACACGCTATCGAAAAATTCGCACCCACGAAATCCCCACGCCATGTCGTGACGTTTGCGCAGGAATTTCGCGGCTGCCGATGACGTTCGCAAGCGTCGCGGCTCCTACCTGCGAATATGCCCAATCAGCATTGTCGATGCGCTGGAATAAATATCGGGCACGCAACGTACTGTATCGATCGATTGCATAGCGCGCCGAAATATTAACGTTGTCCGATCGCGCCTCAACATCCGGTAGCGCGGTTGCCGGGTTTTGTGCGGCCGATACGCCGGCGCCCACGGTCGTCGAAATCGGCGTGCGGCCACGCACCGCAATCGCATCGATGGCGAGCTCTAATTTGCCGCCAATAAGGCTTTGCCGCCTCAGACCCGCTCCGAATGACGTGGTGTTGTCGATCAACTGATTCCACCAATCGGCGTCGGCATTACCGGCCGACGTCAGGTTTACATTCTGCCGACCGCGTTCGCGCAAGCGTTGATGTTCATGGCTCACAAACACCGTCGCGCTGGTCACCGCATTAAACGCATAGCCCGCCTCAAGATTCGCCGAGACGCTGCGCGAATGGGTGACGCCGTAGGTGGTTTGCCGATAGCGGTCAAGATTCGCATCCAGCCGCGCCTGTAACGATAGCGGCACATCGGGTGCATAGCTTGCAAACAATCGCAGCCGGTCGCGATCGCGGTCGGCCATGTAAAACTTTCGTTGCAACGGCCCCGCGCGGATGCAATCGATCGCCACCGCACAACCGCCCGCCGCTGCGAGGCTCGCGATTAGCGCGCTTGAGGTATAACTCGCGAGGAATGGCAAATTGTATAGGTATGGCGAGCCGCGCCGCGCGAGGTGCGCGAGACCGGCGCTGGTCGTCCACGCATCCGTGCCGCCGCGCCGGAACTCAATGCGAAACGTGTTCTCGATGGCGTGCTCGACCTCGGCGAAGGTACGCGTGACATCGTCATGTTCCCATCCGGCTTTGATTGCCATGCCAGGCGCCAATCGATAATCCGCGTCAAGCACCCATTGTATTTGCCGGCGACTTCTCGGCAGATTGGTGCGCTCACGGTCAGTGGGCGCATTGAGTGGCGGTTGCAACTGAACATCGCCGCCGATGTAGAGGTATTCGGATTGCGGTGTTTTGTTGTCGCGGTCTTCATATCGCAAAGTGGTGTGAATATTCAAATTGCGCAGCGGACGCAAGGCGAGTTTGGCGTTGAGGAATGTGGTGTCGACCACCCCTTCCAGCCCGCTTCGCGGCGGCGCGATGATGGCAAGCCCCGGATTGATCGTATAGGGCAGAAACATTTCATTTTGCGACATCCGTCCGCGTGTTCCGACGACGGTCACGCGTGTGCTGGATGAGAACTCGTAGGTACCAGTGAACGATAATTGATGAAACTGATTGTCCGGCGCTTCGCCGGCTTGCCCCATCGGCAGCGGAAAATTACCGGGTAGCGGCGTGCCCGGCCCAACCCACGGCGCAGACGTGTAGGGATTTTGCCAAACGAGTGAGTCGATATGATTGCGAAAAACCGAACCGTAATAAGCGATCGTTGCGCGCAAATCGTCGCCGCTGTATGCGAGACTCGCATCGATTTGTTGCGTTGACGAATTGATCGGCTCGGGCAACAGCATCGCGCGCGGAATGCCCGGGTTGCTGCCGAATTCGGCGCCACGGATCCGCGTTCCTTCGCGATCGTCATTGCGCCATCCGGCTTTGAGTTCCCACTCGCGAGTGATCGCGTAACTCACGCCCACATCGGCGCGCTTGCGGGTTGACTCGATATCGAATCGTCGCAGACTCGCTCCCAGCGCGCTCATGCCTTGGGTGTCGGCGGCGCGGACAAACCCGACGGGTAGCGTCAAATTCGACGAGCCTGCGCCAAGAAAAATGGTTTGATAGCTGTCCGAATTGCGACGCGGAATTTCGTCATACCCGAACGTGATTCGATAGGCGCCCTGCCGGCCAACCTCGCCCGCAAGGCTCTTCGCGCTCAAGCCAAGATTTGCACCAAAAATCCGCCAGCGCGTCTTGTCGTCAGCCGCATTGCCGTAACTGTATTGATCGCCGCGCAAATCGAATGCGCCGATCGCGTAGGCACCTTTTCGCTCGAGCCCATTGCCATTGCCGGCCGCAAACGACCTATCGGAGATCGTGCCCACGCCGATTTCGATTTTGCTTTGTGGGCGCGTCAATTCCGCAAGCAGCTCGGCATCCGTCGTGGCAATGTTCGCGAGCGCCGAACCGCAGGTCAGCATCAGCACCGCAACGCAGGTGGTCGTCGGCGCGACGGTCGCACAGAGTCTGCCGGTGGCCCAATTTATTCTTGTGTGAATGCGATGCATGGAAATTATGGATTCGCTAGCGCGTAAAGCGCACACCTGAGGGATGATTGCTGCCGTGAATCGCAGAATGACAATTCAGGCAGGCGCGCAATAGCATTTGCGGCGACGGTGCGGTACCACCCGCGGCGGGCGGCAAGCCGCGCCCGCTGAATGCCGGTGACGTGTGCGGGCTGCCGCCGTGACATCCCTGACACAGCCACGGCGGGCGCGATTTCAACAACGGCGCGATATTCGAACCGTGCGGCGTGTGGCAATTCGCACAGTCATCCGAAGCAGGAGGGTGCTCCCACAAAAATGGTCCGCGCTTGTCGGCGTGGCAGGTGAAACAAGTTTCGTTGACAGTATTTTTCACCAGTAACTTCGGCCCGGTCGAACCATGCGGATTGTGGCAATCCGAACACGCGATCCGGCCGGTCGCGATCGGATGGGTGGAGAGATAGTGCACCTGCGCGCGTTGCGTTTTGTGACAGGTAAAGCAGACCTCACGCTGCGTTTCCTTGGCAAGCACTTTGTCTTGCGGCTGATGAATCTCGTGGCACGAAGAACACGTCACATCATTGCCGGGATGCGCGCTACCCGGCCAATGCGTGCGTTTGCCGGACGCATGACAATTGAGACACGTGCGGCTTTGCACCTCGGCCGAAGATTTATTCGTGCCGCTGAACACAAAATCCGGCACGGGCCGCGAGGCGGCTTCATCCGCATGCCGCACATGCGCACGGCTGGAGCCGTGACACGCCTGGCACCCCGGTTGTCCGGCCACGCCGTGACGGGTGCGATGAATCGACAGGATAGGTTTTTTTTCATTCGCGCCATGACAGCGCGTGCAGACCGCGTCGCCGCTGGTGCCTTCTTTGAAAATGAGTGGCGTATCGGCCGCGTATACAGGTACGAACGCCAACATGCCGAGTGCAACCGCCGCCGATGCCATCACAACGATCAAGGGTTTTCTGATCAATTTTTTCACGTCCTGGAATCCCGTCTCGGAAGTCTAGTGGATCGATTCAATCGTGTCTTGTTTGGTGCGTGAATTCCATAAATGAGGCGAAATTCCTTGCCTGGTATGTTTTTCCGGACAAAAATACCGTGAACGCCGCGCCGGAAATGGTGATTGGGCAGCCTGCGGAAATCGTGTCCTGCAGCATCCGCGCGAAAGTCGGTGTCAGATTATGATGTCTCGATTGTGATATTTGTAGTCGACAATCCACCCCTGAGGGATCGGCGCCATGAATCCATCTGATAGCAGCAACGCCAAATCAATGGCCTACCCGTGGCTGGTGGTCGCGATCCTGATGGTCGCGTATGTGTTCTCTTTCGTTGACCGACAGATTCTGAATTTGCTGGTCGGCCCGATCCGTCGTGACCTCGGCATCAGCGATACGCAGATGAGTTTGCTGATGGGTTTTTCGTTCGCGATTTTTTACACGATCCTCGGCATTCCTCTAGGCCGCCTCGCCGACAGTAAGAGCCGACGCGGCCTGATCGCGGCGGGCGTCATCGTCTGGAGCCTGATGACGGCATTGTGTGGATTGGCGCGCACCTATTGGCAATTATTTCTGTTTCGCATCGGCGTCGGCGTCGGTGAGGCGGCACTGTCGCCGGCGGCCTATTCGATGATAGCGGATTATTTTCCGCCCGAGCGGCGCGCGACCGCGATCAGCGTTTATTCGATGGGCATTTATCTTGGGTCCGGCATCGCGTTTCTGCTGGGCGGATTGGTGATCCAGTTCGCCTTCGCAAAAGGCGCAATCGCGTTGCCGCTATTCGGCGAAGTTCGCCCCTGGCAAGTGGTGTTCCTGATTTTGGGTGGCGCAGGCATCGTTTTCAGCCTCGCCTTTTTGTTCGTGCGCGAACCGCCGCGCAGCGGTGCCAGCGCCCATGGCGGCGGCGTGCCGTTTCGCGAGGTGCGCGCGCACTTGTGGCTGAATCGCCGCACCGTGCTTTGCCACAATCTCGGCTTTGCGATGATCGCGTTTTGCGCCTACGGCACAGCGGCCTGGGTACCGAGTTTTTTCATCCGCACATTTGGCTGGAAGGCAAGCGATGTCGGGATCGTTTACGGGTTATTGGTGATGGTGTTTGGTTGCGCGGGCATCGTATTCGGCGGCTGGCTTGCCGACCGTTGGCTAAAGCAGGGCAAGGGCGACGCCGCATTGCGCGTCGGCATCGTGGCCTCCCTCGTCGCCATCGTCGGCAACGTCTATTTGCTTGCGGGCAGCGGTACGCTCGCCGCGATCCTGATGGTGCCCGGCGTGTTCGCGCTCGCGATGCCGTTCGGCGCGGCGGCGGCAGCGATCCAGGAAATCGTGCCCAACCAAATGCGCGGGCAGGCTTCAGCCGTGTATCTTTTCATTGTCAATCTCATCGGCCTTGGCGTCGGCCCGACAGCGGTCGCAATGGTGACGGACTATGTATTCGCCGACGATTTGCAATTAAAGTGGTCGATGCTGATCGTTAGCACGATTGCGTGCTTCGCGGCAATCGCGTTTCTTACGGCCGGGTTGAGGCCGTATCGGGAATCTTTGCGGCGCGCACGGGCCGGCTGATGTTTTGGTTTGGCGTGTCCGCAATTGCTATTATGCGCGGCGAACCGTTTCGGTCAGATTCAGCGTGCCAATATGAATCTTTTAGATAAAGCGCGTGTCCTCGGCGCCACAATCCAGCGCCGCAGCCAAATTCGCAAGCAATTGCGTGGCCCGGCAGATTTCCACTATGCCATTGCGGATTCGATCGGCATGCTGAACCGCAGCGCCTGGACCGAAGCGGCAGCGCGCGGCGGTCTCTTCATGTCATGGCAATACTTGAGCGCGATGGAATTGGTGCTGCCAGACAATATTTCGCCACGCTATGCGTTGATCTTTGACTCGCGCGACGACAATGGTGGTCGCGGCGGAGAACGTGCGCCGGTTGCAGCGATAGTGATGCAGACAATCGACGTATCGATTGCACAAATGCGCCCGCTGTCTGCCAATTTAGCCGGCGCATCGAGTGTCAAGTTGGTCAAACCGATCAAGGAAAAAATCGCCGGCACCACGCAGCGGGTACTTGCCTGTGGAAATTTTCTGACGTTTGGCATGCACGGGGTGGCACTTGCAGACGGACTCGACCACGACGACATTGTCGCCGCCTGGCATGGCGTGGCCGAAACGCTATATCGGGTGCGACAGGCAGAAAAGCTCGCCGGCAAAACCCATTTCGTGCTGATCAAGGATTTGCATGCGCCGCACACGACCGCTGCGCGCACGCTGGAAAATCTCTCTTATCGCTACGTCGAAACAGAACCCGATATGTTGCTCGCGCTCGATCAGACGTGGAGGTCGTATAACGACTACCTCGGCGGGCTCGCCTCGAAATACCGCGCCAATATTCGCAATGGCATTCTAAAACCGATCGATGAGGCTGGCTGCCGCATTGTGCAGATCGAAAATATCACGGCGGTGCAGGATCGACTGCATGCGCTGTACCTCTCGGTGCACCAGAATGCTTCTTTTCGGCCCTACACCTTGCGAAACGACTATTTTTCCGCGTTGCACGCAGCGGCGGGCGACAAATTTCGGTGTAGCGCGGTCATGAAAGACGAACACATTCTCGGCTTTCTTATTTCGATTGCCGATGGCGATACGTCGATTGCCTACCATGTCGGTTTTGATCGTGAGGCCGCGCAGGAATTACCGGTGTACTTGCGATTACTGCACACTGGCATCGCTGATGGAATCGATCTCGGTTGCAAGCAGGTTTCGTTTGGTCGCACTGCGCTGGAACCGAAGGCCGCGCTCGGCGCCAAACCGCGCGCCTTCGGCGTGCTGGTGCGCCACCGTCAACCGGTGTTGAATAAACTCATTAAAGGGCTATTGACCGGTATCGAACATGCCGACGCACCGGAACGCAATCCGTTCAAGAGATCGGCGTAGCGAAAATCAACATGACTGCGGATCGCTCTTTCGTCAATCCGCTTTCGCCCCCGATGCTTTCACCACCTTCGCCCACTTTGCCGTCTCGGCGCGAATGTAGGCAGCGAATTCCTCTGGCGTACCGCCAACCGGATCGGCACCCTGGGTACTGAGCTTTTCGCGCACCTCGGGTAGCTTGACGATGCGCGCCACTTCGGCCTGTATTTTCGCAACTATCTCGCGTGGCATGTCCGCGGGGCCGAGCAAGCCGAACCATGAGGATGCCTCGAATTCCGGATAACCCGATTCGGCAAGCGTCGGCACATCGGGTACGGCGGTGGAACGTTTCAAACTGGTGACGGCGAGCGCGCGCAACTTGCCGTTACGCACGAATTGAATCGCGGCGGGGATGGTCGAGAACATGAACAATCCCTCCTGCCCGCCGAGTACGTCGTTCAATGCAACGGCACCTTTGTACGGCACATGGGTCGCTTCGACGCCGGCCATCAATTTCAATAACTCACCCGACAAATGCGATGACGTGCCGGTGCCGGTCGAGGCGAAGAAAAATTTGCCGGGGGTTGCTTTCGCGAGCGCGATAAATTCCGCTGCCGTCTTCACCGGCATTTTCTCCGGGTTCACCACCAGCATGTTGGGCACATGCACGATCAAGGAAATCGGCGTGAAATCTTTGAGGTTGTCGTAGGGCATGTTCGCGTATAGCGATGCGTTGATCGCGAGCGGGCCGACCGAGCCGACCAGTAGCGTATAGCCATCGGGCTTAGCATTCGCCACCTGCGCCGTGCCGATATTTCCGCCACCGCCGGGCTTGTTCTCGACCACCACCGATTGGCCCCACGTTTTGCGCATCTCTTCGGCCACCAAGCGCGCGACGATATCGGTGCTGCCACCAGCGGTGAAGGCGACGACGATGGTGATCGGGCGGTTGGGCCAGGCGTTAGTTTGGTTTGGCGTGGATTGGGCGTATGCGTGTCCGATGGCGCACAGTGCCACGCACAGCAACGATGCCAGCATGCCTTGAGTGAACCGATTGAACGTCACGTTTCCCTCTGCTAATCGCGAAATGATGGATCGAGCTTGTCGAGTTTTTTCAACAGCGCCGGCCACTCCAGAATCCCGAAACGGCGGCGCACACCCGGCTGATATTGCCGCCAAGAGGATTCGATAATTTCCGGCGGCGGCAAGTTGATTTTCACATTGCACGACAACGCCGCGATCTGCACCTGGCACGCACGTTCCAGTCGAAACAAACTGTTGAACGCCTCGGCGATACTGGCACCGACCACCAGCACGCCGTGGTTCCTCAAAATCATGCCTTCGTGATCGCCAAGATCCGCGAGCAGCCTAGCTTGCTCGTCTAAATTGAGCGCGACCCCTTCGTAATCGTGATACGCGATTTTCGCGAAACGCATCGACGTTTGCGCAATCGGCATCAAGCCACAATCCATCGCCGACACCGCCATGCCGGCGACTGTATGCGTGTGAATCACGCAATCGACGTCCGGCTTGGCACCGTGGATCGCGCTGTGAATCACAAATCCCGCGCGGTTTGCGTCATACGCGGTCGGGTTGAACAACACCTCGCCCGCGAGATTCAGCTTGATGAAACACGACGCCTGCATCTGGTCGTAGAGCATGCCGTGCGGATTGATCAGGAACGCGCCGGGCTCATCGGGTACCGCCGTGGTCGCATGATTGGCACTCATTTCCGACATGCCGTAGAGATCGATCAGGCGATAACACGCCGCAAGGTCAACGCGCTTTTGCCATTCGGCGGCGCTCACTTGCGCGCGTACATTTCGGGAAGGGTTGAATTCATTCATGGTTGTCGTGGAAATTTCGCGCCTGCGCGAAGACGTGGGGAGACAGATCAGTGGTGGGTCAGTGGCGATGATACTACCGGGACTTCACCTGGGCCGCCCGACGATCGCCCAACGCCATCAGGCGCACAACTCCTCCCCCGCGCAGGCGGGGGGAAGCACTTCTGAACTTAGCTGCGATCTGCCTAACCCGCGAATCAATTCTCTGACCGCAAGTACGAAGCCTCGACAGGATGCGCCGCGTTGATGCCACCGTAGTCGCGTTTCACGTCGAAATTCGCTGGGTCGTAGGGTTTGCGATTGATGAGTGCAATGTGCAGGCACCATTTCGCGCCGGGAAGGCAACCGGCGGCGGGCACTGGCAGCGCGATCAACTTCACGCGCTCGGGCGAGAGCGCATGCAGCCGCCGCATGCTGGATGCATTGGCAGATTCGCTTCCCGTGTGCGGATCGATCGCGTATACGGCGCGTACGCTCGCGAGAGCCTTGATCATATCCGCGTCGATGGCGCGTTCGCCTTCGCCGACCGCGCCATCGAGATTGGTGTAGCGCATGCGCGCGAGCAGCGTCGCACCGCCCGACTCGCGCAATTGCTGCAAGAAATGCTGCGCGACAAAGCTGCCGCTGCTGTGCGCGACCACATGGATCTCGCCAACATCTCGTCGCGCACCCATTGCCTCGGCCAACGATTGCGCGAATGCGCCCGTGTCGATGTCCTTCGATCGATACGTCGCATCCTGCGGTCCGCGCGCCGCGCATACCTGCGCGGACGCATCGCTGGAGTAACCCGCCTCGGCCAACGCGCGCGCCCATTGCGACGCGTCGATTTGAGTCACTTTCCAACCGGCGAAGGCGATCAGCATTGGCGGTGGGCGTTTGCCCGCAACGCGTTGCTCGCAGCGAATGCCATCGGCCACGATCCGTGGCGGGAACGCGCCGCACGCGGCCATTGCCCCACAGACCAGCACCGCAATGCCGCGCGACAACCGCACTTTATTTTCACTTTTCAAATGAACGAAACTCCTTATTCGGCGGGCGTCTCCAGACCAAAACGGCCTGCAAAGCCCACCCATGCTGGAGTGTTGGCCACCACGCGCTGCGTCCAATGCCCCTTGCCAGCCCGCGCGATCCGATCAGTTCAAATTCAGCCGCGCGAGCGCCGCTGCGAATTGCGGATGCATTCGCAGCGGATCGAGCAGCGGATCGATCTTGCTGAAAATGAGGAATGGATTACGCAAGTCGATCGCGCGATTCAAGTCGCGAAGGGCGTTATCCAAATCGCCCACTTGGCTCGCCATGGCGGCCGAAAAATAGAGCCCTTCCGGTTGAACGGCGGCATATCGCTGCTGCCACGCGCGTCGTGCGCGCCAATAGCCACCGGCACCGGATTTTTCCCGCGCGGCTTCAATTTCCGCGATCGCATCCTCGGGCAAAAAGGTCCATTTCGGAATTCGATACGCAGCCAGTGCCTCGCGGAATTCGCCTTTGCCTTCGTGGGCGCGAGCAATGACGACGTAGTTGTTCAGATACGCCGGATCGAGTTCCAGGTTCACCCGCGCCTGCTTGAGCGCTTCGTCAAAGCGGCGTTGATAAATCAACAGAAACGCGAGTCGATGCGCCATCGCAGAATTGCGCGGATCGAGCGAAACCGCGCGTCGCTGCGCATCCAGCGCTTCATCGAGACGACCGGTCGGTTCGAGCACCGTTGCGCGCAGCGTGTCCCACGCGTCGGCGTCGCCGGGATTGAGTTCGATCGCGCGCCGGGCACTGGCTTCGGCGCCCTTCCAATCCCAATGACCGTGGCCGCGCACATACGCGAGGATGGTGTGCGCCTCGGCCGCGCCTTCATCGGCGGCCAGGGCTTTTTTCACGAGCCCGTCGGCGCGCGCATAGCCTGCCGCCGGCGTCGCATAGCCCCAGGCGATCGAGCGGATGTGATACGCCGCGAGGCCCGCGTAGCCCAGCGGTGAAGCAGGATCGGTCTCGATAACGCGCTCAAAATATTTTTGCGCCTGTCGAATATCGGCCTCGGTGCGGTCGCGATGCACACCGATCAGATATATGCCCCGGCGGTAGAGCAGGTGCGATTCGGGATTGCCCTTCGCGTGGCGCGCGAGTTTCTCGCGCTCGGGGGCCAGTAGTTTTGCCTTTAGCGCGGCGGCGATTTCGCGCGTGACTTCACTTTGCACCGCCAACACATCCTTGATGTCGCGGTCGTAGGACTTTGCCCACAAATGGCCTTCCCTTGCGGGATCAATCAATTGCGCGGTAATGCGAAAGCGGTCGCCGCCGCGTCGCACGCTGCCTTGCAGGATGTGCGCGACGCCCAGTTCGCGCGCGATCTCGCGCAAGGGTTTCTTGCTGTCCTTGTATTGCAGGATCGAGGTGCGCGAAATCACTTTCAGTTCGGCGATTTGCGCGAGCTGCGTGACCATATCCTCGGTGATGCCTTCACTGAAAAATTCGTCCGCCTTGTCGCCGGAGAAATTGACGAAGGGCATGACCGCGATCGACTTTTCGCCGGGCGTGCCGCCGAGAGTTTCGTTATGGCTACCGATAATTTTCCACGTCAATAAGACCGCCAACAACACCGCCACCAGCGCGGCGATGGCGATTCGCGCGCGCGCAATCGAAGACAACCCGCGACGGGCACTGCGGAGAGGTATGTCCGCCGGGAAACTGCCTTCCGGTTTCGCCGGTGGCGAAGGCGTTGGTACAGGCGACGGATTTGTCGTCGGCGTATCGCCGATAGCCACTGTGGCCGCGTCGTGCCCGCTGAGCACGTCCGCGACGAAACGATAGCCGCGGCGCGGCACCGTGAGAATGTAGCGGTGCTCGGCACCGTCGTCGCCAAGGATACGTCGCAACTGCGAAATCGCCTGGCTCAGATTGTTTTCTTCGACGATCACGCCCGGCCAGATGGCGGACATCAAAGTGTCTTTTTCCAGTACCTCGCCCGCATGTTCGACCAGATACTGCAGGGTGTCGAAGTGCTTTGGCGTGAGCGCGAGCGTCTCGCCACCGATGCGCGCGAGCGTGCGTTTCCGCGGATCGATCCGGAAATCGCCGAATTCCAGAAATGACGGTGACTCGTTGGTCATGCATCCATCCAAAAAATGGGGCAATCGATAGAAGCCTGAAGTTTGAATTAGGGAAGCGCCGATTTAGTCCCTCGCGGGACGCGCATCCTTGCTTTGGGCAGTCTGCTGCGTTGCAAATCCTCGCCATAGCGGTGCTATGGCTGTGGTTTGCGCCTTGCAGCCCCTCCCAAATCAAGGCGCGC
>JAYTUX010000476.1:0-12702 GCA_043744315.1 Betaproteobacteria bacterium | reverse complement strand
ACTGATTGTGTCGATGTCTGCCCCGTGGATTGTTTCCGCGAAGGCCCGAACATGCTCGTCATCGACCCGGACGAGTGTATCGATTGCACGCTGTGCGTAGCCGAATGCCCGGTCGAGGCGATTTTCGCTGAGGACGATGTGCCGGAAAATCAGCGGCCATTTATCAAGATCAACGCCGAATTGTCGAAGGACTGGAAGCCGATTATCGCGAGGAAGGATGCCCCCACCGATGCCGACGAATGGGCCAAGGTCAAGGAAAAAACGCACTTGCTGGAAAAGTAGCACGGCCGTGGCGCGGTCGCGAGACTAGTTGTCAAGTATCGACGGTACGTTGGCTCTTCCCGCTACCGAGACGCCTAGATCATCACGGACAGACACCACGACGTGAATTCCGGCCCGACTCTTCCGATGATCGATTTTGCCGCGCTTCAATGCGACATTGCGGTCGGTCGTCGTGTCGTGATCGTCACGCCAAATCGCCGCCTTGCCGCATATCTCACCACCGAATACGACCGCGCCCAGTTGCGCGCCGGACGACGTGCATGGCAAAGCGCCGATATTCTTCCGCTGGATACGTTTCTTGAGCGGAGTTTTCGCACGCTGAGTACTCGCGCGACGGACCCTTCTTTGCCCACTCTGCTCACCGCGCTGCAAAGTCAATTTCACTGGGAAGAACTGGTTCGCAAATCCGACGCAGATGCCGGATTGCTGAGCGTTTCGCAGGCGGCGCGTCAAGCGTTCGCGGCGTGGCAATTGGCACATGCATGGTGTTTGCTTCCGGCGCTGCGCGCGGCGGCGATGCACGAAGACGCCAAACTGTTTTTGTCGTGGGCGCGCCGTTATGAGCAGATTTGTCGCGAGAGAAATTTGATTGATGGTGCGACACTCGCCGATTTTCTGTCCACGAAATTGTCGCAGTTGAGCCGCGCGCAATTGGCGTGGTGGTCACAAGAAATCCATGTGGCGGGTTTTGACATCATGACGCCGCAGCGCCAGCAATTTCTGGATGCTTGTGCTGCTGCCGGCACATTGGTGAAAATGGTCGCGTCCTGCGAAAACATCGACCGCATGACACTCACCCGTCTTGAATTCGCCGATGAGTCTGACGAAATCCGTGCGTGCGCGGCGTGGGCAAGACAGCGGCTGGAGGCGAAACCCGACGCGCGAATAGCCATGGTAGTGCCAGATCTTGCGTCCAAACGCACCCACGTATCGCGCGCATTGGTCGATGTGCTTGCGCCGCGTGAACGATGTCAGGTGCGATCGCATCACGACGATATCGCGCCGCTATTCAATATCTCGCTCGGCCAGCCGCTGAACGAATATCCATTGGTTCACGACGCGCTCGAGTTGATCGAATTTTCGCAAGCGCGCTCAATCGCGTATACCCGCGTCGCGGCAATATTGCGCTCGCCATATGTGGCCGGCGCGCGCGATGAAGCGCCATCCCGCGCTCGGCTGGATGCCGAGCTGCGCAAGATTGTCACGCCGGAGATCGGTCTGTTGGCATTGCAAAAGAAAATGACCGTCGCCGCCAAATCTGGCGCGCCCCTGCCGATTGCGAGAGTACTCAACGCCTGCGAAAAATGGCGGCGTGTGATCGACAAGGTTATCGCGCTTGGCACTGCGCCGCCGCGCTCGAATGCCAACGCCGGGGCATCGGCATCACCGGAAGCGTGGTCGCGTCACTTCGCGGCGGTGCTTAAGGCCTGGGGTTTTCCGGGCGAGCCGGGATTGGATTCGATCGACTTTCAAGTACTGAATAAGTTTCGCGAGGCACTCGACAACCTCGCCTCGCTACGCGCGGTGAAGCCGCATCTGCGCGGGGGTGAGGCGTTGGCGCAGCTTCGTCGCATCGTGAGCGATACCGTGTTCCAACCAGAACACTCAGGAGCAACCGCGCCGCCGATTCAGGTGCTGGGAATTTTGGAATCGGCCGGGCAGAATTTCGACGCGATATGGGTCGGCGGCTTGAGCGACGATGCGTGGCCGCTCGCCGCACGACCGGCACCCTTCATTTCTGCCGCGTTGCAACGCGTCGCAGGCGTGCCGGAAGCGTCTGCGCCAGCATCGCTGAAGCTTGACCAGCGCATCACCGAAGGCTGGCGCCGTTGCGCACCAGAAGTGATTTTCAGCCACGCACGTCACGCGTCAGGCTGCAATGCCGATGAGCAAATTCGTGCGGCGAGCGCATTGATCGCCGACTTGCCGCTCGCAGAAGCGCTTGTTTCGCCTGCGTTGGCGTCGATGGATTTTGCCCGCGCCGCACAGGCGATTGGCAGGCTGGAACCGATTCCCGATCGCACGTTCGAACCACTGCCGGCGCCGACCTTGATCCAAGGTGGCGCGAATGTGTTTCGCGATCAGGCGGCGTGCCCGTTTCGCGCGTTCGCACGCCACCGACTTGCGGCCGAAACGCTCGAGACACCGCATGCGGGCCTTGATCATGCCGAACGCGGCATTTTGATGCATCGCGCCTTGTGTCTGGTGTGGGGTGAACTCGGTTCGCACGCTACGCTGGTTTCTCTTGATGAAACTGCGCGCGAGAAGCGTGTCAATGCCGCCGTGACAAAAGCGATTGCCGACGCGCGCGCCGATGGCATGGAGAGCCTTGCCGGTCGCTTTGCCGCAATCGAGCACTACCGCCTGGTGCGGACAATTGAACAATGGCTCGTCTACGAAGTCGAGCGCGTACCGTTCGAAGTGGTCGAACGCGAAGTAAAACGCAATGTTACCCTCGCGGGACTTTCGCTGAGTCTGCGTTTGGATCGAATGGATCACTTGGCCGATGGTACGCACGCGGTGATCGATTACAAAACCGGTGCCGCAAAATTCACCAGTTGGCTGGGGACGCGCCCGGACGAGCCGCAACTGCCACTTTATTTTGCGACTGCCGATGTAGTGATCTCTGCACTTGCCTTCGCCCGCCTGAAGCGCGGCGCGCGCGGCAAAGTGTTCGGCTTTGAAGGTGTTTCGGCGGCAGAAGATTTGTTGCTCGATGTCGCACCGATCGAAAAAAAACGCGGCATGGAAAAGGCCGGGTATGTGTCGTGGGACGTGCTTACAGAAGAATGGGATTCGTCGTTGCGCGCGCTGGCAAATGGTTTCGCCAATGGCGATGCCGAGGTCGATCCGAAACACGCCGGACTCACGTGCGTGCAGTGCGATTTGCAAAGTGTTTGCCGTGTCGCGGAACTGTCCGAGTATGCGGCCCTCGATGTCGGGCCGGACGGCGATGATGCAACCTCCAGCGAGGTTGGCGAATGATTCGCCACGCGCAACCGATAGCCGACCAGTCGGCGCGCGAGCGTGCGCTCGATTTGCATCGCTCGTTCATCGTGCGTGCGCCAGCGGGGGCGGGCAAGACGCGATTGCTGATTCAACGCTACCTCGCCTTGCTCGCGCATGTCGACGAGCCGGAAGAAATCACTGCCATCACGTTCACCCGCAAAGCCGCCGCCGAAATGCGCGCGCGGGTGTTGAAAGCCTTTGCGTCAACATTGGAGACCGCGCCCGATGATGCGAATGTGGACGATGACGTGACCCGCCAACTCGCGCGCCATGCGCTCGTGCGCGATGCCGAACGGGGCTGGCAATTGACCGCGAATCCATCGCGCCTGCGGATTCAAACCATCGATTCGATGAACGCAACGCTGACACGGCAAATGCCGATCACCGCGCGTTTCGGCGCGCAGCCGGAAAGCATTGACGACGCGAGTGCGCTGTATCAGGAAGCCGCGTGCAATTTGTTGGCGGCAGTCAATCACGTCGCGACATTGGATGACCAGACTTCGGTCAAAGTGGCCGACGATATCGCAGTGCTTCTTGCGCACCTCGACAACCATCATGCTGTCGCTGAAAACCTGCTTGCCGACATGCTGCGTTCGCGCGATCAGTGGTTGCGAAACTTGCCGCTGATGCGCGAGCGCGATGCCCTTGAAGGCGCGTTGCAACGCGTACGGGCGGATGCCGCCGCGCAGGTGGCCGATTGGTTTCCCCCAGAAGAAATGGACGAAACACTAGCACTGGCGCGCTTTTCTGGACAAAACCGACCGGAGAGCCGCTCCGGTAGTGGAGTTTGGCAAACGGGACTGTTTGAGGTGCCGGCGTTTCCATCGTCCGATCCGGCCACCTTGCCGCAATGGCTGGCGCTCGCGGATTTGCTGTTGACGCAGAACGGTGGTTGGCGCAAACGCGGCGGCCTCAATAAGAACGTGGGATTTCCGACCAGTACGGATGCGGTCGAAAAAGCGCGCCTCACCAGTTGGAAAAATCGGTTAGGTGATTTGCTCGACCGATTTGCTGCAGACGTTGACGATGGCGAAGCATTGCGTGTGGCACTTGGCACATTGCGCGATTTGCCGCCGGCTGGTTACACCGATGACCAGTGGGCAGTACTAGGCGCAATTGTGCGTCTGCTGCCACATGCGACGGCCGAATTGTGGAGCGTTTTTGGTGCCAAGGGCCAATGCGATTTCACGGAAATTTCGCAAGCGGCCTCGCGCGCGCTGGGCGATGACGATGGACCCACTGATCTCGCGCTCGCATTGGATTACCGCATTCGCCATTTGCTGGTCGATGAGTTTCAGGATACGTCGATCGCGCAATTCGAACTGCTTGAAAAACTTACGCGCGGCTGGACCGAAGGTGATGGTCGCACGTTGCTTGCAGTCGGCGATCCGATGCAATCGATTTACCGATTCCGCGAAGCCGAAGTCGGTTTGTTTCTGAATGCCGCGCGCGCCGGCATTGGCACAGTGCCGCTGGTGCCGTTAACGTTGCAAGTCAATTTTCGCTCGCAACCGGGCATTGTCGATTGGGTGAATGACACGTTTGGCCGCATCATGCCGTCGATTGCCGAGGCGGGGCCGGGCGAAATTCCCTATGCAGCCAGTATTGCAAGGGCTGCGAATCCCGACAGTGCGGAAAGGGATCGCGAGCATTACGTCGCTACCGCCTTGGTGCAGTGGCATCCGCAATTTGTGCCGAGGCGATTGAATGCAAGTGAAGACCGTGACGATAGCGCCGCTGACGTGATCGGGACCGATCACCATCTGGAGTTGTCCGCCGACGCAATCGAGGCGCAACGTGTGGTCGAAATTATCCGTGCACGGCGGTGCGATCAGCCTGTTGCCGAAATCGCCATCCTTGTCCGCAATCGCGGCCACCTTCGCGAGATCGTGCCCGCATTGAAAGCCGCAAATATTGCCTTTCGCGCGGTGGATATCGATCCTTTGAACGAACGCCCGGTGGTGCTTGATTTGTGGTCACTTACGCGTGCGCTCACCCATCTCGCCGACCGCATCGCGTGGCTAGCGATATTGCGCGCACCGTGGTGCGGTCTCTCGTTAAACGATCTCGCGGTACTGACACATAGTGCGTTCCCGGTGGAAGGTGAGCTTGTGCCGGATACGCGTGCAGTATGGCAAGTGTTGGAAGACGATGTACGCTTGGTCGAACTGTCTGGCGGCGCGCGGTCGCGTGTTTTGCGGTTGCGCGAGGTGATTGGTCGAGCGCTTGCCCTGCGCGGTCGCACGCCGCTTCGCGAGTTGGTTGAACGTACCTGGTTTGCACTACAAGGCCCCGCCTGCGTGTCAGACGCGGAAGATCTCGATTCCGCGGCCCAGTGGCTTGACTTGCTGGAAGACGAGGCGTACGCGCAATCCGGCGGTGGCGCACTGAACGATTTCGCGGCGTTCGAACGCCGTGTCGGCAAACTTTTTGCGGGGGGCACCATCAGCAACGATGCGGCAAATCCTGCCGTGCAGATCATGACCATTCACAAAGCGAAAGGACTCGAGTTCAATACGGTGATCGTCCCAGGACTGCATCGCACACCGCGCGGAGACGCCCGCAAACTTCTCGCCTGGACAGAGCAATTGGATATGAATGGCGATAGTGAATTGCTGCTCGCGCCGATTGGCGAAGCCGGGGCTGCGGATGATGAGGGCGACACAATATATCGATTCGTGCGAAAGTGCGACCGCGAAAAACAGCGCTCGGAAGATGTACGACTGCTGTACGTCGCGGCTACGCGCGCGGAACAACAGCTGCATTTGCTTGCGACGGTTACGGTCGATGAAGATGATGCCGGCGACATGCAGTTATCCACACCGCGTTCGGCGAGTCTGCTGGCGGCGATGTGGCCGGCGGTGTCAAACATGTTCGTTGAGCGCGCCCATACAGCGCGTGGTGCAACTCCCGCGCCCGCGCCTTCCGCACAAACTGACAATATTTCCGCATCGCGGCTTGCAATGCGACTCTGCGACGACTCTCCCGCGCCTTCGCTGCCCGCCACCATTGCGATTTCCCACGACCATTCGGTAAGCACGTCGTCGACGGTAACCGGCGAAATTGATTTTGAGTGGGCTGGCGATAGCGCGAGGCATGTCGGTACGATGGTGCACGCATGCCTGCAAACTATCGCAGAGGAGGGCCTGGCAACATGGAATATACAGCGCATCAATGCATCGCGCGTCATGTTTGCGCGCGAGCTCGCGCGCCACGGTGTGAGCGAGCAGGAACTGGCGTCGTCAACCGACCGTGTTGTGCGGGCAATGACCAATACCCTCGTTGATGCGCGTGGACGGTGGATTCTGCAATCGCATTCGGACGCGCGCTCCGAGTGGCGATTGAGTGGCATGGTGGACAAAGCTGTCGCCCAAGTCGCAATCGATCGGTCTTTTGTCGATGAAACCGGTTCGCGCTGGATCATCGATTTCAAAACCGGCGGCCACGAGGGCGCAGATATCGATGCTTTTCTCGACAACGAGCAGTTGCGCTATCGGCGGCAACTCGAAACGTACGCGGCGTTGTGGGAATCGATGCAAGAGAGTGGCGCGAATTCCGAATCGTCGCCGCCAATCAAACTAGGGTTGTATTTCCCGATGCACGCGAGGTGGCGCGAATGGGAATGGCGATCTGATTCGCCGGTTCCCGATTGTTAGCCGCTTTCGGCTATTTTACCTTTGGTGCCTTGGCGAGACCTTTGATCTCGTCACCCGTCTTCACGTTGTTACGATTAAACCATCCGCTGTTCATTTCCAGTGCGTACTTTACCGGTCCGGCCGCCATGTGCGATTCGTCGGTATGGGGCTGCATTTCATGGATGCTGACGATTATTCCTGACGTGTCCATGAATGCGACGGCGAGTGGCAATGGGGTATTGCGCATCCACATCGAGTGATAGGCAACGTCGGGGAAGACGAATAGCATTCCTGAATTTTTCGCCATCTTTTCGCGAAACATCAAACCCTTTTGGCGGGTTTCATCGGTTACCGCGAGCTCTGCCTTGACTGATTGGCTGCCAACGTTCAACGTGATCGTCGGCAGCGGCGGGTTTGGCTCACTGGACCGGGCAGGCGAGGTCTGAAGTCCGACGCCAATACCAAGCGCCAATGCGAGCGACGCGAACAATCGATATTGATTCGTCATGAACGGGGAGCGGGGTGAATTGAGTATTGGTTGGACAACGGCATTCAGGAAAGCGTTCAGTGCATTGCGCATGTCACTCCTTTCCGGTACTGCCGAAGCCACCGTCGCCGCGTGAAGATGCGTTGAAATTTTCGACCACATTGAGTTCAACTTGCAGCACCGGCACCACGATCAGTTGCGCGATACGCTCCATTGGCTGAATGACGAACTCAGATTGACCGCGATTCCAGACTGACACAAATATTTGGCCCTGGTAATCGGAATCGATTAGACCGACCAGATTGCCAAGCACGATGCCGTGTTTATGGCCCAAACCAGAGCGCGGCAACACCATTGCGGCGTACGCCGGATTCGCAAGATGAATTGCAATGCCGGAAGGTACCAACGTGGTATCGCCGGGTTTCAGTGTGACCGGGGCGTCAATGCAGGCACGTAAATCGAGGCCGGCGGAGCCGGTTGTGGCGTACTGCGGGAGTTGATCAAGGAGGCGTTTATCGAGGACACAAACGTCGAGCTTATGCATGTTTGACCGATTTGAGTTTTGGGCGCTTTCCAATTGTTGGTAGGCGGGTGGATTTGCCATGGTTCATCAGGGCAGCGGCATGCTTGACAATTTGTTCGGCGATGATTGACTTTGAATTGCGGGGAAAGTTGTGTGTGCCCGCGTCATCTAGGATTGTGATCTCGTTCACATCCGCGCCAATGGTCGAAGTGGCGTGATTCGCAACGATCATCGGAATTCCCTTGTTTTGACGCTTTTTACGCGCATATTCGACGACGTTTTCGGACTCGGCGGCGAATCCGACGCAGAAGGGTGGATTGGGTAGCGAGGCAACCCAAGCGAGAATATCGTTGGTCGGCGTCATGTCAATGGCCATTTTTTCGGTCGATTTCTTGATCTTTTGGCGTTTTGGGTTGGCGGGGGTGTAATCTGCCACCGCTGCGACCGCATAAAATACGTCAACGTCTGCTGAATTGCGCTGAACGGCATCAAACATCTCCGAAGCGCTAGTAACATCGATTCGGCGGACTTGTTTTGGTGCGGCGAGCGCAGTGGGTCCGCTGACCAAAACGACATTGGCACCGGCGTCTGCCAACACTTGCGCAATCGCGTAGCCCATTTTTCCAGAGCTGCGATTGGTGATACCACGCACAGGATCAATTGCCTCAAATGTCGGCCCTGCCGTGACGAGTGCGCGCTGGCCAGCAAGTGGCTTCGGCTGATATAGGCGCATCATGGACGCTGCCAAGGCATCGGCCTCGAGCATCCGCCCCATGCCAGTCTCTCCGCAGGCCTGATCGCCACTATCCGGTCCGAGAATCGTGATGCCGTCTTCGCGCAGCCGCACAACATTTCGCTGGGTTGCTGCGTTTTCCCACATTTCCCGATTCATCGCCGGCGCAATAAATAGGCGACATGTCGGCTGCCGCGCGAGGCAAAGCGTTGAAAGCAGGTCGTCGGCGTGCCCCTGCGCGAGTTTGGCCATGAAATCGGCGCTGGCTGGCGCGATCAGGATGGCGTTGGCATCGCGGGAGAGTTCAATATGCGCCATGTTGCTGGGGATGCGGTTATCCCATGCATCGACAAACACGGGATTACCTGACAAAGCTTGCATCGTCAACGGCGTGATGAAGCGGGTACCGGCCTCGGTCATCACGATTTGCACATCGATACCGGATTTCTTCAGCAGGCGCACCAGTTCGGCGGATTTGTAGGCGGCAATGCCACCGGTAACGCCCAGTACGATGCGCTTCGCGATCATTTTTTCTTCCATTGCAGAATTTTACACAGGATATTCCACCCCCATGGCAATTACCGAATGGCCAGAAGACGAGAGGCCGCGCGAGCGATTATTGAAACAAGGCGCAGGCGCATTGTCCGACGCAGAATTACTGGCGATCTTCCTGCGCGTCGGTGTGAAGGGCAAAAGTGCCGTCGATCTTGGGCGTGAATTGATGGCGAGCTTCGGCTCGCTCGCAGCCTTGTTTTCGGCGAGCGAGACGTCTTTATCGACGATTAAGGGCATGGGCCCCGCCAAATACGTGCAATTTCAGGCAGTACTGGAATTGGCGCGTCGCGCGCTCGATGAAAAAATCAAACAGACCGACGCGCTCAATTCGCCGCAGGCGGTGCGCGATTATTTGCGATTGACCTTGGCACGCCTGCCACACGAGGTCTTTGTTGCCGTCTTTTTGACAGCCCAAAACCGTGTAATTGCGGTTGATGAGCTATTTCGCGGGACACTTACGCAGACCAGCGTATATCCGCGTGAAATTGTCAAGCGAGCGCTTGCTCACAATGCGGCAGCCGTGATCCTCGCGCACAACCATCCGTCTGGTGAAGCCAATCCAAGTGCGGCGGATCGCTCATTGACCAAGGCCCTGGCTGATGCCTTGGCGCTCATCGATGTGAGAGTACTTGATCATTTCATTGTGGCACCTGGTGCATCGATGTCATTCGCGGAACAAGGTATTTTGGGCTGAAAACGGTCAAATGATGAATGAGAGGTTGCGCCAAGTACTTGGTTTTGTATATAATTTTGGGCTGCCTCGGGATTTCGACTGCTTGTCGCCGATGTCAGTCATCAAAAACTAATGGAACCGGTATTTTCGGTCCGCTTTTCAATCGTTCAATGAGGTGTTTTATGGCACGCGTTTGCCAAGTAACCGGGAAAGCCCCGATGGTGGGCAACAATGTTTCCCACGCCAACAACAAAACCAAGCGTCGCTTTTTGCCGAATCTGCAATATCGCCGTTTCTGGGTCGAATCCGAAAATCGTTGGGTGCGTTTGCGCCTGACCAATGCCGGGCTGCGTACCATCGACAAGAATGGCATCGATGCCGTGCTCGCCGATTTGCGCGCCAGCGGCGTCGCTATCTAAGGGGCCGATCATGAGAGAAAAAATCAAACTCGAATCAACTGCCGGCACCGGTCATTTTTATACGACCACCAAGAACAAGAAAACCATGCCCGAAAAAATGGAGATCATGAAGTTCGATCCCAAGGCACGCAAGCATGTGGCATACAAGGAAACGAAGCTGAAGTAATTTTTCCGGCTGGTATCCGACGCCAACAAAAAACCCAGCCTCGGCTGGGTTTTTTGTTGCATCAAGAAATCCAGCATCAGGCATAGCTTCTCAGGTGACGCGTGAACTGTTGCAACTGCTGAATGCCAGTGGCTTCCGCGCGTTTGCACCAGTCTTCTAACCTTGCGACAAGTTCTTCTTTGGACAAGGTCGAGCGCTCCCACAGCTTCGCGAGATCGAGTTTCAAGGCGTAAATCGTATCCAGTTTGCTGCTGTGCTTGAGCGTTTCCTGCAACGATGCGCGGTTCTCGGCGCTCAGTTGTTCGGCATCGCTACGCAGCCAATGACGGAAATTACGAACTGCCTTGCCCTCGCGCATCGTCGAAAGCGGCGTCCGGCCATTGGCACGGAGCTTGGCGATTTCTTCCTGGCAAGTCGATCGCAGTGTCTTCGCATACTTGGTGACAATTTCATAGCGATGCGCGATCACCGCCTGCAAGGTTTCGCCGTCGCAGACGGCTTTGGTCGCATCGAAGCGTGGCCGCGGTGCGACCTTCTTGACGACTGCCAGACCGAAGAACTGCAGAATATTGATATACAACCAGCCCAGATCGAATTCATACCAACGCATCGAAAACCGCGCCGAGGTCGGAAATGCATGGTGATTGTTGTGCAGCTCCTCGCCGCCAATCCAGAACGCAATCGGCGTTATATTGGTCGAGGTGTCATTCACTGCGTAATGGCGGTATCCCCAATAGTGACCCACACCGTTGATGATGCCGGCCGCGTGGAACGGAATCCACGCCATTTGCACCGCCCAGATGGTCGCGCCGATCGGGCCAAACAAAGCGAGATCAATCACCAGCATCAGGCCAACACCTTGCCAGCTAAACTTGCTGTAAACGTTGCGCTCGATCCAGTCGTCGGGTGTGCCAAGACCGTACTTTTCCATGGTTTCCGGTCTTTTGGACTCGACACGGTAGAGCTCGGCACCCTGCGTGACGACCTTCTTGAGGCCGTAAACCATCGGGCTATGCGGGTCTTCCGCGGTCTCGCATTTGGCGTGATGCTTGCGATGAATCGCGACCCATTCCTTGGTGACCTGGCCTGTCGCAAGCCATAGCCAAAATCGGAAAAAATGGCTCGGAATGGCGTGCAAATCCAGCCCGCGATGCGCTTGGGCGCGATGCAGGAAAATTGTCACCGAGGCAATGGTGACATGGGTCAGTGCGAGCGCGACCACGATATAGCCCCACCAGGGAAGGTCGATGAGGCCAACAGCAAAAAAGTCAGGAATATTCACTAAAAAGTGCTCCAGAAGGAAACCGATATTCTTGTTGAATCAACATTCTACGCTATATCGCAAATTCCGTCCGCCCAACCCGGCTGCGATTGAACCTACTCCAGTCATAGCAATTGATAGTTTGGCGCAATGGGCGCAAATTCAAGCCGACGGGGGTACCAATTGATTAACTGCCGCGACATCGCCACCAACAATCCGCACATCCCGGCGTGGAAAGGGAACTTCAATTCCGTGTTCGCGAAACAATCGCCATACTTCCAACAGTATTGCCGAACGTAGCGGGGCTTGACCCTGATCGGCGTCCTGGATCCAGGTGACGATTTCCAGATTGAGCCCGTTGTCGCCCAATGCGGTGAGCAAAACGATAGGCTCGGGGTCAGCCAGCACCCGATCCTGAGATTTGCCGGCCGCGAGAAACAACGACATCGCCAATTGCACGTCACTTTCATACGCGACCGTAATCGACGTTTTCACCGAAATTTTCGGATTCGAGTAGGTGTGGTTAAGCACCGTGTTGCCGATGATAGTGTCGTTCGGAATAATTGCTTCGGTGCCATCGAGGCCGCGCAATACGGTGTAGCGGGCCTTTATGTCGGCCACCACGCCTTGCCGTTCGCCGATGGTGACGAGATCACCGGGGCGAATCGAACGATCGAGCAAAATTACAAAGCCGCTCACGTAGTTGCTGGCGATTTTTTGCAGGCCCAAACCGAGACCAACGCCAAGCGCGCCGCCAAATACGGATAGCACCGTGATATCGATGCCGATCAACGGCAACGCGATCAGAATCGCCAACACAACCGCAAACGCGCGCACAATTTTCCCGGAAAAAACCCGCATGCTCATGTCGAGTGTTTCCGCCGCCATCAGGCGTTTTTCGATGATGCGCGAAACGGCAAGGGCGACGATGACCGTGCACGCCGACCAGAACACCGCAT
>JAYTUX010000475.1:0-3641 GCA_043744315.1 Betaproteobacteria bacterium | reverse complement strand
CTGCTGTTGCTGGCCGGCAATCCGCACGGCGGCGAACACCTGAAGGATTTGCTGGTCGGCCAGATTCTCTGGGTGAATTTGAACACGCTGCTGCCGGTTTCGCTGATTTACGCAGGGATCCTGACGATATGGTTTGGCTTTCGCGAGCGTCTGGGGCGCGCCGGTTTTTATATACTGTTTGCCTGCACGGTAACAATATCGGTGCAATTGGTGGGCGTTTATCTCGTGTTCGCCGGACTGATCATTCCCGCACTCGCCACCCGAAAATTTCAATCGCGAAGGCTCATTGCGGCCTATGCAACCTCCGCCGCCGGCTATGCGTCGGGATTGGTGTTGTCATCGATATTTGATTTACCGTCGGGCGCCGTCATCGTTTGGAGCATGGCGGTCATTGCGATGTTGGTCTATGCGGCGCGACAGGCATTGGTGGTGCAAACGGCGATAAGGGTGCCGACATAATGCCAAGACATTACCAACCACTAAATCGTTCCCATTGCGTCGCAATAGCCGGCGATCCATCGAGGACGTAATAACGCGCGTGTTGCGCAGCGGTCGCGCAGGCGTGGTTTGGCAAAATCCGCAATTGCGCACCAACAGCAAGATCGAGCGGCTTGCCCGCAGCCCCATCGCGATGGCCGATGATGCCGTGCTCCTGATTGGCGGAAACCATGATGTAGTCGGGCATCACATGTCCATTGGCATCGCACACTAGTCCAAATCCCTGATCGATGGCTTGCGCGGCGGTGCCACGATCACGAGACAGCGCCATCCATCCCGCATCGACGATCGTCCAGCCTTTCTCGCGCTGATGGCCGATCACGGTGGTGAGTATCGATAACGCGATGTCTTCAAATCGGCAAACGCCGAGCCCCGCCATCACCAGATCGAAAAACACGAACACGCCAGCGCGGACTTCGGTCACGCCAGTGAGATTTTCTGCATACAGCGCCGTTGGTGTGGAACCGACGCTGACGATCGGCGACGCGTGTCCGGCCTCTCGCAACCGCACAGCAGCACGCACCGTACGGGCACGCTCCTGCTCGGCCATCGCGCGCAAGGCAGTGTCACTGCGGCATTCGTAGGAACCGCCCGCGTGCGTCATTACGCCATCGACAATCACGCCACTGGCCGCGAGCACATCGGCTACCGCCAGTAAATCCGCACTCTCCGGCAAGATGCCCGCGCGATGCCCGTCACAGTCGATTTCTATCAGTACGTGGAGTGGCCCCGGCAATTCTCTTGCCGAGCGACCGAGCATGTGTGCGGTATCAACACTATCGAGAATGACAGTCAGCTTGATACCACGCCTCAGCAGCGCGGCAACATGATTCATTTTGTTGTGCGTGATACCGACAGCATAAAGAATATCGGTGAAACCGTGATCGGCAAAATAGTCGGCTTCGCGCAATGTCGAAACGGTGATCGGCCCAGGCACGCCACCACAAATTGCGAGTGCCACGTCCACACACTTTGCGGTTTTGACATGCGGGCGAAATTCCACGTCCAGCCGCGCAAGTTGCTCGCGCATGCGCGCAATATTATTGTTCATGCGCCCCTGTTCCAGGAGCAGTACGGGGGTTTCAAGTTGGGTGATTGATTGTGCGTTCATCTTCTTGCTGTTCTCGAATTTTCAACTACCGGATCACCAACCGCACCAGTATAAAGTTTCTTGGCTCGCCTCCTTTTCGTTTCGTGCGCCCATTGACTTGGCCATCCCAAACGCAGTGCAATACCTCGCCGAGAAAACAAAATCCCTCGCCACTCACACAATGTCAAAACTCTGGAACGCCCGCCTCGCATACCGCAAGCACCTGCACGCCACGCCTGGCACTTTTTTGCGTGAAAGCCGCGACGACTGGCGGTTTACCCAATAATGTGCCGTAGAATTGATTTCCCTACGACGTTGAAAGCTAAAATGAATGACATGATTCTGCGGCCCGCTGCGACGGCAAAGGTAATTGAAAAACTCGCGGAACTCATCAGTCAGCAACGCGAAGAAATTCTGGCACGTTGGCGGAAACAGGTGCGCGAACTCCCGTCAGCGCGACAACTCGACGTTCCTTCGCTGAACGATCATATGCCGGTGCTGCTGGTTGAATTGGCGACAGTACTTAGGTCGAAAACGGATCAGACCATTCCGGAGGCATTGAGCGACGGCAGTGCACCCGCACACGGTTTGCAACGTGCGGCCGAGGACTTTGATATTCAGGAGGTCGTGGCGGAATACAACATACTTCGCGGCTGCATACATGACCTTGGTGACGATAACGGCTTGATGCTGCAAGGCGCGCCTTTCCATATTATCAACGGTGTCTTTGATCAGGCGATCGGCATGGCGCTGCAGACCTACGCCGACGCAAAGGCGCTGGAGGTGCAACGTCGCCGGGAAGAGTACCTTGCCTTTGTTGCACACGATCTGCGCACGCCGCTGAGTGCGATTTCGATGGCGGGAAGAGTGTTGGAAATGAAACTACCGGAACAAAGTATCAATGCCGACACGGCCCGCATGTTTAAAGCGTTGCGCCGGAATGTGCAGCATCTGGAAAAGCTGGTCGCCAAGGTGCTTGAAGAAAATACCCACCTCCAGACGGAAATAGGAATGAAATTGGAGCGGCGTTCGATCGATTTATGGTCGCTGGTCGAATCCCTCATTCATGACCTTCAACCAGTTGCTGGGGCGGCGGGCACAAAACTGACCAATGATGTTCCCGAAGACATGGTTGTCTATACCGATGCCAGTGCGCTGAGAAGAGTTTTCCAGAATTTGATTGCCAACGCCATCAAGTACACGCCACATGGCGAGATCAACATCGGCGCGGTGGAAAATGACGCTACCGGCATCGCGGAGTGCTGGGTGACCGACAACGGTGCGGGAATTCAGGCGGAACGACTGGAAAAAATATTCGACAAAGGCGAAACCGATCCGGACAGCGCAGACGGAATCGGCCTCGGACTAGCGTTTGTGAAAACGTTCGCCGAGGCTGACGGCGGCAAGGTGACCGTCGAAAGCACGGTTGGCGTTGGCTCGACCTTCCGGTTTTCGCTGCGCGCGGGGGCGCAATAGGTAATGCGCGTTCGATATCAAACGAAAAACATTACCAGATCACTTCACCGCGCAGATCGCCAGTCGGCGTGCATTACAGGCCGAAATTGCCCCGAAACCCTTATCCCGCCTCATTGGACAATGAGCCCAAGTTCCTTGTCACTTGCGTGATGCAGGTATTTCTCCTTCGGTGGCCACGGCCGATCCCGCCAATGCGGCACCAATGAAAAAGATGAGTGCACGCGGCCCTTCGCCAGCGCGCCATTGCCGGAGCCCCGCGCGTAATCGTAATAAAGCTTGACGATCTCTTCGCGCGTGACTTGCTGTGCGGTGGGATGTACCAGGCAGGCATCGCGCCATTTGCGCACGCGCAGGTAAGTCTCAGTATCGGGCAAATGGAAATTCTCGTAGTACTCCAGAAACCAGAAACGCATGAAGAACGGCGTGTACACGGCTTCTGCCCAGCCGAATTCCTCAAACAGAAAAATACCGTCAGGATGCTGTCGCCGCAGGAAATCATTCAGCCGTGCGTATTGCGCAAGCATGTCTTTCGCAAAACCCGGCTGGCGCGCGCGATCCTGATTCATGACGAACATAT
>JAYTUX010000474.1:0-12740 GCA_043744315.1 Betaproteobacteria bacterium | reverse complement strand
GTGCGTATCGGGCGGATCGAGTAGTTTTTTGGCGGGCGGCAATGTCTCGCACCGCAAAATCAGCGTCCGTTTTCTTCGCCTTTGGCCGAGGGGCGAATACCCAGTTGTTTCAGTTTGCGATATAGGTGGGTGCGCTCGAGTCCGACCTTGTCCGCCACCCGCGACATGTTGCCTTCTTCTCGCCGGATGTGGTGCAGGAAATATTGGTACTCAAAGCGTTCTCGCGCTTCGCGCAGCGGCAAATCGAATGGGATGCGCGTATGCGTACCTTGGCTATCGGTGTGATCAAGGCCGAATTCCCGTGAGATGCGCGCCACATCTTCCACCGTAATTTCGCTCGCGAGACTGGTCAACGCCAAGGTCTTGATGGCGTTTTGCAACACCGGCAAGTTGCCGGGCCAATCGAGATTGCGGAGCGCATTCAGTGCGCCGACACTCATTTGCCGGAGCGGGCATTCGTTGGCTTCGACCATCTGTAGCAAGATCGTGTTGGCAAGCTCGGGTATATCCTCGGGATGCTCGCGCAGGCTCGGGATGCGCAACGTTACACCGGCAAGCTGAGTCAACAGTGCGCCGTCAAAATCGCCGCTTTCGGTGAGCGGCACCAGTGGCTGCGCGCTCGCGGCAATTAACCGCACATTGAATTTATCGAGCTTGCCGATCAATTGCATCAGCCCTTTCTGCTCGTTCTTGTTGAGGCGCTCGACCTGATCGATGAACAATACGCCGTCGCGCGCCTCAGTCAGCGGCGCGAACGGGTTGTCCGCCAGCCAGCCATGGTCAGGCTGCGAAATCCAGGCCGTATTGCGCTGATGCACCATCCGGGCGACCAATTCAAATCCGCAGCCGGCCTCGCCGGTGAGCAGCAACGGATTCTTCAATCGGCCGATTTGTTCCAGGCGCTGACGAAGGTCGACAATGATTTTTGCCCGCCCAAGGTGACCGAACACGAGACCGGCTTTTGGCAGCGCTTTGCCGCCTGCCAGCGCTTTACCGACGGTGGCCACCAACTTGGGCAAGCTGATCGGCTTTTCCAGAAAATCAAATGCACCGATGCGGGTCGCCTCAATCGCGGATTCGATAGTGCCGTGCCCGGACATCATGACCACCGGCATCGTCAGTTGACCTGACACCGCCCACTCTTTCAACAACGAAATGCCGTCCATGTCCGGCATCCAGATATCGAGCAACACCAGATCTGGCCGGGATTCGCGGCGTTGCGCGCGTGCGGAAGCGGCGTTCTCCGCGACCCGTACGTTGTAGCCTTCGTCCTTGAGAATTTCCGACAACAATTCGCGTATACCGATTTCGTCGTCGACCACCAAAATATTATTCGCTGTCATGCTGGCTCCAGTGCTGCCTTCATCATACGTGCAAGTTTCAAATCGTGCGGTCGATCGCTGCCCGTTGTGCCAATAGACGTTCGTCGTCTATCGGCAATGTGATCTCGACCCGCGCGCCTCGCAGCTTGACATTCGCAATCGAGACTGCCCCACCGTGCTCATCGATAATCTTTTTGACGATCGCGAGGCCGAGCCCCGTGCCTTTTGGCTTGGTCGTCACATATGGCTCGAAAATTCGCGTCAACATGCCATCGCGCACGCCACCGCCCTCGTCCACGACGACCAGTTTCACGCCGGCATCGGCGACGCTGGTTTCAATTCTCATCCGCGCGCCTTCGATCCCGGTCATGGCGTCGAGCGCGTTTTGCACCAGATTGTGCAGCACTTGCCGTAGCAGTGAGGCATCGGCGAGAATCACCGGCAGCGTCGGCTCGAGATTCAATTCGATCGACGCGCCCATCGACTCGTAGAGAATCAACACGTCGCGTATCAGTTCGTTGAGGGAGACTTCAGCGGCCACCAATCGGGAGCTGCGCGAATAAAGACTGAAGTCATCGACCATGCCCTTTAACGCGCCGACCTGGGTAACGATGGTCTGCGTGGCGCGTGTCAGTGTTTCACGATCTTCCGGCGGCAGTTTTGCGGATAACTTGTGTTGCAGGCGTTCGGCCGACAATTGAATCGGCGTCAATGGGTTCTTGATTTCATGCGCCAGCCGGCGCGCGACTTCGCCCCAGGCCGCATTGCGTTGCGCCTGTATCAAACTGGTGAGATCGTCGAACACGAGCACAAATCCTGAATCAATCGTTGCCGGCAACTTGGTGCCGCGTACCAGCAGCGTGCGAGTACCGTTGGGGCCTTCGTGGCTCAATTGCCGCTCCCAGGGCTTATCGCGCGGAATGGCGAGTTGCGTGCACAAATCCTCAACCAGCGACGCGGTTGCCGGAAAGGCCGCACCCCATTCCGGCAGCTTGCTGCCTTTCACCGCCTGATGCGTCAAGCCCAACATTTCTTCGGCATTGCGGTTGATGGTTTTCACATAGAGCCGCTCGTCGAGCGTCAATACACCTGACGTAAGGTTGCCGAGAATCGATTCCAGATAGGTCTTACCGTGTTCCAACTCCTGCTGCTTGCGGGCCACGACCTCGGAGGCTTCGGCGAGTTGCCGCGTCATCGTATTGAACGATTGCGTGAGCACCCCGAATTCGTCGCGGCTTTTCACGGGGTTTAATTTACTGAAGTCGCCCTTGGCAATGGCGCGCGTGGATTCGGCCAATGCGGAGAGTGGCTCCGAAAGCCGCTCGGACAGCAGGAAAGAAAGCGAGATCGCCGATAGCAAGGTCAACAGCATCGCGAGCGTCAACGTCAACTCAAACAATTGCTTTAGTCCCTGGCGTTGCAAGCCCAATTGCTGATAGTCGCGCACACCGGCTTCGACACTTTGCGCATCAGCGGCGATATTTTTCGGCGCGGCTTGCACCACTTGCAGCACCTGTGGCGCCTCCATGGCCGAGCGTGGTGCAACCGTTAATACCACTCTAAGGTAGAGCACCCGGTCGGAAAGCGATTCAGCAACCTTGACCGGTGCTCTTTGCAACGCTTCCTTTGCTTCTGAATTCGTTGGCTTGTCGTTGAACAGCCGCGCACGACCTCCCACTGCCGCCATCGCAATCAGGCGCCCGTCGGCGGCAAGTAAGGTCATTTCTTCGAATCCGAATCGAGTGCGCAATTCTGTCAGCGCCGCGGATTCGTCTCCCGATGATTCGGCGAGGCGAAATGACGCTTCGCGGCCTTTGCGCGCGAGCTCGTTGAGCGAGCTCTCGAGTGCGGCTTTGCCAAGATTCAAGGCACCCTCGAACGCTTTGTCGACCGGCACGTCGAACCACGAATCAATCGAACGGTTCAGGAACTGCACTGAGATTGTGTATACCAATCCGCCGGGAATCACCGCCATCAGCGCGAACACCGCCATGAGACGCAACGCGAGTTTGGCACCGAAAACACGGTTTTTGAGTTTCTTCCACAGCGAGTAAATCTGGTAGCCGATCAACGCCAGCAGCCCCACCGTCAAGGCCACGCCGACACCCAGCAACCACGGATAGTGTTCACTGAAGAAAGCGTTGTTGCTGCTTGCGCGGAACAGGAGGCCTATTAGCGCGATGCCGAGTGCGACGCAGGCAAAAATGACGGCGCGGATCATGGCGTTACGCTCCAGCGGTACCAGTCAGACGCGAGGCTCCATTCCTTGGACGTAATCACGTTCAGCTGAAACGGCTTGGGCAGCTGTGAGGTATCAAGCCGGAACCGCATTGCGGCCTCGTATTTTTCACCCGGCTTCAACTGACCCTTTTCGGCCACCGTCCATGAGCGCACGCGAGAGAGCACCCGCCTGACGTCGTCGAACGACGAGACATTTTGCGAAATCCCGGAAACGGCAATGCGGTATTGGTCGGTCAACGGGGCGTAGGACACGCGCCGATCGCGGGTGGCGGAAATGACGCTTTGATCAAGCCAGTACCAGCGTCCGCGCGTGAGTTGAAATTCGGCGATGAAATACAGCGGCACACCTTTACGCACTGCCTCCTGCATGCCAGTCGTCAATTGCAGTTCAAAGTCAGCGTTGAGCTGATAGCCGTCCTCGGTGAGTTCCAATTTGGCGTTGCTGACGGCGGCGCTTTGACCGCGCGCACTCATCGGAATGAGTACCATTACCAGCATGGCCGCCAGCGCCGCGCAGGTGCGCGGCAAGCTGTCCGGTAGGCAGTACTTAACCGGTCTTCTCCAAAAGCGCGTAATAGAATCCGTCGTGGACATCGTCGGGGAGAAGCTGGCCTTCAAGGAATTCCGATGTCACGGCCTCACTGTGGCCCGCCGCATCGGACGATTTGAGCGCTTCGGACAAGCGGGGCGTTTGGGACAAAAGCGCCAAATGCCGCGCGCCGGGTGTTTTTCGTTTGAATTGCTCGACAACATCACGATTTTCCATGTGAAAAATCGAACACGTGGCATATAGCAATCTACCACCAATGGAAAGGCAATTCCATAATGCCGCCAGCAGCCGCGCTTGCTGACGCGCGAACGCGTAAATGTCAGCTTCACGCCGAATCCACTTGATGTCCGGGTGGCGCCTCACCACACCGGAGCCCGAGCACGGCACATCAAGCAGAATGCGGTCGAACGACCGCTTATCCCACCAGGTATCGGGTTGACTGGCGTCCGCCACTTTCAGCGTCGCCGTAAGCCCGAGTCGATCAAGGTTGTCCGCCACGCGCGCGAGGCGTCTTCTGTCATTGTCGAGCGCGGTCAACTCGATGTCGGCCATTTCTAATAGGTGACCGGTCTTGCCGCCGGGTGCCGCGCAGGCATCGAGCACACGCATCCCCGAGGTTGGCGCGAGCAGGTGAGCGGCGTGTTGCGCGCCAGCGTCCTGCACACTGACCCAGCCTTCCTTGAAACCGGGTAATTCATGCACCGGCAACGGTTTTTCCAGAAGCACCGCCTCGCCGGCACCGGTGCGCGCGGCAAGGCCGTGTTCGCCCAATCGCTGAAGGTAGGCTGCGACCGATCCTTTTTGCAAATTGACACGCAGCCACATCGGCGGACGTGCGCGCGCAGACAGCAAAATGCCTTGCCATGCTTCGGGATACTGTTTCTTACTCGCATCGATCCACCAGCGTGGGAAATCATACTGCGCGGTATCGAGCACGATCTTTTCGCGCGCGAATTTTTCCGGCGCTCGCAGATAATTTCGCAGCACCGCGTTGACCACTGGTTTTGCGCGGGCGAGTCCCAGTTGTTCCGTCGCCGACACGGCGTGATCGACGATCGCGTGTGCGGCGGCTTTTGAAAACTGCAATTGCGCGAGCGACACCAACAAAAGGCTGCGCACCGGCACGTCGCTTAGCGGCTGCGTCAGAAGGCTATCCAATTGCGCCGACAACAGCCCGCAATGGCGCAGCGTATCGAACGAAATCGAATGCACGGCCGCGCGCTCGTTGGCCGAAAGCTCGCGAAAGCGCGCTTGCACGGCTTCGAGTACACGGTCGAGATTCTTGCCCGTGAGCACCTGACCGACCACCTCCGATGCGGCGGCCTGAACCACGCTCATGCCGCCTGTTGCCTGCGATGCAACAACGGGCGCCGGACTAGGTTCCTTGGGCTTCTTCATGGGAGCTGGGTGCCTGTTGTGATGAGGTCTCCGCGCAGGAATTCGCCGGCCGTGATGCGATTTCCGCCAGGTTTTTGCACAGAAATCCATTCAAGCTGTTGCCGACCGCATTGAACGATAAGGGTTTTTCCATCGCTGTGGACGACGATTCCAGGCGCAGTGTTCGGCTGGTCGTTGTTCACCACATTGGCGCGCCAGATCTTGACTCTTTCAATGCCGGATCGACCGTTAAATCTTGTTTCGCAGCCGGGGAATGGATCGAATGCGCGAATACGCCGCTCAATGTGTGCCGCCGGTTCGCGCCAATCGAGGCGCGCCTCGGCTTTGTCGATTTTTTTTGCGTATGTCGCGCCTTCAATTGGCTGTGGAGTCGCTACGAGCGTCGGCAATTTGGCTAACGCCTCAATGATCGCCGATGCGCCCAACGCGGCCAGTTTCTCGAACAATGACGCAGCAGTTTCGTCCGGTGCAATCGCAATTTTTTTCTCCAGCAACACCGGACCGGTATCCAATCCTGTTTCCATTTGCAAGATCGCAACGCCGGTCTCGGTGTCGCCCGCCTCAATGGCACGCTGCACCGGCGCCGCCCCGCGCCACCGTGGCAGCAGCGAACCGTGAATGTTCAAACAGCCGTTTCTGGGCAACGCGAGCAGCTCTGGCGGCAGCATAAGTCCGTAGGCCGCGACCACCATTGCCTCCGCGCCAACCCTTTGCAATTCTTCGATGACGTGCGCATTCTTTAGTGACGGTGGTTTTTCAAGCGCGAGTGACAATCGTTCGGCGGTCTGTGCAACCGCGCTGGATGTGGACTTTTGTCCTCGTCCCGCTGGCCGATCCGGCTGAGTCAGCACCAACGCAATTTCGTGGCCCGCATCGTTCAAAGCGACCAACGCAGAGGCCGCGAACGCTGGCGTTCCGGCAAAAATGAGTTTCATGAATTCACGCCGCGCAGACTAGGTGGCCATAAACAAAAACGCCGGCCTGACAGCCGGCGTTTTCCGTCAGGCCGCGCACAACGTCACGCGCGCGCCGCCACACGGTGCCGCGGCGTCGCCATTTCCGCCTCGCGCTCAAGCTCGCGCTGCCGCTTGACGAGTTTGTTCTTGATACGATTGGATTTCAGCGGCGACAGATATTCGACGAATACCTTGCCGTCCAGATGATCGATTTCATGCTGGATGCAAACGGCGAGCATGCCGGAGGCGTTGATGGTGAAGCGTTGTCCGTCGCGATCGAGTGCCGTGACCATAACGGTTTCGGCACGTTCGACTTTGTCGTAGAACCCGGGCACCGACAGGCAGCCCTCTTCATTGACGGCGGTGCCTTCTTTTTTGATGATTTCAGGATTAATGAACACGCGGAGCTGGTTTTTCTCCTCAGATACATCAATCACCATCAGGCGCAGCAAAATGCTTACCTGTGTCGCCGCGAGGCCGACACCGGGGGCCGCGTACATAGTTTCCGCCATGTCATCGACCAGCTTTTTGATTTTGCCGTCGATAATCTTGACAGGCTCGGCCGTGCGGGCGAGCAGGGGATCGGGGTAGGTCAGAACGTCCAGAATAGCCATAATTGCTTGCGAATTGAATAAATTAGGTGCAGAATCTTCAGAGACAACATTAAGTTTGAGGCGCCTCCATTAACCATCAAGTCTAGTGGAAAGCGCCTCATCTGGCAAATACGGGTGGTCACCACCCATGATGACGGGCCAACGACGAACCTCTCAACCAGTGAGATCCGCCATGAAGAAAAGCAAGCTCACACTGCTCTTAGTCCTATCGATTGCAGGATTCGTTCCCCAATCTGGTTGGGCGCAAGCGGCACCTGACGCTAAAAAAGATGCAGCCGCCAATAAATTCGCATCGGCGAAGAAAACCGACGCGGCACCGATCGCCCTCGCCGACGATGCCCCAACCATGTATACGGTGGAAAAAGGCGACACCTTGTGGGCGATTTCCGGGCGTTTTCTGAAGGAACCCTGGCGCTGGCCGGAAATCTGGAACATGAACCGGGAGCAGATCAAGGATCCGCATTGGATTTATCCGGGCGATGTCATTCACCTCTCATTTGATGCCAGCGGCCGCCCGATGCTTTCAGTTGGTGCTGGCGGCATCGGGGGTGCCAGCGGCTCGGTCGGTCCGGGCGGAACCGTGCGTTTGACCCCGCAAGTCAGAGTTGACAGGCTGGCCTTGGCCATTCCTTCGATTCCTTCAAAGGCAATCGGCCCATTTCTGACCTTGCCACTGGTGATCGAAGAAGGCGCATTATCGAGTGCGCCAAAGATAATCGCGGCCGAAGATGGCCGGGTGATCATCGGCGCGGGAAATATCGCTTATGCGGTCGGTCTCAACCCGAATGCGGGAATCAAATGGCAAATTTATCGACCGGGCAAAACCTTGATCGATCCCGTCACAAAAGAAATCCTTGGCTATGAGGCGATTTACCTTGGTGATTCACGGGTCACGCGGTTTGGTGATAGTTCGACGCTCGAAATCATTCACTCCAACCAGGAGATCAATCGTGGTGACCGGCTTACCCCGACCCTGGAAGCAACGTTACCCTCTTACAGCCCCCGTTCGCCCGATAAACAAATGAAAGGTGCTGTGGTCTCGGTAATCGGCAGCGTCGAAGACGCCGCCCAGTATTCGGTCGTCGCGATCAATCTTGGCAAGCGAGACGGGACGGAAGTGGGCCATGTACTGGCCACATTGCAACGCGGCGCCACCGTTAGCACACAAGATGACGCCAGTGCGTCAAAAGTCAACTTTGGGATTGGAAATTGGTTGTCGTCACTGGGTTCCGATTCCACCACCAAGAAGCCGGATGAGTCCGCCGTGCAATCGGAAGTCAAATTGCCGGACGAGCGCAATGGATTGATGTTTGTTTTCCGCGTTTTTGAGAAGATTTCATATGGCCTGGTGATGTCGAGCCGGCGACCGCTGAAGGTCGGTGACGTCGTGCAAACGCCATAACCTGTCAAATCTTTAATCCGGTCTATAACTTAACCACGTCATGCCGTTGCCCGCCTCTGGCACCGAGCCAGAGGCTTGGGTTGGCCTGCACCTGATCCCGAGGCTGGGGGCAGAAAGTACCCGCCGTCTGCTTCGCCAATTCGGCTCGCCAGGTGCCATTCTCGCCCAATCATCAGCGTCGCTCGCGCAATGGGTCACACCCAAAGTTGCCGAGGCGATGTCCGATGGTGCGCCTGCGGAGAAACTGGCGGCTGCACTACGTTGGCTTGAAGACGACGCGAACCATCTGCTGACGCTTGCCGATGAGGATTATCCACGGCGATTGCTGGAAATTTCCGACCCGCCCACAATCCTTTACTTGAAAGGTAAGCGTGAATTACTGCGCGCCATTGATGAAAAAGGCATCGCCATCGTCGGTAGCCGCAATGCCACTCCCGGGGGAATCCAAAATGCAGGGTCGTTCGCGCGCGCGCTGTCACACGCAGGAATGACCATCGTTTCCGGAATGGCGCTGGGCATTGATGCGGCTGCACATCGCGGCGGGCTTGAAGGTGCGGGCTCAACCATTGCGGTGGTTGGTACTGGCCTGGATCTCGTTTATCCGGCGCGCAACAAAACGCTTGCGCACGAACTTGCCGAGCGCGGACTAATTGTCTCGGAATTCGCGCTGGGCACGCCGGCCCTCGCCAATAATTTTCCGCGCCGCAATCGCATTATCAGTGGCTTGTCGCGCGGAGTGTTGGTGGTCGAGGCCGCATTGGCCTCGGGTTCACTGATCACGGCACGGCAGGCCGGTGAACAAGGAAGGGATGTTTTTGCTATTCCCGGCTCGATCCATTCACCGCTTTCCAAAGGGTGCCATCACTTAATCAAGCAAGGTGCCAAACTGGTGGATGACGCCAACGACATCCTCGTGGAATTGAGTTTGGTGCCGCCCCAGACGACGGCAGCGGGATCTGTAGATGCCGCGATGAAGGAAGATATCATTCTCGCCGCAATGGGATACGATCCGGTGACAATCGACGCGCTGATTGCCCAGACGGGCCACGATGCCGCATTTGTCATGTCGCGCTTGACCGAACTCGAACTCGCCGGCTCAATCGCATCGTTGCCGGGCGGAAAGTATCAGCGTTTGGGATAGCATCAGACCTTGCGAAAGCAATCACGACGACCCAAATTATCGGGTAGTTGCTGAATATTTTCTGTGACGGATTTGCGGTCAGGAAAAATTCCGCGCTTGCGGTAAAGGCGAATCCCTGCTTATCATTTGTCCCCTTTTGCCGGATTTCCCGCCGGCTTCTCCACCATTTTGTTGTTAAGAGCACCTTAATATATGGGCAAGTCCCTCATCATTGCCGAGAAACCGTCCGTCGCCAACGACATCGCGAAGGCGCTAGGCGGCTTCACGAAACAGAAAGATTTTTTCGAGAGCGACGATTTCGTGCTCTCGTCCGCCGTCGGCCATTTGGTCGAAATAGGCATGCCGGAGGAAGAAGAGGTCAAACGCGGCAAGTGGACATTTGCTCATTTACCCGCGATTCCATCCTACTTTCAACTCAAGCCGATTGAAAAATCCGAAGATCGCCTGAAGGTTTTGCTGAAGCTACTGAAGCGCAAAGACATTGATGGCGTCATTAACGCCTGCGACGCGGGCCGCGAAGGCGAGTTGATTTTTCGCTACATCTATCAGTATGCAAAGGCCAAACAGCCGATCAAGCGATTGTGGCTGCAATCGATGACGCAGGGGGCCATCCGCGAGGGATTCAAGAGTTTGGCTGATGGCGTGACCTACGAACCACTCGCCGATGCCGCCGTTTGCAGGTCCGAATCGGACTGGCTGGTCGGGATCAACGGCACGCGCGCGATGACTGCATTCAATTCCAAATCCGGCGGCTTTCAGCTGACCACTGTTGGCCGTGTGCAAACGCCGACACTTGCCGTGCTCGTTGAGCGCGAAGAGAAAATCAAGGCTTTTCGTTCGCGTGATTATTGGGAAGTACACGGCTCATTCGCCGCCTCCGCAGGTGATTATCCGGGTCGCTGGTTCGACGAGAAATTCAAGAAATCCGAGGACGATGAAGCGCTCCGGCCGGAGCGCCTGTGGGACGAAAAGCGCGCGCGCGCGATCGTCACCAAATGCCTCGGCAAGCCCGGTATTGCCGAGGAAGAAGCTAAGCCGACCACTCAGGCATCTCCGCTATTGTTTGATCTCACCTCATTGCAACGTGAAGCCAATTCGCGCTTCGGCTTCTCCGCCAAAACCACGCTTGGCCTCGCGCAGGCGCTGTACGAAAAACACAAAGTGCTGACCTATCCGCGAACGGATGCGCGCGCGCTCCCGGAAGATTACATCGACACCGTCAAAGACACGCTGAAGATGCTGAAAGAGAGCGAATACAACGTGTTCGCGAAGAAAATCCTCGATGAAAAATGGGTAAAGCCGAACAAACGGATTTTCGACAATACGAAAATTTCCGATCACTTCGCGATTATTCCCACACAGCAGGCGCCGAAGTCGCTCAACGAAATCGAAGCGAAGTTGTACGATTTTGTGGTCAAGCGATTTCTTGCCGTGTTTTATCCCAGCGCCGAATTTTTACAGACCACGCGTATCACGCGTGTTGAAGGCGAGGCTTTCAAGTCTGAAGGCAAAGTGCTGATGAATCCAGGTTGGCTCACGGTCTATGGCCGCGAGATCGACGACGACAGTGCGACCCTTTCCGCGATCAAGCCCAAAGAGCAGGTTAAGGCGGTGGAAGTCAAATCGGTCGCCAACCAAACCAAACCGCCAGCACGCTTCTCCGAAGCAACGCTGCTCTCGGCGATGGAAGGTGCGGGAAAATTGATCGACGATGAAGAGCTGCGCGCGGCAATGAAGGAAAAGGGCCTCGGCACGCCGGCCACGCGGGCAGCGATTATCGAGGGACTGATCTACGAAAAATATGTACACCGCGAAGGCCGCGAACTCATTCCGACTGCCAAGGCCGCCTCATTGATGATCGCCCTGCATGGCCTCGGCATTCCTGAGTTGTATTCGCCGGAACTGACGGCGGAATGGGAGCAGAAACTTGCGCTCATGCAACAAGGCAAATTATCACGCAAGAAATTCATGGCCGGTATTGTCGAGATGACCGAACACATCGTTGGGCAAGCCAAGAATTTCGAGCACGACACGATTCCGGGAGATTTTGGCGCCATCAACGCCCGCTGTCCGAAATGCGGTGGCGAGGTACATGAAAATTACAAGAAGTTTCAATGCCAATCATGCGATTTCGCGTTCTGGAAAATACTGGCCAGCCGGCAATTGGAAATTCACGAGGCCGAAGCCCTGATCGAGAAACGCGAGATCGGCCCGCTGGATGGTTTCAGAAGCCGCATTGGCCGCGCGTTCTCGGCAAACGTGGTTCTTAACAAAGAGTTTGCGATTGAATTTTCCTGGGGCGACGCCGCCAATGATGAAGACGGTGAAGGCCCGGATTTTTCCGGACAGGAATCGCTTGGCCCGTGCCCGAAATGCAAGTCGCGCGTATTTGAAACACCGAACGCTTATACGTGCGAGAAGGCGGTCGGCAGCGCGCGCACCTGCGATTTTCGTTCCGGTCGCACGATCTTGAAGCGAGCGATTGCGCGCGAAGAAATGATGAAGTTGCTCGAGACCGGCAAGTCACCTTTGCTGGAAAAATTCATTTCCAAAAAAGGCCGTCCGTTTTCAGCCTATCTGGTGCGCCAGTCCGATGGCAAGATCGGTTTTGAATTCGAAGAGCGCGCAACCAAAGCGGGTGCCAAGGGGGCGAAGAGCGCCGAAAAGGGTTCCGCGAGCCCCGGCGCGTTACGCGTGCTCGGCAAGCACCCCGAAGACGATCAGATCATTTCCATCTACTCGGGCCGCTATGGCCCATACGTGAAGCACGGCGCGGCCAACGTGACGATTCAGGACAAGGCAAAGGTCGACTCGATTACATTGGAAGAAGCGGTCGACATGCTTACCGAAAAATTTGGCGCGCCGGCCAAGAAAAAGCCCGCCAAGACAGCCGCAAAACCCGCCGCGGCACCTCGCAAGAAAAAGGCCGCGTAACCCACATACAATCAGCAAAGTCCTCGACTATCGCGCGTTTCCGAGAACATTCGATCGGAAAGGCGCGCCGGTACTAGGGTTTCCTATACATCTAGATTGTTCACAACCAACGCATTGGTTTCGATGAATGCGCGGCGCGGCTCGACATCGTCGCCCATCAGCGTGGTGAAAATCTCGTCTGC
>JAYTUX010000473.1:0-12747 GCA_043744315.1 Betaproteobacteria bacterium | reverse complement strand
AGAGCGCGCTCTATGCCGCGTGGATGCCGCTGTTGAAGGGCGGTGGTTTGTTCATGCAGAGTACCAAGCCGCACAAATTGGGTGATGAAGTGCTGGTGATTCTTACGTTTCTGGAAGAGCCGGTCAAAATTCCCATGACCGGCGTCGTTGCGTGGATCAATCCGCCGCACGCACAGGGCAATCGCCCGCAAGGCGTCGCCATCCGCCTGCCAGACAACGAAGTGGGCAAAGAACTGAAGAAGAAAATCGAAGGATTGCTTGCGCCGGTTGCCAAGTCTGACCGACCGACATCGACGCTGTAGGGAGCGGCTGAACGAGCGCTTCGATAGGGCTAACGGGTTTAGGGTACTAAGGCCGTCATAGGTCAAACCCAATACATAAAGTCGGTATCGCTGTGATGGTCACCCAACGTCCGCTCATTCTTTCAACGTCGTCTTCCCCATCTGCCAAAGCAGAAACCCGTAGATATCCGCCGCCATCGCGGTGCGCTGCGTGACGGTGCTGCCGATACCGTGGCCGGCTTGCATATCCAGCCTGAGCAGAATCGGTTTGCCGCTTGTGGTAGCCGCTTGCAGACGCGCGGTGGCTTTTGCGCTGTGCCAGACTTCCACGCGCGGATCGTTCACGCCATGCACCAGTAGCACGGCGGGATACGCCGTATTGTCCTTGATGTTGTGGTAGGTGCTCATATCCAGCAACGCGGGAAACTCTTTCGGATTTTTTACGCTGCCGAATTCCGAAATATTGGTGATGCCGTTGGCGGTTTCTTCGGCGCGAATCGTGTCCAGACTGCCGACATTCAGAATCACGGCGGCGAATAATTCCGGCGCGGTGGTGGCGGTGCGCCCGGCAAATATTCCACCCGCGCTACCGCCGGATACGCCGAGCGTTTTCGGCGAGGCATAGCCTTCGGCAATCAAATATTTCGCGCAGGCAACGCCATCCTTCCAGGTATTCGATTTACTCGCCTTGAATCCGGCCTGATACCAGTCGTGGCCGTACACACTGCTGCCGCGCACATTGGCGTAAGCGATCACGCCGCCTTGCTCGATCCACGCCATCGCGCTTGGCGAAAAATAGGCGGTCTCGGAAAAACCGTAGGCGGCGTAGGCGGTCAACAACGTCGGATTGGTGCCGTCGCGTTTCAGGCCTTTCTTATGCAAGATTGTCATGGGCACCATTGCGCCATCGTGGCTGGCAACCTTCACGTCGATGACGTCCACTTCGGGTATGTTTGGCAGCGGTGGATTGACGCGGAGTCCGGAATCGGTGGAGGTATTGCCCTTGAGCAGAAATGTGCGCGGCAATGAAATCCAGCCAGTCAGCGAATAAAGCACATCGACCGACTGATGTGCGGGCTCGGTGTGAATGTGCGCCGCACCCTTGAACGGCATCGGGATCGCCTCACCGATGGTGTCGCGGCCACGATAGCGGCGAAGGACGATGCCGGTACCTTCGCGTACGGCACCGATGACGGCATCGCGCGTCAATGAAAACTCTTCGAGCACGGTGTCTTTCGGTGGTGCCGCCACCATCACGGCGCGGCGCAAATCGGGCTTGCGCAAATCGAGTTTCATCACCATTTTGCGTGGCGCGTTGGCGTGCGTAAGGAAGAAAAGGTCATTGCCGCGCAATTCCACTTCGGTAATCTTGTCGGCAAAGGCGGAGACTTTTTTCCAGCCGATATTTTCCTTGCCGATATTTGCGACGGGCGCCACGAACAAGAAACCTTCCTGCAAGGTGGTATCGGTGGTGCGCGCGATCATCCACGGGCTGTCCTTGGTGAGGATGAGGTAGCCGACATCGAGTCGTGCGAGGCCGAGATTTTTTGTCACGGTCGGGCCGAATATCGCTTTCGCTTTGGCTTCAGGATCGCCCACCTTCAGCCACATGATTTTGCTGTCGAGGTAGGTCTCGGTATCCGGCTCACCCGGTGTCGGTACTTTGAATTGATTGAACGTGAGTGACTTGCTGTCGGGCAGCCAGCTGATATTGGTTTGCCAGACACGCTGAATCGGCTCGCCGATGAGCTTGTTGGCTTTGGTGTCGAAAATATAAAGTGATGCCGCCTCTGAGCCGCCCGCCGACATGCCATAGGCCACATAGGCACCATCCCACGAGGGCTGATAGTAATTGATCGCATGTGGAATGCCAGTGCGTTTTGCATCCACGTCCGGATCCACCAGCACCCGTTCAGCGCCGGCAACACCGCGTCGCATCACCAGCTTGAATTGCCGCTCGCCCTTCGCACGCTTCAGGTAATAAATCAAATCGCCCGGCATACGGTTGACGGTGTTGATGGAATCGCCACTCGCGTTGGTGAGTTCGGTAATGCGTTTTTCAAGTTGCTCGCGAATCGCGATGCGATCGAGTGATTCACGCGCCGTGTCGCCCTGGCCTTTGAGCCAGGCCATTACGTCAGGTGATTTGACCTCTTCAAAATATCGGTAGGGATCTTTTACCTGGACGCCATGAAACGTGTCGATAACTTCCTTGATCGGCGCAACCGGGGCCGGTGCACCGATGGCCATCGTTGTGGTGGCAGCGAGTATGGCGACGGAAATTTGTGAGGCAAAAATGTTGAATTTAAGTTGACGCATTGTGGAAACCTTTAGAGCGAGATCGCCGCGCACGGCCGAGGGCGAGATTCTCGCGTATTTCGGGCCTTGTGGGGGAACATCGAACGGGTTGGGCCCGACGCGATTATTTTGTCCCACGACCAAATGGGTGAGTCCCGACCCAAGTCTGCTCGATTAACCCCTCAGACACCGTTCGCCCTGAGGTATCGATGGGCCTATTTGCGGGCAGCCCTTCGATACCTCAGGGCGAACGGCGTATAAGCCTACGTCAACATGCGTAGTTACCGCATAAATGGAACTGCGCGACCGGTTAAACCCTCAGCACCGGCGCGCCTCTACGGCCAAAAACATGTGAAAGGCCGCGCCAATGCTGGAGGTTGGACTCCGCAATCACGTATACTGATTTCTCTGCGAATGCCTCGACCCGCATGCCCGAGCTGAACATACCCCGCATTGTCCGGCGCTTTCTGACGCCGGCGCTTGCCTTGATTGCCGTCCTGCTGACCGGGACGCTGGGCTATCTTCGCATCGGCGGCGACGCGACCACGATCGTCGATGCGCTCTACATGACGTTCATCACCGTCGCGACCATCGGCTATGGCGAGGTCATCGATATGACCGGCAAGCCCGGCGCACGGATTTTCACCATGGTGATCGCCTTCGCCGGCATCGGCGTCACTACCTATATTTTTTCCACGATCACGGCGTTCATCGTCGTCGGCGAACTGAATCTGGCGCTACGGAGACGCAAAATGTTGAAACGCATCGGCTAATTATCCCGGCACTACATCGTCTGCGGCGCGGGACGCGTCGGCGGCAACGTCGCACACGAACTCGACAAAACCGGACGCCCGTACGTCGTCATCGATATCGATCCCGCGCAGATCGCGACGCACGCCGCGCGGCGGGCGTATTCGCTGTCACCGGTGACGACAATCGCAACCTCGTCATCACGCTCTCGGCCAAGCAGCTCAATCAAAAATGCCGCGTGGTGGCGCGCTGCCACGAAGTGAATTATTTTTCCAAGATGGAACGGGTCGGCGCGGACGCGATCGTCTCGCCCGATTTCACCGGCGGTATGCGCATCGTTTCCAGCATGGTGCGCCCGCATGTCGTGTCGTTCCTCGATGAAATGCTGCGCTCAGACGACAACGTGCGTGTGGAGCAAATCGTTGTTGCCGAGGGCGCTCCTGCGCCGATCCAGGCATTCGCACCATCCAGTTCCGAATACATCGTGCTCGCGGTGCGCACAGCGGGCGGCGCGACAGTGTTCAATCCGGCAGCGGATCGGCTGGTGCAGGCGGGCGACTCGATCGTGGTGATGGCAACGCCGGCGGGGAGGATGGCGTTGGAGGGGCGGGCGGGGTAGCACTATTCCAATCGGCGAACGGTGCTTAAGCGCGCAGCTTTGAAGTTTGCCAGTTGACTTCCGGTTTATTGAATTTTCGGACATTGCATTCAATTCCAATCATTAGTAGAATCGTCTAACCGTAATACGGTATTACACCCCTACCAATTTCCCACCATGACCGCAATCTCCAAAGTCTCCGAAAAATATCAAGCCACCATTCCCCGCGAAGTTCGAGAGTTCCTAGGCGTACGGCAAGGTGATGCCGTCGAATATCGGATCGAGCGAGGTGAGGTCAAACTCAAGCGCGTGACGACGCCGGATAATGAGTACCTAAATGCCGTGCAAAAAACCCTGACAGAATGGGACACCAAAGCGGACGACGATGCCTTCCGCGATCTTTGATCGATTCGATGTGGTGGTGGTGCCATTTCCGTTTACCGACAAGTCGGCCGTCAAACGCAGGCCAGCACTGGTGCTGAGCGATGCGCGTGCATTCAACTCACGAGCCGGCCACAGTGTCATGGCGATGATTACGAGCGCCGTTGAGAACCCTTGGCCGTACGACACGGCAATCGTCGATTTGAAATCCGCCGGATTGAGTGTTGCTTGTGTGCTGAGGTTCAAGCTGTTCTCGATCGACAATCGCCTTGTCATACGCAAGGCAGGCAAACTTGGCAGGGCGGACCGCGAATCCGTACGCGTGGCAATGAGCGCTGTGTTGGGGGAATAAGCTCCCCATTTTTCTCTGGTTGCGGTACAGGAAGCGCATTGTGAATTATCAAATCTGGATCGAGGTTCATGAAACTTCAGGCCAACATTGATCTGACCACTGACCCCGCCGCGTCAATCTATGTCAAGGACGAAATCGTCAACGTGACCTTCGCCGCTAATGCCGGTGAAATCATCACCCGTGTCGGCCCAAATCGGTACCAAACCGGCGACGCATTGATTACTGGATCAACCGGCGATCGCTGGTCCGTTTCGCGCGAGCGGTTTGCGGCGAAGTATGTCGCTGTCGCACCAACTGAGGCAGGCTGCAACGGACGTTATCGTGCGCGCCCGGTCGCGGTTTGGGCGAAACAAATGCCCGAGTCGTTTACGATCGCGCGCGAAGCGGGCGGCAATTTGTTGCACGGTGAGACGCACGATTGGCTGCTGCAATACGCGCCCGGCGATTTCGGTATTGCCGAGAACGCGCGATTTGTCCGGGTATATCGACGTCAGCAATCGGGCGATGAGCGGGAAACGTAGCGGGTGAACCGCGCGAAATGACGTCCAGCAAGTAGATCAATAACGCCACCAAACCCACTTGGGGTTTCCAACGCTGTTGCCGCTTTCGTGCGAATATTGAGCCATTGAAATTCGCGCGCCCCGAATGGAAAATCATGACAACCGATAACCGCCGCTATCACGGCCTCGATGCCTTGCGCGGGACCATGATGATGCTGGGCATCGTGTTGCACGCGTCGATGTTCTATCTGGTCGCCCCGGAGAAATCGATGCCGGTTCCCGTGCAAGTGCCGCTGCCGGCGGACCGCGAAACTTCGTTCGTCTTCAATCTGATCTTTCATTTCATCCACAGTTTCCGCATGCCGACATTTTTTGTGTTGGCGGGATTTTTCACCTCGTTGCTGTTGGAAAAGCGCGGGTTGTGGGGAACGTACAAAAATCGGGGTGCACGGGTGCTGGCACCTCTGCTGGCGGGCATAGTCACGGTGCTGCCGCTGGCGGGATTGTTCATGATTGATTTCATGCTGAGTGTCAGGTTTGGCACCCACGATATCCTGCCCGATCGCGCACAATTGAAAATCCTCGGCGGTGAATTGCGCGATGCCGGCGCGATTACCGGTCAAGTCTCGCTTGGACATTTGTGGTTTTTGTATTACCTCTGCCTGTTCTACCTGCTGATTCCGGCTTGCAGATGGCTCGTTGAATCTAGTCTCGGGTTCGCGCCGCAAGTGAATCGAGTGCTGATGTCGCCCGCGAGCCTCGTATTGTTTGGGCTCTATACCGCCGTGACGTTGTGGCCGTTTCGCGCGGGCATGGTGCATGAGGGTTTTATTTTTCTGACGCCGCATGTGCCGTCGCTGATTTACTACGGTTCATTCTTTGTGCTGGGCTATTTTTTTCATCATCACCGCAGCTTCCTGCAAACGGCTGCGCGCTTGGTGCCGTGGTGTGCGGGTTTTGCGTTGGTGTTGTTCCCGCTATCGTTGTATGCGTCGCGCCTGGAACTCGCGGCGGCCACCCCGTCAATCGGCCTGCATCTGGCGGCAGTGATGTTGCACGGGCTTTGTACCTGGAGCCTTATTTATCTCTTTATCGGTGGCGCGCTGCGCTATTTTGATTTCGAGTCGCCGTGGATTTTGTACACATCGCAATCCTCATACTGGGTATTTCTGCTGCACTTGCCCGCGGTATGTTTTGCAGGCTGGCTGCTGTTGCCGTATCGTTTTCCGGCGATCGCCAAATTTTTGGTCGTCGTGGCCATCACCTCGCTGATTTGTTTTGTCACCTATCATTACCTGGTGCGAAAAACGTGGGTAAGCGTTTTTCTGAATGGCCAGCGATTTGATCTGGATTGGCCGTGGCGGCGAAAGAAAGTTGTTAGTGAGCGGAACCCGCAGTTGCTTTAAAGGTTCCAAGTATCGGGATAGGCGACATGCATAAGTCGATTGTCATTGCCGGTGTTTGTATCGCGATTGCGGGATGCGCGGCAACCCCCATTTTGCCCATCGACGCGCGCGCCATGGATCACCTGTGGCGGGATCAGGCGTTTGATTTTGAGCGTGCGCCTGCGTTGGTCGGCAAGCGCGACCTATTCGCGCTTGATCCCGAGTTGCTATCGATGCTGCGATCATCGGGTATGCCAGAGGCCAGCACTCAGCGGCGCGTGGATTACCTGATGGCGCTGCTGTATGGGCCGGATCTAAAATCGTCCAGTTATGCAGGTGACGAAACCCATATTGCAGCCGAGACTTGGCGTACCAAGCGCGGCAATTGCCTCTCGCTTAGTGTCCTCGCCTATTCGATGGCCAAGGCGCTCAACCTCGACGTGCAATTGCAGGAAGTCCGTGTGCCAGCGCTTTTCAGTCGCCAGCGCAATGTCGATTTCATCGGGCGGCACATCAATGTCCTGATCAAAAATCAGGCGCGCCTGCATCTAAAAAACGGCACCATGATTTCCGGTAACGTGGTGATCGATTTTGATCCGCAAGTGGGTTGGCTGCGCACCGGAGTCGAACTCACGGAAGAAAATGTACTCTCGCGCTACTACAACAACATCGGCGCGGAACATTTCTCGCGGCGCAATTATCCGGCGGCCTACGCGTGGTTCAAGGCGGCCGTTCATGCCGACAATCAATTTGCACCTGGCTACAGCAACCTTGCGAGCCTTTATAAACGCCATGGAATCAACGCCGCCGCGGAAACGTTGCTAAGGCAGGCAGTTTCCCTTGATGCCGATGACGATGCCGCACTGCGAAATCTGCATCAGCTATTGACCGCACAAGGACGCAATGACGAAGCGCAAACATACGCGCGGTTGATTGAGCGGCGGCAGGAACGCAATCCTTACTACTGGCTCGGAAAAGGGCTTGAGTTTTTGCGCGATGCGAAGTATCGACAGGCCGTCAACGCGCTTGAGCACGCGGAAGCGTTGTCGAGCGGATTCGAGGAAGTGCATCAGTATCTGGCGATCGCCTATTGGCGTGCGGGATATCCATCGAAGGCGCGGCAACAGATCGCGGTGTTGACGGAATTGGATCCGGCCAATCCCGCGGATCCGGGTTTTGTTGATTTGCGGAGAAAAATCGGGATGCCGGTGAAAGAGTAGGTGGCGGGTAAGGCCCGCATTAATTTCATTGCAGCGCTCGGTGGCGATGGGAAATTCCGTTGGCCTCAACATTTCGTCATTCCGGCGCGCAACACTTGTGGTTGTGCGCCAGAACGACGGTTTTGGTAGTCGCCGTCCCCTGATACGTAGAACGCCATTCGGCGAGCTGTTTCAGGCAAATATGGCTGGAAACCCGCATGAATGTTAGAGTTTGTCTGTTTTCCTGCGCAACGAATAGTACCACCTGTCACTTCGCGCCGCCTTCGCCATGTTTCATCTTGCAAGTCCAGCCTTTGTCGGAACGCGGCGCACTTTTTTGCGTTGCTCTGCTAGTGTTCAGGCAATTCAAACCTCCACGCCATTCATGAAAACCAGCATCTTTTACGTTCTTCGCATCGCCATCGCCTGGGCATTGGCTTTCTTGCTATTACTGATGGTGTGGTTTGTGTTTCGCGGCGACCGGGGCGGCGGGCCGTCATGGCCGTTTGTGTTCACGGCGCTACTGGTCATCGCATGGCAAGTCAATCGGGCGATTTCGCATTTGCGGCGGGTGCGATTAATTGTCGGCCGCGTCGATGCCGATACCATCAACAATCGCCAGCGCCGGCAAATCGAGATGCCGATCGACGCAGGTGAGGCGTTCAATATTCTCGAGGCCACCATTCGCGAATTGCCGCGTGTCGAAGAGATCGAATCGGCGCGCGACAGCCTGCAACTGCGTGCGCGCGTAAAGCGCATCAATCCCTACGGAAAAACGCCGACGCATCTTTTGCACAAGTGGTTCGATAGTCAGCGCGATCTCATTTCCGTGACGATTTCGCCCGGTGAATCGGCGTGCAGCGTGACCTTGATTTGCGAGCCGGATGCGGCCGCGTGGGGCGATTGGCTTACGGTCGATGATGCCACCAACTTCGAGAATGCCGAAGCCATCGCGCGCGCCATCACACGCCGCATCGCTGAGCGCCGCCGCGGTGAGCAGGCTACCACGCAGCAGACCGTCACCGAAAAAGAACTCACGGTCGCAAAACTCAGTTTGTTGCACGCGCAGGTCGAGCCACACTTTTTGTACAACACATTGGCAAGTGCGCAGATCCTCATCCGCACCGATCCCGCACGTGCTGACGAGATGATCGGCAACTTGATCCTGTATTTGCGTCACTCGTTGCCGCGCACGGAAGATACCCCCTCGACCCTCGGTGACGAGCTTGATCGTGCGCGCGCGTATCTGGATATTCTGAAAATCCGCATGGGTGCGCGATTGGCGGCGAACATCGATGTGGCTGAATCGCTGCGCAGCGTGCCATTCCCCGCGATGATGTTGCAAACGCTGGTGGAAAACGCGATCAAACACGGTCTGGAACCGAAATCCGGTGGCGGTACCATCTGGATACTTGCGCGTGAGTCAGCGGGCACGATTGCCGTCACGGTCGCCGACGATGGACGTGGCTTCAGCGCAGAAGGTGGCGGTACCGGAATTGGGTTGAAGAATATCCGCGAGCGGTTGCGGCTTGCATACGGTTCTGCGGCGAATTTCGCGATCGTCGCGAATTTTCCGAGCGGGGTAGCAGCGACGATTACCGTCCACGCCCCAGCATCAAAAGGAGTGGATCATGACTAATTGCGTGATCGCCGAAGACGAAGAGTTACTGCGCGATTCGCTCGCAGCAATGCTGCGCGAAGTCTGGCCGGAGTTAAACATTATCGCTGCCTGCGAAGATGGAGGTGCTGCACTGGAGGCCATCGCCGCGCACCAACCCGACGTCGCATTTCTCGATATTCGCATGCCGGGATTGACCGGCCTCGAAGTGGCGGCGGCGATGGCGGAAGCGAGCCCGAAAACGCAAATCGTTTTTGTCACTGCCTACAATCAATACGCCATCGATGCATTTGAAAAGGGCGCGGTCGATTACCTGCAAAAACCGATCTCGCGTGAGCGGCTCGTGGCCACCGTGACGCGCCTGCGCGCACGTGCCATCGCCGAGAGTCCCGATGCAGGCACGCTCGCAGAATTGCTCAAGAAACTGACCATCGCGTTGCCGCGCACCACTGACGCGCCGCCGCTGGTGTGGATCACGGCGAGTTCCGGCAAGGAAACCCGCCTCATCATGATCGACGATGTCGCCTATTTTCAGTCCGACAACAAGTACACCGTGGTGATGACGGCCGAGGGCGAATCGTTGCTGCGTAAACCATTGCGCGAATTGCTTGATGTGCTCGACCCCGCCACGTTCAAACAAATCCACCGCGCCACCATCGTCAACTTGAAAGCGATTGCCTCGATTGCGCGCGACGACACCGGCAAGGGCATCGTCAAACTGAAGAACCGACCGGAAACGCTGACGGTAAGTTTGTCGTTCATGCCGTTGTTTCGCAATATGTAATTTCGTTGCCATTTCAAAAGAGCAGTGTCATCCCCGGATCGAGTTCGGGGCAGGCTCTGAACGACGCGAAGGATCTTGTCATAACGAGATCCTTCGCGTCGCTCAGGATGACAGGCTTAAGATTGGGAAATGGAATAAGCTGCCATTTTTTGGGCGGTAGTGTGGGGCGGACAGCCGTAATTTTTTCTTCGTCTGCAGAGCAAATGCGACAATTCAGTTTATGAAATCGCAGGAACCCATCATCGCAAGCAAGTTTGTGCGCCGCACGATACTGGCGTACCCATTGTTGTTTGCTTTCGCTCTTGGCGGCTGCGGCGGCGGAGGTGGCGGTGATGCGGGTGGATCCCCCGCGCCGCCCGCGCCGGTAAATACTTTTATGGTCACGCCGAGCGCGGGGCCAAACGGCACCATCAGCCCGACAAGCGCACAAACCGTGAATCGCAGCGCAACCATCGCTTTCATCGTGACGCCCGCGTCGGGCTATACCGCCAGCGTCGGTGGTACCTGCGGCGGTACGCTGGCGGCAAACACCTTCACTACCAATGCGATCGTGGCCGATTGCACGGTCACCGCAACATTTGCACCCGTTGCTATAACCGGTGGTGCGTCATTTTTTGTGGCCGTCAACGGTAACGATACGAGCACCTGCGCCGCTGCGCAAATCAGCGCGAACGCAAAGCGCACTCTCCAGGCAGGGCTTGCGTGCCTCACCGCGGGTGATACGCTGGTCATTCGCGACGGCACCTATTCAGGTGCCGCAAACGCGTTGATCAATCTCCCCAATGGTACCGCTTCGAATGTTATTACGGTGCGCGCAGAAAACGAAGGCGGGGTCGTGCTGACGGGCGGATTGGAATTGGCGCATAGCAATAGCTACCTTAATTTTCTGGGGTTGCGATTTCAGGATACGGCGGGGCGCACGATCCTTGGCAATCACCTGAAGTTTTTCAGAAACGAATTCAAAGGCGGCTGTTCATCCGGCAATTGCGCGGCAACCACGGTCGGCTCGAATGATGTCAACGACATCTCAGACATTCTCTTCGAGGACAACTGGTTTCACGGGCGGGGTGGGCGCTACAACTTGCTTATTTACAACGCAAGTCGCGTGGTGGTGCGGCGTGGCGTGATCCGCCATGACGCGGGCTGGAGCGACACCAAGGGGGATCCGGAGGCGGGCCTGAACTTCTACAATTCCTCAAACTGTTCCGCGCAGAATGTGCTGATCCTCGACAACGATCTTTCGTATGCGTCCTGGCAGGGCGCGTTCTATGCGGTCTATAACAGCGACAGCCCCGGCGCGACCGCGAACAATAGCTGGCTGGGTAATATTGCGTTGAGAAGTCCGGCGGGTGGCGCCATTCGATTTGACGGCAACGGCGCGATCAGTGGGGCAATCGTCGAAGACATGGTGTTGTGGGATGCCGAATTCGCGTCGGCGATGGGTTCGAGCGCCAGCAATATCGGCGTAACGATGAATCGAATCACTGCGGGTACCAGCAAAATGAATGTTCAAGGTGCCGGCTTCGTGCAATTTGCGCGCAGCTATTCCGGTGCGGTGACCAACGTAATTGTCGCCAATACCAGTACCGAGTCGATCGGTGTGCCACTGACATTTTTCAATTCCTTCAACAATGGCGGCACATCCAGTGGCGCGGGCCGCGTGACGTATTCGCCGTTTGGCAACGGATTGACTTACCTCGTACGTATCGAAGCCGGTAGCCCGCTGAAATCAGCAGGGTCGTCCGGCGGACAAATCGGTGCGCAGATCGTCAATCGCATCGGTCGCTCGGGTACATTCCAGGGCGAGGCGGGCTGGAATACCGATACTGGCGTGGCACTTTGGCCGTTTCCGAACGAAGCGCGGATCATGAAAGAAATGTGTACCGACGCCGGCATTTCGCGCGGCTTTTGCGCAGACACGTCACTGACGCGATACATCATGAATTACCTTGGCAACGGCAATCCATATTCCTGAACTCCGGAAGTGTTGACAGGCTGCTAACCGTCGCCGTTTAAGGTGCGCAAGTAGAGTTCTTCAACGCGTTTTCGTGCCCACGGTGTCCGCCGCAAAAATGTCAAACTGGATTTGAGGCTCGGGTCAATCATGAAGCACCTTACCGGCACAGCCTCACCCATTGCCTCCCAGCCTATACGCTCGACCAGCGTCGTGACGATAGCCTTGAGGGTAATGCCCTCAAGCGCGGCGGGTGAAAATTGTGTTGGCATGTTCGCTATGTTAACGCGCGTGCATACTGTGCGTACGTGCCGAATATTGACGATAGAAAACACCCATGCCTGAACCCATACGTCTCGCGAAACGAATTACTGAAATCGCCTCATGTTCGCGCCGCGAGGCCGAACGCTATATTGAAGACGGCTGGGTCACGGTGGATGACGTGGTCGTGCGTGAGCCGCAGCATCGTGTGCTATTGGAGAAAGTCGAACTGCGCCCGGGCGCGACGGTGGCACCGGTGGAATTGGTGACATTTCTCTATCATTTGGTACCGGGCATGACAAGCGAACAGGTGTTGGTTTCGTCAGCGGCTTTTTCCATCGAAAATCGCACCGCCGATGATGTGTCCGGTATTCATCCACAGAAAA
>JAYTUX010000472.1:0-3656 GCA_043744315.1 Betaproteobacteria bacterium | reverse complement strand
GCTTCATGCTGGACGCGCAAAAAGGCTACCGCGCCACGTTGAAGCTCGGGCAAACCTCCAGTACCGGCGATACCGAGGGAGAAATTACTCAGCGTGGCCCCGTTAACGTAAGTATCGAGATGGTCGCCACCGTTCTTGAAAAATTCATCGGTGCGCAAACGCAGATCCCGCCTATGCACTCCGCATTAAAACAAGACGGCGTGCCGCTGTACACACTCGCGCGGCGCGGGTTGGAGGTCGAGCGCGAATCGCGGCACGTCCACATCGAACGGCTTTCTTTGGTAACGCTCGAGGGCGATGTCATGGTGGTTGATGCATTGGTCAGCAAAGGCACCTATATCCGCGTGCTTGCCGAAGACATTGGCGAGGTCTTCGGTTGCGGCGCTTATCTGACCGCGTTGACGCGAACGAGCACCGGTGGATTCGACGTTTCCGCGTCACTATCGCTGGAGCAATTGGACGCCATGACGCTTGTGGCGCGCGATGCCGTGCTGCTTCCCGCCGATTCGCTTGCAATGGCGCTGCCGGCGCTTACGTTGAGCGCAGATCAGGCGAGGGCGCTGCAATGCGGACAGACACCGCGAGTGGCAACAAGGCTTGTGGATGGTTCTGTTTGCCGGGCATACACTGAAGCGCGTGACTTTTTGGGCGTAGCGGGGATTACAGCGTCAGATAGTGAATTCGCCACACTGACCGCCATGCGACTCATGACACCCGACGTAATGTCTCGTGCATAACCACCGTTCGCCCTGAGGTATCGAAGGGCCGGATACGCAGATGCCCTTCGATACCTCAGGGCGAACGGAGAAAATATGACAACGCAACTCGGCTAGGCATAGAACCCCCTACCTGCATGAAATCCCCGCAAACTCACTGATTTCCTTGCCAATTTGACCCTCGAACCTCTATAATGCGCGTCATCGCTCTTCGCCCGTTTTGGGCATGGGCCGCAAGTATCGGCGACACGATACGTGAATCGACAGGAGTCTCAAATGGCAACATCCGCAGCGGCACCGGCCGTGACCAGTTCACAGGCCGTTCTGGAAAAATATCAGCGCGCCAAAGGCGACACCGGCTCCCCGGAAGTGCAAGTCGCATTGCTGACCAACCGGATCAACGAACTCACCGCCCACTTCAAAATCCATGTGAAAGATCATCATGGCCGGCGCGGTTTGTTGCGCATGGTGAGCAAGCGCCGCAGCCTGCTCGATTACCTGAAGCGCACCAAACTTGAAACATATCGCACGCTGATCGATAAACTCGGCCTGCGTAAGTAATTTTCTGATTTATTCAAAAAGCCCCCCTGAATTCCACTTCAGCGGGGCTTTTTCATTTTCTTGCCTGTGCATGGCAACACCGGCCACCGGCAAGCCGTATAACTGAACGCGAAATTATCGAGACCAAAGAGGGAAGTTCCAATGAAAGCAATCAAGAAATCATTCCAATTCGGGCGCCACACGGTGACACTCGAAACCGGCGAAATTGCCCGTCAAGCCGACGGTGCCGTGCTGGTGTCGATGGACGACACCGTGGTGCTGGTGACGTGCGTGGCACGTACCGAAGTCAAACAAGGGCAGGATTTTTTCCCGTTGACGGTGGACTATCAGGAAAAAACGTTTGCCGCCGGCAAAATTCCGGGTGGCTTTTTTAAACGTGAAGGCCGGCCATCGGAGAAAGAAATTCTCACCTCGCGTCTGATCGATCGCCCGCTGCGCCCGTTGTTTCCGGACGGTTTCTACAACGAAGTGCAAATCATCGCGACCGTCTTGTCGTCGAACCCGGAAGTCGATTCCGATATCCCGGCGATGATCGGTGCGTCGGCTGCCGTGACATTGTCCGGCCTGCCGTTCGAAGGCCCGATCGGTGCCGCGCGTGTCGGCTACATCGATGGCCAATATGTCATCAATCCGACGAAGACCGAACTCGAAACTTCGCAGCTCGACCTCGTTGTCGCAGGCACTGAGACCGCCGTGTTGATGGTCGAATCGGAAGCGCATGAGTTGCCCGAAGATGTGATGCTGGGTGCGGTGATGTTTGGCCATGACGCTTTCCAGGCCGCGATCAATTCAATTCTTGAGTTGGCCGATGAAGCCGGTAAAGATCCGTGGGATTGGAAAGCGCCAGTGTCGCCACAATCCCTGATCGACCAGATCAACGCGATGGCCGCGAATGACATCAACGAAGCGTTCCGCATCAAATCCAAATCGACGCGTTCGCAAAAATTGGACGACATCAAGAACCGCGTCGTCGCAGCGCTCTGTACCGATGCCGAAGGCGCACCGGACAAAAATGCCGTGACCTCGCTGTTGTTCAATATCGAAGCCAAAACGGTTCGCGGGCAAATCCTGAATGGCGAGCCACGCATCGATGGCCGCGATACCCGCACCGTTCGCCCGATCTCGATTCGCCCGTCGGTATTGCCACGCACCCACGGCTCAGTGTTGTTCACGCGCGGTGAAACGCAAGCCATCGTGGTCGCCACATTGGGTACGATGAAAGAATCGCAAAAGATCGACGCGCTGCAAGGCGAATACACCGATCGTTACATGTTCCATTACAACTTCCCGCCGTACTCGACTGGTGAAACAGGCCGTGTCGGTTCACCGAAGCGTCGCGAAATCGGTCATGGCCGTCTTGCGAAACGTTCGCTGGTTGCCGTGTTGCCGTCGGAAGCCGAATTCGGTTACTCGATGCGTGTCGTGTCCGAGATCACCGAATCGAACGGTTCATCGTCGATGGCGTCGGTTTGCGGCGGCTGTCTCGCGCTGATGGATGCGGGCGTGCCGATCAAATCGCACGTCGCCGGCGTGGCGATGGGACTGATCAAGGAAGGCAATCGCTTTGCCGTGCTGACCGATATCCTTGGTGACGAAGATCATCTGGGCGACATGGATTTCAAAGTCGCGGGCACCGAAAAAGGCATTACCGCCCTGCAAATGGATATCAAGATCACCGGCATCACCAAAGAGATCATGGATGTCGCGTTGAAACAGGCGCGTGAAGGCCGCATGCACATTTTGGGTTTGATGAAATTGGCCGTGCCCGCACCACGCGGCGCGCTGTCGCAATACGCCCCGCAGATCATCAAGATCAAGATCAATCCGGACAAGATTCGCGATGTGATCGGCAAAGGCGGCGCCGTGATTCAGGCAATCACCAAAGAAACCGGCACGCAAATCGATATCGACGACAACGGCAACATCAGCATCGCCTGCGTCTCATCCGAAGCCGGTGCCGCCGCCAAGAAGCGCATCGAAGATATCGTGATGGATGTCGAAGTCGGCAAGACCTACGAAGGCCCGGTATTGCGCCTGTTGGATTTTGGCGCGATCGTGCAATTGCTGCCCGGCAAAGATGGCCTCCTGCACATTTCGCAAATCGCTCACGAGCGCGTCAATGCGGTCGCGGACCATTTGAAAGAAGGCCAGATCGTCAAAGTCAAAGTGCTGGAAGCCGACGACAAAGGGCGTGTGCGTCTGAGCATGAAAGCCTTGACCGAAGCCCCTGCGCGCCAACCACGTGCGGAAACGGCACCGGTGACCGAAGGCACGCCGCAGTCGTAATGCGGTAGCGAATCGGCGAAATAAAAAACGGCCTTCGGGCCGTTTTTTATTGCCGCTAAATTGCTGTGTCATCCTGAGCAACGCGAAGGATCT
>JAYTUX010000471.1:0-3658 GCA_043744315.1 Betaproteobacteria bacterium | reverse complement strand
TTGGGGCGAAATAAATCAGGCCAATGCCGGTTTGCCGACTCCCGCACTCAACTCCCTGCGAAACCGGTTCAAGTCACCCGAGGTCTCAAACGTGCGCTCAAAGAGTTTCGAGGTCTGCTTCAGAATGCCGCTGACGACGCGGTTTTCCCACACCTTGTCGAACTGGATTTGCGTGTCTAGCCACCGCTCCAGCCATTCCGGATCAGGCAATTTGGATTGCACGGTGTCGTTGGGGAAAAGACCCTTGTTGACATGAAGATTGGTCGGATGCATCGGCTTGCCACTTTTGCCGGAGCTCGCCATCAGTACACCAATTTTTGCGAACGCGATTTTGGCCTCCGCGCCCACTTTTTCGATAGCGCGTTTCATGTAGCGTAAGTACGCACCGGCATGCCGCGCTTCGTCTTTGGAAATCGTTTCATAAATTTTCTTGATCACCGGTTCGGTATGCCACTGCGAGGCGCGGCGATACCACTGCATCAGGCGGATCTCGCCACAAAAATGCAGCATCAACGTTTCCAGCGCAGGGGCCGGATCGAATGGAAAACGCACCGCGTGCAGTTCTTCTTCGGTCGGCGCGAGTTCCGGTCGAAAGCGACGCAGGTAATCGATCAGCACCAAGGAATGTTTTTGCTCTTCGAAAAACCAGATCGACATGAAGGCGGAAAAATCACTGTCGTGCTGGTTGTCGCGCAGGAACATTTCTGTGGCAGGCAAAGCCGACCATTCCGTGATCGCGTTCATCTTGATCGTCATCGCCTGCTCGTCGGTGAGCCGTGAACCATCGAAGTTATCCCACGGAATATCACTCGCCATGTTCCAGCGCGCTTTTTCAAGCTCGCGAAACAATTCTGGGTAGAGCATCTTCTGTTCAATATTCATGATGAACTTTCTGTTTTTATCGAGGAGCCGGACGTTGCGTGAGTCTGGTGACGATGTTTGATGTCCGCTTACATAACACTATTTGATCGACTTCACTTGACTCGTCGTTGCAGCAATCAAAGACCGCCCTTTCAAACCACTGAACGTCGCCTCTACCATCGCTTCGACAATTTCGTCTTCCGTCAGTTTCCCGTCGCGTCGCAAATACTCCACCGTTGGATCGCATGACCGCGCATACAGCGTGTAGACGATCACGTCATCGGGAACGGCGGGATTGATGTCGCCGTTTTGTTTGGCCTCGGCCACCATCGCGTAGAAGCGCTTGTTGACCTTGTAGGCGATGCCGAGGTAATCAAGATTCAACAGCAATGATCGTTGCAACGCGCCACGTGTCGAGGGCAAATGAGGCACGCCACCGCGCATGCGGTGTTGCAATGACCAGCGCAATATCTCTTCCAGCCTGCGACCCGCCGACCATTCGACTGGAAAATCATCCAATACGGCCATCGTTTGCGTAAGCAATCGCGTCATCACGGCGGCGGCCAATTTTTCTTTGGACGAAAAGTGTTTGTAAAGGCTTCCCTTGGCCACGCCAACGGCGTCGGCAACGTCGTCCATGGTCATCAGATCAAAGCCTTTTTCCGACAACAACTTGTTTACGGCATCAAGGATGGCTTCTTCTCTCGCGTCAAACTGTTGTTTTTTAAAAGGAATTCTTAGAGAAAGCATATTAATTTGACTTTCATTGCACTTATTGGTTCAATTCGTGACCTCTCAGTCATAAATTGACTGGAAGGATAATTTGATGAATTGTGCCACCAATGCGGATGAATTCCAAGCCCCACATCACCGCACTGCAATAACCGTCCGGTAAGGCCGTAACTCGCTTGGCCCCACTATTTTTTTGGTCACATGAAAGTTGAAATGAACAATTCATTGAGGTGGTACCTACGATTTTTCAACGCACTCTGCGCTGCGCATATTGCCACCACAACCTTACCTGCCCTCGCGATTGAAGAGCCGCCGTATCGGCTCATCGACAAAAGTGGCGATGTCGAATTTCGTGCCTACCCGGCAATGTTGGTTGCCGAGACACGCGTGCAAGCAGATTTTGCCGAGGCGGGAAATGTCGCGTTTCGACCGTTGTTCAATTACATCGCCGGCAACAATCGCAGCAAAACAAAAATTGACATGACCGCTCCGGTAAGCCAATCGCCGGCTGAGAAAATTGCCATGACCGCGCCCGTCACTCAACGTTCGCAGGCTGACACAGGTGGCTTCGTGGTTGCGTTCGCGATGCCCGCGCATTTCACCCGGGCAACCATTCCCGACCCGTTGGATGAACGCGTGACAATCCGTGAAATCGCGGCACGCACGATGGCCGTTCGCGCCTATTCCGGTATCTGGAGCCTGGCGCGCTACGCAGAAAACGAAAAACTGTTGCTCGATGAGATCGCAAAATCGGGCCGGCGCCCGCGTGGCGCGATCGAATTCGCGCGTTACGATCCGCCGATGATGCCATGGTTCTTGCGACGCAATGAAGTGATGGTCGAAGTCGATATGGCAACCAGTTCACATGCAAATCCTGCACCGATCAACCCCATTGCGGCCGTCAAACAGTGAAAATTGCCGTCATTGGCGGCGGTATCGCCGGCCTCTCGACCGCGTGGCTGCTCGCGCGCCATGCGGGCGGTGCGCATCGCGTCACGTTGTTCGAGAAAAATGCCACGCTGGGTGGCCACACCAATACTATCGACGTGACACTCGATGGCGTGACGCATCCGGTCGATACCGGTTTTCTGGTGTTAAACGATTGGACATATCCGAATCTGAACGAATTGTTCGCGCATCTGCAGATTGAGCTCGCCGAGTCGGATATGTCGTTCGGGGTGAAGCTGATGGATGATCGCGGTCGTGGCGCGCTCGAATGGTGCGGCTCGGATAATCTGGCGACATTGTTTGCCCAGTCCGCCAATCTGCTCAGGCCCGCGTTCTGGGGCATGCTTCGCGATCTGGCGCGCTTCAACAAAGCCACCACCGCGCTCGCTGACAACGCCGGCGAATTGCGCGGAACGCTTGGCGAGTATCTCGAACGAAATCATTACGGTTCTGCGTTTCGCGATTGGTATCTGAAACCGATGGCAGCCTGTATCTGGTCAACGCCGACGACGCAGATCGATTACTTTCCACTGGCGACGTTTGTCTCCTTTTGCCGTAATCACGGACTGTTGTCCATCAATCATCGCCCGCAATGGCGCACAGTGCGCAACGGCGCGCGCATTTACGTGAATAAAATGGCAGCAGGACTTGATGATGTTCGGCTCAACGCACGTCTAACGGCTGTTCGTGGCGACGACTACGGGGCGACATTGACCGCAGCGGACGGTAACGAAAACTTCGATCATGTTGTGTTCGCCTGCCATACCGACCAAGCCGCACAATTGCTCGGCAATAGTCACAGCGAAGCCACGCAACTGCTCGCCGGCATTCCCTATCAGGCGAACACCGCCGTCTTGCACACCGACCAGCGGCTGTTGCCGGACCGAAAGCGGGCATGGGCTGCATGGAATTTCATGGGGTGGCATCCGGAAGCCGTTGCCGCGCGCGATCGTATCGATGCTTCGTCGAAGGCTTCGCCGGTGTCACTTTCATACCTGATCAATCGCTTGCAGCCGTTGCCATTCAAAACGCCGGTCATCGTCACCATGAATCCGCTTGTCGAACCCGACCGCGCAAAAATCATTCGCGAAATTACCTATGAACATCCGGTGTTTCT
>JAYTUX010000470.1:0-12847 GCA_043744315.1 Betaproteobacteria bacterium | reverse complement strand
GTTGATGTTCTTCGGTGCTGATCACACCCGCATCAATGGTCAACCGCCGACCGCACCTGCCGGCGAGCGCCAGATCGTGTGTGACGAGAATCAGTGTTGTTCCATGCTCGCGATTGAGCTCGAACAGCAGATCGATCATCGTCCGCCCGGTGCGTGCGTCCAGATTGCCGGTGGGCTCATCGGCAAACAGAAGTCTTGGTGCTGAAACGAATGCGCGCGCGATCGCCACCCGTTGCTGCTCGCCGCCGGATAACTGCTTCGGATAGTGTTTCTGGCGTTCGCCGAGCCCGACACGCTCGAGAATTGCACGTGCGCGCGTCATTGCATCGCGCGCGCCACTCAATTCAAGCGGCAAAGCGACGTTTTCCAGTGCAGTCAATGCCGGCAACAAATGAAAGGACTGAAAAACGAACCCCACCATGCGTCCGCGCAGGTTGGCGCGGCCATCCTCGTCAAGGGTAAAGATATCGATGCCATCGACGAATACCTTGCCTGAACTTGGCGTATCTAATCCGGCCATCAGTCCGAGCAATGTTGATTTGCCCGAACCTGAAGCGCCAACCACGGCGACCGCTTCCCCGGCGGCAACGCTAAAATCTGCGTTGTTGACGATAATCAACTCACCGTCCGTCGTCATGACGCGTTTGCTGAGATGGGCGACGCGAATCATTTCGGTATTGGTATGCGAGGCAGTCTTCGCTAGATGGGATGAATCGATCATTGAGTTTTTTGGTTGCAAAAGTGAATGATGAAGGCGAATACAAGTCTGAATGGTGTCAGTATTAAAACGACGATGCGGCGATAATGCGATGAACGACGGAAACGCGGGTACAAAATGAAATTATTTCGACAAACCATACGATCCCACACAAACGAGAGCGTTGCCTGAATGATGAATCAGCATAGCAGGCGGCGCGTACTTGGCAGGATGGTAACTTTGGCTTTTGCCTCCACAATGCCAACAACACTGCGCGCCGGCAGCGGCCGCCAAATGCAACGCGTAATGATCTATGGAGACAGCCTCTCGGCTGCATACGGCATCGATCCTAAAGAGGGTTGGGTGAATTTGCTGCAAATCAAGCTCAACGCTGAGGGTGTCACCATCGTCAATGCAAGTGTCAGCGGAGAAACATCACGCGGCGGGCTAAGTCGCATCAAGACAGATCTTGAACGAAATCATCCGGATATTGTCGTTTTGGCGCTGGGTGCCAACGATGGTTTGCGCGGATTGCCTATCATCGATACTCGCAAAAATCTCCAAGCCATCATCGAGGCGTGTATCACAAAAAAAGCCAAGGTACTATTGATCGGCATACAAATTCCACCCAATTTCGGCATTGACTACGCGCGGCAATTCCGTGAGCTCTACTTTGAATTGGCCAATACCAATCGGCTACCCGCTCCGCCCTTTTTGCTTCATGGATTCGCCGACAATTTTGACTATTTTCAACCCGACCACGTGCACCCATCGGCAAAGGCGCAGCCGATTATTCTTGACAATGTACTGCCAGGCGTACGCGCCATCCTGAAATTGCCCCGCCTCCGAACACCCGCAACCTCGTGAAAATTGCCGATCAACTACCATCGGCATATGCGACCCCGACCCGAACTTCGCTTCGTGCCCTGCCGATTTCACTGGAAGCCATCGCGTCATTCGATAGCGTCATCGATGTCCGCAGTCCGGGGGAATTTGCCGAGGATCACTTGCCGGGCGCCGAAAATTTCGCCGTTCTCAGCGACGCCGAACGCGTGCAAGTGGGAACAATCTACAAGCAACGCTCTGCGTTCGAGGCAAAAAAGATCGGCGCGGCACTAGTTGCGCGAAATATCGCTTTGCATATCGAGCATTCATTTCTCGACAAGCCAAAGGGCTGGAAGCCGCTCATCTATTGTTGGCGCGGCGGTTCGCGATCCGGCGCGATGGTTCATGTGATGCGCAGCATTGGCTGGCCCGCCATGCAATTGGTAGGTGGGCACAAAGGCTGGCGTGGTCAGGTGATCGCCGAACTCGCTTTACTGCCCGCAAAATTTTCTTTTCACGTCATTTGCGGTCGAACAGGTTCGGGAAAGAGCCGACTGCTGGAGGCACTGAACGAAATCGGCAGCCAAGTGCTGGATCTGGAAAAGCTGGCGATGCACAAGGGCTCGGTACTCGGCGATTTGCCTGGAGAACCGCAGCCCGCGCAAAAATTGTTTGAGTCTTGCGTCTGGGCGGCGCTTTCGGGTTTCGATGCAAACCGACCCGTGTATGTAGAAGCAGAGAGCAAAAAAGTCGGTAGCCTGCGGGTGCCCGAAGCGCTGATTCTGCACATGCGAAAGAGCCCGTGTATTGAGGTGAAAGTCTCGAACGCATTGCGAGTCCAGCTATTGCGGGAAGAATATGCACATCTGATCGCCAATACAGACCTGTTGTTCGACAAACTGGACTGTTTGTCCGCGCTTCATCCCCCTGCAAAAATTCTCGATTGGAAAGCGCTGGCGACATCAGGGAAGTGGGACGATTTCGTGGCCGACATGTTGGCCTATCATTACGATCCGGCTTATTTACGTTCGATGTTCAAGAATTTTGTGTACGCTGAGAGTGCGACGCCGCTATTCGTCAAGGATATTGCCGCCGCCCACTTTTTCCGGCTTGCACGATCATTGCCAAGTTGACTGGGTTTTCACGCCAAAAAAACGGTCGCCAATCTCAAATCAATCAGCTAAACTCTTTGTAAATCAGCATATAACCGCTGAAACTTGATCGATTTTCTAACTTTATTTATACGTACGATAACCTAAAAAAACGCGCGAAAAATGTTTAGTCGCCCGACCAGAATAGGCAAATACGACATCAGCGGTGAACTCGGCCGTGGTGCGACGGCAATCGTCTATCTGGGCGAGGACCAGTTCAACGAACGCAAAGTTGCCATCAAAGTCGCGATGACCGACGAAGGCATGGGCGAGGAAGAAGCACGTCGTTTCGAGAAGTTATTCCTGAACGAAGCCGCGATGGTTGGCAAACTTTCGCACCCCAATATCGTTGGCGTCTTCGATGCGGTGGTCGAAGGTGATTTGCGCTACATCGTCATGGAATTTGTCGGCGGTGGCAGCCTCAAGAAATTCTGCACCGAGACCAATCTGTTGCCGGTACGGCAGGCGGTATTGATCATTTTCAAAGCGTGCCGGGCACTGGATTATGCCTTTCAGAATGGCGTGATTCACCGCGACATCAAGGCCGCAAATATTTTGTTGTCAGATCGCGATGACATCAAGATTTCCGATTTCGGCACGGCGCAAATTTCACAATCGACACACACGCAAATTGACGGCTTTGTCGGCTCTCCCGCCTACATGGCGCCGGAGCAGATCAACGAAGAAGAGCCGTCGGTGCAAACCGATATCTATTCGCTCGGCGTGACGATGTATGAATTGCTCGCCGGGCGGCTGCCTTTCCAGGCAGCGAATTCGGTGGCGATGATCAACAAAATTCTGAATGAAGAGCCGACCCCGCTCAAATCGATTCGCCCGGATATTCCCGACAAGCTGGTTGAGATCGTTGAAAAGGCGATGGCGCGCGATACTGCCAAACGCTATCCGGCATGGTATGCAATGGCCCGCGATCTCGCCGAAACTTTTCCGCAACTCGAAAAATATTCATTCGAGATTTCATCTGCCGAGAAATTCAATGCGCTCCGGAAGCTGGATTTCTTCCGCGATTTCCGCGATTCGGAACTGTGGGAAGTGCTGCGTGGTGCCATTTGGGAGAATCATTCGCGCGAACAGAGCCTGCTGCTTGAGGGCGACATCGGTCACGCGTTTTTCATCATCGTGTCAGGGCAGGTCAAAGTCATCAAAGATGGCAAACTCTTGAACGTATTGAAAGACGGCGATTGCTTTGGTGAAATGGCCTACCTTTCAGGCGACAAAGCGCGCCGGACCGCGTCGATCATCGCAGTGTCCGAAGTGCAACTGCTCAAAGTTCAGGACGTACAGCTTGAACAATTGTCGGATGCCTGCCAACTTCGCTTTAATCGCCAATTTCTGAAGACGCTCATCGAACGGCTCGCGTGGACGAGCAATGTACTGGCGCAGGTGAAGAAATAGTCGTCGCAGGTATTGACGCAGGAAACAGGCGGCTACATGCAATATTTCGAAAACAGGCCTTCACTCCCGCCCCAAGCGTGAAATAATTCAATGTTTATTCGCCCGCGTTTCAAGGGGCCGCCACGCCACCTCTCCGACGGCCACGCTTTCCGCGGTTCAACCAGTCATTGGGATGCCGAAAGATGCAAATGACCAAAGGTTTATCCATCAAGGCCGCACTGGCGATTTTTAGCGCCATCGTCGCGGTTATTTTTATCATCGTTGGGATCGTTGCCTATTCATCGGCTGGATCATTCCGCGGAATCGTTGAAAAGTCGACCCGCAATGCAGTGTTGCAGCAACATACTGGCGATCTCGGCAAGATGCATGACTCGATACGCGGCAACATCGTTACCTATATTTTGGCGTTTGAGCGCGGTGAAAATGATTGGCTCGATCGCACCGAGAAGAAATACGCGGCGGACAGGAAATCGTTGCTCGCGGCACTCTCCGCCGCCGACGCCAATTCAACCCAGGCAAACGCTGAAGTCCGCGCCGCTATTACGGCCGCAAAGCCTTTGCTTGAGACATATGTTCGCGATGCGGACAAGCGAATTGTCGACGCCAAAAGCAACCTCATCGGCGTGATCGCAGAAATCCCGGAATTTGAAAAGTCCTTCAATCGCGCGGGCGACGCGCTGACAAAACTGTCGGAAGCCGTCCAGCGCGAAAATGCACAATTTCAGCAACAGAGCCAATCGACGGCGGGGAGTGCTGCGGCAATGGTGGCTATTGCCGTGCTGATTGGCCTCATCACGGTGGGGGCGGTGTCGTGGTGGACCTATCGCCTCATTTCGCGGCCGATCGACCAGGTGTTACGTGCCACGGAAGATCTGCGCACCGGCGAAGGCGACCTGACCCGAAAGTTGCCGGCGATGCCTGGAGAATTTGGCCAAATCTCGACTTCGATGAATGGCTTTGTTTCGAAATTGCACGACCTAATTGCACAAGTTGCGATTAACGCCGGCGAGATCGCGAACGCGGCACGTCAAATCAGTGCCGGCAATACGGATCTCTCTTCGCGCACCGAGCAGCAGGCATCGACTTTGGAAGAAACTGCATCGAGTATGGAGGAATTCACTTCCACTATCCGGCAAAACGCCGACAGCACCAAGCTTGCCAACGGCCTGGCATTGTCTGCGTCCGAGGCCGCGCGCAAGGGAGGTGCTGTTGCCGTCAAGGCCGTCGAGAAAATGTCTGCCATCAGCGCGAGTTCGAAGAAAATTGGCGACATTATCAGCGTCATCGACAGCATCGCGTTCCAGACCAATATTCTCGCCTTGAATGCTGCTGTCGAAGCCGCTCGTGCCGGCGAGCAGGGTCGCGGGTTCGCGGTGGTTGCGGCGGAAGTCCGTGCGCTTGCGCAACGCAGCGCGGCCGCAGCGAAGGAAATCAAAGAATTGATCGGCAATTCCGTCGACCAGATCAATGACGGCACCAAACTCGTCAATGAAGCCGGCGGCGCAATGCAAAATATTGTCGTTGGCATTCAACAGGTCACCGAGATCATCAATGAGATCTCGGTTGCCTCGCACGAGCAGGCAACCGGAATCGAGCAAGTCAATCGTGCGATCGTGCAAATGGAAGACGTGACGCAACAAAATGCCGCGCTGGTCGAGGAGGCCGCCGCCGCCGCGGAATCGATGCGCGAGCAGGCAGAAGTGCTTTCCGATCTTGTCTCACACTTCAAGTTAGACGACGCAAAGCTGCGCGAAGACAAAACCCGCTCGCGCCGCAATGCGGCACTCGCCGAAGGTGCCACATCGAGACCGCCGGCTACGCGCATTGCCGTCGAGGGACGCCCGAAAGCCGCGCCTGCATTCCCCAAAGACCTGGACGGTGAGTGGGAAGAATTCTAGCGTAGCAGGAAAGTAGAGACAGTAGAACGCAAGTTGCTAAGGGGTTCGAAATAATTGCCGAAATTGCGGGAACATGATTGAGCAAGTGGTCATTTCGTGCAGAATAAACACCTATAACTGTCGGGGCTTTCCAGCTATTTTGTCTCGAAAACCCGCACCAGCTCTGGAGTTCTGTGGTTTGAGTAATGGTTTGCGGACGATTTTGAGACACACATGTTTTCGGTCTATCTTTTAAAGTACGGATAAACTAACCCCTCTTCGATGACATTATGAATTCATTTTCCCACTCCCGATCAAGCGCCCCCGAACTCCTTGTCAAGGCCGTGGAGATGCTCACCTTCACGCTCGGTACCGAAGAATATGCGATCGATATTCTCAAGGTCCAGGAAATCCGCGGCTATGAGGCGGTAACCAAAATTGCCAATACGCCCGCGTTTATCAAAGGCGTCATCAACTTGCGCGGCGTGATCGTGCCCATCGTCGATTTGCGTATCAAATTTGACCTGGGCGATGTCGCCTACAACGAGTTTACGGTGGTCATTATTCTCAACATCGGCAAACGCGTGGTCGGGGCCGTCGTTGATGGCGTGTCCGATGTGGTGTCGCTGAAAGAAGATGACATCCATCCCGCACCTGAATTTGGCGCATTGGATACCCAATACCTGACGGGGCTCGCGACCGTGAATGATCAAATGCTGATATTGGTGGATATTGAGCGCCTGATGTCGAGCGCCGATATGGCATTGGTTGAACAGGTCGCCGCATGAGCGTTGGCAACAATGGCAACAACGGTGGCCAGCCATCGTATGCGACGCTGCTTGCCTATCATGAGCTTGCATCGCGTCTATTTTCGCAAGTAGATTCCGCGCATCACGAAATCGGCGAAACGCGTGAGATCTTAAAGGACGCGATCGACCGGTTGATGCCGGCCTTCACCGCCATGCGCGCGCAAGACACGATTCCGGTAATGAACCCCTCCAAGCGCGAGGCGTTTTCCGCGCTGCAATTTCAGGATATTTCCGATCAATTGCTTGCACACGCGCAGGCCCGACTTGGACAATTGCTGCAGGAAGTCGAGTTGCTCCTGACCGCCATTCAGCCTGGCGCGCAGCCGGAAGTCTCAACATCGCGCCTCGCGCAATTGGTCAATCAGGCGAACGACAACCTCGCGGATCTCGACGTCACGTTGCTAAAGCCCGTGGGGAAAGCACACCTCGGCACCGGCGACATGGAAATGTTTTAGCGCACCGCCCACTCTCGCGATTCAATCAAATATAAGACCGCCATGAAGACCATTCTGACCGTAGATGATTCCCCATCCATCCGCCAAATGCTTGCCTACGTGTTGACCAGCAACGGCTACAAAGTCATTGAAGCTGAAGACGGCGAACAGGGACTTGAATTTGCCAAAGCCCATCAGGCAGATCTGGTACTCACCGATCAGAACATGCCCAAGATGGACGGTCTCACACTCATCAAAGCGTTGCGCAGCCTGCCCAATTACCAAAAAATACCAATCATGATGCTGACGACGGAGTCGTCGCAGGCCCTGAAGCAACAGGGCCGCGACGCCGGAGCGACGGGATGGATGGTGAAACCATTCGATCCCGAAAAGCTGCTCGAAATGCTGAAGAGGGCTTTCGCGCAGACCGCGGCATAAGACGCGGCATTTTCCAGCCTCTACCGGCCGACGTCCATGGCATTAGACCTTTCCCGTTTTGCAAAAGCCTTCTTTGAAGAAGCGCAGGAGCACATCAGCGCACTCGAATCGCTGCTGGTGGCTGTCAATCTGCGCGCGCCGGATGCCGAGGCGTTGAACGCTATATTCCGCGCCGTTCATTCTGTCAAAGGCGGTGCCGCCGCGTTCGGCCACATGGCCTTGTCCGAATTTACCCACGATTTCGAAACCATCCTCGATCGCGTGCGCAAAGGCAAGATGCAACTCACGAAGCCGATGGTAAATGTTTTTTTACGTAGTGGCGACGTGATGCGCCAGCACCTGCTCGCGCTCGAAATGGAAACGCCGCCCGACCTGCCCTCAATGCAAGTCATGCGACAAACGCTGCTCGACATGTCGGCTGAAGAATTGCTCGATTCGCCGCCGATCGAAGAAGCTGAAGCGCCGCCGCCTCGCTTCAAAATCGTCATTCATCTCGAGAAATCAGAATACGGTGAAGCCGATGCCCTCGCCGCGCTCAACGCCGATATCGCCGGGCTTGGTGCCGTCAGTGACGTCGCTACCCAGAGCATCGATGATCGACTTCTCGCCTACTCTTTCAATCTCAACACCGACATCGACGATGCCGAACTGCGCGAAAGTCTCGAATTTCTGGTGCCCGCTGAAGCGATCGAGATCAGCGCCTACGAGCGCCGCGGATCGCGGGCGAAAGCACCGGCATCGGTTGACGACGATCAGGATGGATTGTTCGGCTTCTTCGATGATCCGGTTGACGCCAATTTTGAAGTTGCCTCGCTCGCCTTTGACACCAATATCGCCCCGCTAACGACCGACGGCGATATTCAACTGGCTTCCTTGGTCGATGCCAGTTCAATTCGCGTGAACGTCCTCAAAGTCGACCAGCTGATCAACCTCGTTGGCGAACTGGTGATCGCGGAGGCGATGCTGTCGCAAGCGGCACTTGGCGTCGATCCCGATGAACAAACGCGCCTTTCTGCCGGCCTTGCGCAACTGCAACGCAACACGCGCGATCTTCAGGATGCGATCCTCGCGATCCGCATGTTGCCCATCAGTTTCGTGTTCAGCCGTTTGCCGCGCCTTACGCGCGACCTTGCCGATCGCCTCGGCAAGGAAGTGGAACTGCAATTGATCGGCGAGGATACCGAACTCGACAAAAGTGTCATCGAGAAAATTGCCGATCCACTTACCCATCTCGTGAGGAACGCAATCGATCACGGCATCGAGACGCCGGATGCACGTATCGAGGCCGGCAAACCCACCGTGGGCTTGCTCAGCGTGCGGGCCGCGCATCAGGGCGGCAGTATCGTCATCACCGTTACCGACGACGGTGCCGGATTGAATCGCGAACGCATCCTTGCGAAAGCGCGCGAGCAAGGACTCGATGTCAACGATGCCTGGAGCGACGAAGACGTCTGGCAATTGATCTTCAAGCCCGGTTTCTCAACCGCCGCCGCCGTGACGGATGTCTCCGGGCGCGGTGTCGGTATGGATGTCGTTTGGCAAAACGTACATGCGCTCGGCGGCAAGATCGACATCGATTCAATAGCGGGTGGCGGCACCAGCATGACGATCCGCCTGCCGCTCACGCTGGCGATTCTCGATGGCATGTCGATTTCAGTCTCCGGTGAAACGTACATCCTGCCGCTCGCCAACATCGCCCAATCGTTGCAGCCCTCGATGGCGGACATACAATCGGTCAATGGCAAAGAAGTGGTGAAAGTGCGCGATGAATTCCTGCCGATCACTTCGCTCGCCGAACTCTTCAATTTACCGGTTCGCGCGCGCGATGGTCGCGACATTCTCGTGGTAATGGAAATGGATAATCAACGCGCGGCGGTGCGTGTGGATGAATTGCTCGGCCAACATCAAGTGGTATTAAAGAGTCTGGAAGCCAACTATCGTCGAATCAAAGGCGTTTCCGGTGCGACCATTTTGGGCGATGGCCGTGTCGCGCTAATCCTTGATGCGTCCTATCTCATCAGCGTTGCACATTCTGTCGCGCGTGGCACCGCCGGTTCAATTGGAGCGGCGAGTGTCCGATAGGATTCTTCATTACGACAGCGTGCTCACTCGCACAGACGCCGGCACCACCAAAATGCGCGCACGGACGTCGGATATTTCGCCGAAGTTACGTTCAGTGCTGTTCCTGATCGATGGCGTGCAAACGTTTGGTCGGCTGCTTGAGCGTGCCGGCAGTCTCTCCGATTTGCTCGAGTCGCAAATTCGTGAACTGATCAAACGACAACTCATTGAGGCGATCGACCCGAACGGCGCCGGGCGCAAGGTGGCAGTCGATAGCGCGACCACCCCGGTCATGCCCGGACATCGCTCCAAAGCACAGGATTTGCCGCCACTGGTCGCTGCCAAAATGCAATTGTTGTTGCGTCTGGAAGGTACCAAGAGCGACGAAGTCGATTTGCTTGGCGCGGATTTGCTCGACGCTAAAAACTTGCGCGATCTTGCGCACACGGCCAAGTCGGTCACCAATCGGCTGGCAATGTCGGTCGGCGTGGAACGCAGCCAATTATTCTGGAAAGATGCCAAGGAAATCCTCACCGCATGGCGCGATATGGCCGCCAAATCCGATTCTCCGGAGGGCGCATGAATCGCGCTTCTGTTGACTCGGCAAGAATTGGGATACAGCCACCCACCTCGGTTGGCGAAGGCATGGGCGCACCGTTCAAGGTGTTCGATTTCTCCGATGCCGATTTCCGCCGCCTGCAAAAGATGATTTTCGACTATGCCGGCATCACGTTGAACGACAACAAAAAGCCGATGGCATATAGCCGCCTCACCAAACGCCTGCGGCAATTGGGTCTGGGCAGTTTCCGTGAGTACCTTGATCTGGTCGATTCATCCGGCAGCGAAGAGCATGTTCGATTCATCAATGCGCTCACCACCAATCTCACCTATTTCTTTCGCGAAGCGCATCACTTCACGATCCTTGCCGAGCATTTGCTGAAACTCAGCGACGGCGAACCGCTCACCGTGTGGAGCGCGGCCTGCTCGACGGGTGAAGAACCTTATTCGATTGCGATGGCCGCCATTGAAGCATTCGGCAGCGATACGCCGCCGGTACGCATCATCGCCTCCGATCTCGACACCGACGCCCTCGCCACTGCAGAACGCGGCGTGTACGCGGCAGAAAAAGTCGCATCGCTTTCGCCGCAACGACTCAAACGCTTTTTCCTAAAAGGCACCGGCGATCAGACCGGCTTTGCGCGCGTTCGCCCGCAGGTGCAACGACTGGTTGAATTTCGGCAAATAAATCTCCACGAATCCGGTTGGCAACTGGGTTCAACCTCGCCATTGGCGGCGATTTTTTGCCGCAATGTAATGATCTATTTCAGCAAGGAAACGCAAACTAAAGTGCTCGATCGGTTCGCGCCGTTGCTGAGGAAAGACGGGCTGTTGTTCGCCGGACATTCCGAGAATTTTTTCTATAATGGCAAAGACACTTTTCGCATTCGCGGCAAAACCGTGTATGAGCTTGCCACATGAGCAGCACGCCATTGCCCGCCGAGAATTCTCCCACGCGCTACTTCGACAAGAAGTTCGGGATCGAAGCGGCCAAGATCTTGCCGGGTGAATATTTTGCAACCGATAAGAACATGGTTCTCGTTACGGTGCTTGGCTCCTGTGTAGCCGCGTGTATCCGCGATGCGCGCGCGGGTGTCGGCGGCATGAATCACTTCATGCTGCCGCGCAGCGAAAAAGATCCCGCGAGCCCGGTATCGATGTCGGCCCGCTATGGCACGTTTGCGATGGAGATTCTCATCAACCAACTTATTAAAATGGGTGGCCGCCGCGAAAATATGGAAGCAAAGGTGTTCGGCGGTGGCAATGTGCTGCGCGGATTTACCGTCAACAATATCGGCGAATCCAACGCCAATTTCGTCATGGAATACCTGCACAACGAAGGTGTACGCGTGACCGCCGAGGATATGCTTGGCGTGCATCCGCGCAAGATTTATTATTTTCCGGGTACCGGCCGCGTGCTGGTAAAGAAAATCCGCGAACTTCACAATCACACGATCGTGGAGCGCGAAAGCGAATACAACATGCGCCTGCGCAATGTGGTTGTCGGCGGCGATGTTGAAATGTTCAAGCAAGATTGAATTGAGGAAAGCAACATGAAAATAAAAGTTCTCGTCATCGACGATTCCGCGCTGATCCGAAACATTCTGAAAGAAATCATCAACGAACAATCCGACATGATCGTCGTCGGTTCGGCACCGGATCCGCTGGTCGCGCGCGAAATGATCCGCAGCCTCAACCCCGATGTGCTGACACTCGATATCGAAATGCCGAACATGAACGGCCTGTCGTTCCTGAAGCGCCTGATGCGCGTACGTCCGATGCCGGTGGTCATGCTGTCGTCGCACACGCAAGAAGGCTCCGACATCGCGTTTCGCGCGCTGGCCATGGGGGCGGTCGATTTTGTCGGCAAGCCGGTGGCCGGTGAAACGACTGATGACGATTACACGCAATTGATCGTCGAAAAAATTCGCGGTGCCTATGCCGCACGCGACAAGATTGAACCGCTCGATATCAACCGCGCAACCGGTGATGCCGATGAAGTATTGCCGATGCTCGGCAATACCACGGTCGGGCAAAGCAAAGTCATCGTCATTGGTGCGTCCACCGGCGGTGCCGAAGCACTGAAAGATATTCTTGTCACGATGCCCGAAGATTGTCCGCCGATCCTGATCGCCCAGCACATGCCCGGCACCTTCACCAAATTGTTCGCCAAGCGCCTCGATGGCCTATGCAAGATCACCGTGAAAGAAGCCGAGGATGAAGAACCCGCCCTCCCCGGCCACGCATACGTCGCCCCCGGCGGATTTCACTTGCGGGTAGAGCGTCACGGCGGTCGCGGCTACGGCATCAAGCTTTCACAGGATGCGCCGGTAAATTTGCATCGCCCGTCCGTTGATGTGCTGTTCCATTCCGCCGCCGAATGCGCAGGCCCCGATGCGGTTGGCGCGATCCTGACCGGCATGGGCAAAGATGGTGCACGCGGCTTGCTGGTGATGCGGCAGCAAGGTGCCTTCACTGTCGCACAGGATGAGGCGACGTCGATCGTATTCGGTATGCCAAAAGAAGCCATCGACCTCGGAGCGGCAGAGGCTGTCGCGCCGTTAGGCCAAATTTCGCGACGCAT
>JAYTUX010000469.1:0-3677 GCA_043744315.1 Betaproteobacteria bacterium | reverse complement strand
CGGTACGGGTAGAGAGCGGTTTCAAGCCCGCACTGGCGGCGGGTGATCCGGCGCGCAGCCCACTGACCACCACACCTTTGATGCCGTTTCGCGCCACCACGAAGGGATCGAACGGTATGACACCGATGCCGGGGCTTGCGGCACGTCCGCGCGCGATCAATTGCGGCACGATCCGGTTGACCAGGTCGACGGGTATCGAAAAACCGACACCGGCCGAGCTGCCCGACGATGAACGAATTGCGGTATTCACGCCGATCAGGCGGCCCGCGCTATCGAGTAGCGGCCCGCCCGAATTGCCGGGATTGATTGCGGCATCCGTCTGAATCGCGCCGGCAATTTCGGCATAACTTTGCGTCGGTAAATAACGATCGAGTGCGGAAATAATTCCCGTCGTCAATGTGCGTGAAAATCCGAACGGATTGCCGATCGCGACCACCGATTGACCCACCTTCAAATCGCGCGAAGTACCCAGTGGAATCGGCCGCAAACCGGCAGGAATCTGTTTCAATTTCACGACGGCGAGATCGTAATCGGGCGCGCCGCCAACGTAATCAGCCGGAATGGAATCCTTGCCGGCATCGAGTCTCACAGTAATTTTTCGCGCGTTTTCGATCACGTGATAATTGGTCACCACGTGGCCGGCCGCATCCCACACGAAGGCACTGCCCGCGCCTTGCGCAACGCCCATACTGAAAAAACCCACTTGCTCGACACGCTCGGTGGTGATGTAGGCAACTGACGGTGCGGCCTGCTCGAACAGCGCAACCATGCCTTTTTCCGATTCCAGCAGCGGCCCGCGCGGCGCGATCGCGCGTGGCTCAGCCGGGCGTTCGGCAGTACGTTGCGCAAGCACCGGAAGAATCACCGCAACGGCGCTAAGCACGATGAGTAGCCATCTTTTCATTATTGCTGTTGCTCCATTGTTGCCCGCTAGTCCAGCGGTGTCTGTAAGAACTCAGGTCGCAATTCGGCACGCAATGAATAGACCGCCAACTGCGGATAATCCGCCGCCCGCACTGCGTCGGCCATCACAAATTGCGTGAATCGCCACGCCACTGCGACGCATATGTCATCTTGCAAAAACCGCTCGCCATGCAGCCACGGCGACGCACTGCCGGCAAGCTTGTCCATCACGGCCAGCGCACCGTTCATCTGTTGCGTGACGCGATCAAGCCACGGCGCATGCTGTTTGTCCAATGGCCGCAGCTTAAGTTCATAAAATCGTTGCACCGATTTTTCGCATACCGCCAATGCCACGCCGATATTCTTGAGTGCTTGCCGCCGCGCGACGGGCTCAATTGGCAGCAATCGCTTTTCGACCGGCACCAAACCCTCAAGGTAATCGAGAATGAGCGAGGAATCCATCATGACTTCGCCGTCGTCGCAAATCAGCGTCGGCACTTTTACGGCCGGATTGATCGTACGAAATTCGTCATAGTTTCGAAATACCGACAAGGGCCGATGCTCATAGGGGATTTCCATCAACTTCATGGATATCGCGACGCGGCGAACGTAGGGTGAATCGAGCATACCGATCAGTTGCATAGCGCCTCCGAAATTTCAACACGCCAATTTTCGCCTGAAATTCCCCGGCGGCCAAAAAAAGGATTGACAATGTCCGCCTCGTTATGTAACCATGTAGTTACTTGTTAACGTCGTCCCACAAGAAACGATGAACGAAGACGAACTCGATCTGCTGTTCCACGCCATGTCTAGCCAGCCGCGGCGGGCGATTCTGGAAGTGATCCGTGCGCAACCTGGCTGCAATGTCAATTTCGTGACAGAACATTTTTCGTTTTCGCGCATCGGCGTGATGAAGCACCTTGCCGTATTGGAATCGGCTAATTTGCTGATCTCGCAAAAGAATGGCCGTGACCGCGAACTGTTTTTTAATGCGGTTCCCCTGCAGCAGGTGCATGAACACTGGACCGATCAATACAGCGCGCATTTCGCACACCGCCTCACCACCCTCAAACGCTCAATCGAGAAAGGCAGGAAATCATCATGACCGCCACCACCAAAGCGGTATTTCGCGTCGTCATCGACGGTGGTATCGACGCCGTCTGGCGCGAACTCACCAAGCAGGGGGAAGCACAAGCCGCCGTTTTCAACGCCTGGCTGCACGCGCAAGCACTCGCACCCGGCAAGAAAATTCAGATGCGCACTGCCTCAGGAAAATATGTGATGGTGGTGGGAGCGGTCACGGATTTCTCGCCGCCGCACCGCTTCGCGCATACCTTCCGGTTCACGCAATACGACGATCCGGAATGCGAAGTGATTTACGAATTGAAGCAACTCCCGGCTGGCGTCGAATGCACGCTCACGGTAGATCGCATGCCGGTTGGCTCGAAGACCGCGAAGGATATGCAAGGTGGCGGCGCGATGATCGTCAACACGCTTAAGTCGGTGGTGGAAACCGGCAGGCCACCACTGAAAATTCGCCTCATGTACTGGATGTTTGGCGTGCTGGAATTTGTGCTGCCGAAAAAATCCGCTGTGGGCAATTGGCCGATGTAAGCGAAAATTGAAAGGAGAACGCGATGGGAAAAATTGAAGACGCCGAAGTGGCGATGAAGCGGAACCTGGAAGACAAGACCGGAATATCCTTTGCGACGTGGGTGGCAATGGCACGCAAAAGAAACTTTGCCAAGCACGGCGAGATTGTTGCGTATTTGAAAGCCGAACACGGCCTCGGCCATGGTTACGCCAATTCAATCGCGCTCGGCGCGCGTCGGGCTGGAGATGTTGCGCCGGCAAGTGATGATTTGATCGCTGCACAGTACGCAGGCGGCAAGGCCGCATTGAGGCCGATTTACGACGCAGTCGCGGCGGCTGTTGCCAAGCTCGGCCGGGACGTGGAAATATCGCCGAAAAAGACCTGCGTGAGTTTTCGCCGCAACAAACAGTTCGCGCTGATACAGGCGTCGACCGCGACACGCGTCGATCTCGGCATCAACCTCAAAGGCGAGCCGGTCAGTGCGCGGCTCGAAGCGTCAGGCAGTTTCAGCGCAATGGTTTCGCACCGCGTGCGTCTTGTCTCACCGAAGGATGTCGATGCGGCGGTAACAGCCTGGTTGAAGAAGGCCTACGACGCTGCATAGTCTGCGACGCATTCGTCAGCGGGTTATGATCCGACTTCAATCCCGCCACTGACCATGTTCTACCGCGAATTCCCACCCCATCCCGCACTTGCCGACCATGTGCAATGCATCTGGCTGTTCGAGACCGCACCCCATGATTCCGCTGACGACACGCAGCGCATCGTACCCGATGGGCATCCGGAAATGCTGCTGCATTTTGGCGATCGCTTTCATGAAATTCAAGGTGACAGGACGGTCCTCCAATCGCGATTGATTTTCGCCGGGCAAATCTCCAGGCCACTGTTGCTTAAACCCGGCGCGTGCGCGGGGGTTGTCGGCGTGCGATTTCGCTCAGCGGGTGCGCGTACATTGCTGGGCATGCCGATGGCGGAGCAGACTGACGCGCGTCTTGATCTCATGGAGGTGTGGGGATCGGCGGGCGAATCGCTGCTCGATCGAATTCACGGTGCCGCAAGTCATTTGGTACGGGTGGCAATAGTCGAGCAATTTCTATTGCGGCGGCTTGCAGGATCGCGCATCGCAACCGACGCTGCGATTGCGGCGTGCGTCGCCGCCTTGCGCGCCAGCGACGGCAGC
>JAYTUX010000468.1:0-12915 GCA_043744315.1 Betaproteobacteria bacterium | reverse complement strand
CGCCGCGATCCTGACGATACGCCCGAAAGGCATTGGCGGACAAGATTTTCAGATGCATCTCGGGGATCGTCTGCCGCACCTCGGCCAACGCACGAATCAGGACGTCAACTCGTTTGAGTCGCCGAATCAAGCCCACGTACAACAATTCGTGGGGATCGCGCTGGCGCGGTGCAGGAAAGAAAACGGAATCATCAACAACATTGGGCAAGACCGCCGTTTCCACATGACCATCAAGGTATGTGGCGACATTTTTCAGCAGTAACTGACTCACCGGTGCAATCAAACGGATGCAGTGAAGTGCGGAATCGACTTGTGCGCCTACCTGTCGGTGGCTGTGTAGCCAAGGCGTCCAGAAGGCATGTTCCGACGTCATGACCGGAATATGCAGCGCGCGTCCAATTGCGCTTGCCACGACGCCATCTGGAAAAATGAAATGTGCATGAATCAAATCGAAATGGCGCACGTTGTGAAGCCTTCGGGCAAGCGCCAATACCCTTGGTAATGCGAGACGTGCATCGAATCCGTGGCAGGTCAATGCTATCACTCGTCGTCACACAAAATGGCGCAATTACCTTTGAATTTCGTCCTCGCAATCAGATGGTCGCCAAATTGGCGAATCGATCAGCAACAGCCTTTGAAGGGCCACGACCAAATATCTGATCGACGTGCCAGCTCCATTGCCGAAAGTATCAAGATATGTCGCCGCCAAGTTGTCGGTACAAAAAATCGATCAATGCCCCATGACATACACTGGCCATGGGGCATCCGAAAGGCGTTCGTTGTTAACCAGCTTGCGATGAACGACCATCACCACTTCAATTGCGCGTTGCTCACCGTAAATTTGTGTAGATCGCCATTCGGCGGGCATTTTCAGCCTTTTTTGGCTGGAAACGCGCTACAGTGCTCGACTTTCAATAGGGCGCCGCCCAACCGTGACTCAGGGTTTAGCGCCAGCGATGCTGACTATTGCCTTCGCCGACCAGATACCCCGCGAACTCACCAAAGGCCCAGGCCAGTACTAGAGTGATTAACCACGGGGCTGAAATAACCAATCGAACAAAATTGCGCTTTGCCCGAATGACTGCGGCAACAATCCGCACCAACAATAGGAACGGCAAAAGAGGGGTGATACTTGAAAAAGCGATGCGTTGAAGTACGCCTTTACCAAGCACCCGTCGCGATGCGTAACCCTGCGCAAGTGCGAATGCGAGCGCAACGGCCGCGCCAAACGAATGGCTTTTTGCGTGAATTACCACCGCGTCCGACGCAATGCGGGTCGCGGCCCCACGCCGATTTGACTCCTGTTCGAGAATCACCTCGACTACGCCATCTTGCAGCGCCGTTCCCAATCCAACGAGAAACGAATTCTTGAAGGACATGTTCGCACCGGACAGCGAATGCACGAGGCCCGAAACCAACGGCGGCGCAAAGCGCGCGTAATCGTAAAAATAGACCGCCCAGTCTAGTGGCCGACCGCCTTGCGCAAGGTCAACCGGCCCGCCAACTGCGTCAACCGGCAGATCGTGCGCCGCCATGATTGCATCGCGCCACCCCGGCACGCAAACGCAGTGGTCTTCAAGAAAGGCGATGACGTTGCCTTTTGCCGCAGCGAAGCCGGCGGCGCGAAGCTTTGGCACCGTCATATCATGCGCAAAGCGGAAGTCGGTCACGGTCGAAAACTCAGCATGAACGGGCCTCCCATCGTCGTCGGCAAAGTTGCGCGCAACAATAATTTCGTCCTCTTCCGGGTGCACTTGGGAAAGCAACGAACGCAAGCAAAGCCGAAGGGGTTCCCGTCCGGTCCAGGCGGCCACTACCACGCTCAGCTTGAGTTGGGTCGAACGTTCGTCGGTCATTTATTGACCCGCCGCATGTCTCGTGCACGCATCGCTACGCATTGCATCGTCGTCATTGTGCCGTCTTGCTGCCTGGTGGCCGCCCTAACTGTGCGTGCCGGGTTCACTTCGCACTCTGTCCCCTGGCGACAGGAATCATGAGATCGAGATAGCGTCGGGTAACCAATCGCCAGTCGTAGTCGGCAGCGCGGCGCGGGCCGTCTTTTGCCATGCGTTGGCGTAACAGCTCATCGCCTAATACTTGGCGCATCCCTTCAACCAGCGTTTCAATCTGCGCATCGGGAAGCAGGTGCGCGACGCCTCCGGCGAACTCCGGAAAGGCGGTATTGTTCAGCGCGATGACCGGCGTGCCGCATGCCATCGCTTCGAGCACCGGCATGCCGAAGCCTTCGTAGGAAGAGGGGTAGATAAATAGGGCTGCCGCGTTGTAGACGGAAACCATTTCTTCATGCGTGGCATGGCCGCGAATCACCACGTCTTTGTCGAGGCCCAGTTCAGCGATAACCCGACGAAAGGGAGACGTACCCGGCAGGTCCGCCCCGACGATGAGGAACTTATGCGGCAGGCGGTGCGTCGTTTTCAGTTCTGCGAATGCCCTGATGAGCGCGGACAAATTTCGGCGTTCGGTAGGCTTGCCGACATAGGTGATATATGGAATGTCAGCTCCAAATAGGGCGCAACGCCAATGAGACATTGCGGCTTGATCGTGAAGCGGGCGAAAAAGGCAGGTATCGACGCCATCCGGCACCACACTTATTCGATTCGTCGACATCCAATAGAAATGCACCATGTCGCGTCGACTATATTCACTGACCGTCGATACGGCAGTCGCGCGCCATGCGCTCAGCGTGTAGATTGCCCGCGCCTTGTTAAGCGTCCACCAATCGAACGCCTGAGGATAGCCCTCATAGGATCCATGATGAATTAGAAACGTCGGACAACGGGCAAATATCGGAATTACGTAACTCGGACACAACAATAAGCCCCGCCGTCCATGCGCGCGCGGCAGCGTGATCTGTTCCCAGAGCGCCAGTGGAAGCGACGTCGGCAGGACGATATTGGTCGCGCCGGTCGGAAGGTAGGTGCGATCATCAAGCGCAACTGGCGTGTAAACGCGAATCTCAGTGAATGGGTGGTCGATTTCATCAAGATTTCGCAACAGCGCCTCTATACAACGTGCCACGCCAGATCGTTGCGCGACGAGACGAATACCGTTTATTCCGAGAATCATATTTGGTTGGATGTCGTGTTTTGAACAAGGTCGCTTGGGGCGGGGATGGCATGGGCGATATAGTGCCGATGAGAGCGCCCAAAAATTTCGCGGCCAACAGAAAGTGTTTCAAACACGATTTGTTACACCTCAATACCGGTGTCTTCGCGTACGAACCGACGGATACGATCAAGAAATCCCTGCGGGCGAAATCGGTCATAGGCCGGTGACTCAAGAAATACGCGCGCCGCATCGCGATGGCGGGCAACTTGCGTTGGCGTCATGCGATGTAGAAAATCGCGCAAATCGTGGAACCCCTCAAATTGCCGCATATCGATAAAACACTCAGCGGGGATCACATCGGTGATCTCGGGCGCGCCCCAATAAACCGGCACACAGCCGGCTGCGAAGCAATCGAAAACTTTCTCGGTGATCCAGCCCGGCAGGATCATGTTCTCAAAACAAATTGCAAACTTGTAACGGCTAAGCGTTTCCGCCTTGGATACGACCGTGCCTTTGGACGCTGCCGCCACCGCAGCGTAAACCGGATTGGGCCAGCGGCGCTGCTTCGCTTCCCACAGTGCGTCGTACCAGAAGCGAAACGTCCATGGCACCCAGCTCTTGCCAACGCGCATCGGCGCTCGATCCCAAGATTTTCCGTACAGGTCAATTTCGCCGAAGCGGTGAAAGTACTCCACCGCCTTCAAGCGCATGGTATAGAGCTCGGCGCGGTAGAGTCGCGGCAGTTTGTTGGCATTGATCATGGTGAGAAAGCCGCGATCAGTCCTCGAAAAAGCGGTTTCGTTTACGCCATCAAGGCATTGCGGCCAGACAAATCGTTCCAAGTTGATTGGCTTGCCTGTGAACGGTGCCAATGAGGTTGCGTCGGAAAAACACATGACCCGTTTGACGTGGCGTTGGACCGCAGGCAGTGCTTTATAAATCCGCGGCTCGACGATGGGGCACTCGAAGGCAAAAAAGGCACTCAAGATGACGTCCGGTCGGCGCGCCAGATGCGCATAATCGGCAATAGTACCGACGGAAACATAAATTTTTGTCGTGTCGTCGGGTTCCGCCGGAATCATGTCTGCGGTATGAACTGGAATCCCGAGTCGATTGAAATGGTCACGCACCAGGAGGAAAGGCGCAAGAATATTGTCGCCGCCGAGCGCCCCAGTCGAGGGATCAAACAGCCGGTCTTGCAAGAAATGATGTGATTGCGGGTCGATGTAAATCGCCAATCTTGGCGCGCGCTTCTCTTGACCGGGTACTACATCCATTTGGCCCTCCAGGCGTCAAAAATCTCGCGAATTCGCACGCGCTCCTGCCGCGTGAGGAGTAGCGCCAAGCCGCCGACCATCAGGATATATAACCCCACCTTGAACAGCAATGCCTCCAAGGAATGCGATGGGGAGTACGCCCCCATCAGCCCCGCCCCAACCAAGCCGAGAAGCAGCCAGATGGAGCGCGCGAATAGGTAGGCAGGCAATCGAAGTCCATAGGTGCGGCGCAGAAAAATCATTGTCGACAAATAGAGGAATATCGGTGCGATCAAGCCTGCCAGTCCGGCGCCCAGAATTCCCAGCGGGCCGACCAAAAAAAAGGCGGCGAAAACGACAAGCAACTGCGCAATCAGATTGGTGGCGACATGAAACGGCATGTGATCAAGCGCGATGACGAGTGATTGATATGTCCCGCTCAACAGCAATAGTATTTCGGTGAGCACGAAAACCAACACAAACGTTGCCCCCGGCAGGAATGCCGATGAATAAAGCAGGAAAATGGCAATGTCGGGAAAAAAAAGCAACGGCGGCAATGCGATTCCCGCAATCAGACAAAATGTCGCCTGGAAATTGTTCGCCCAGACCATCCGGTCGGCAGGGCGTCCCCCGCGGTTGACGTTGGGCGTCAGGAACACCGAGTGCGCTGTGCCGAGCACTGCCCGCACCGAAAGGCTGATGCCGATCGCCGCCTGCATCCATCCAGCCACCTCGGCACCGTGTTCACTTAGAAGCTGATAGTGAATAAAGAGGGCCGCGAACGGCGAAAGAAATGTCAGGATCAATAACGCACCGGAAAATCGCCAAATGGGCATCGGGAGCCGCATTGCAAAGCGCGAAGCCGATGTCGGTGCAAAGGTCGACAAAGAAATGCCGCGCATTGCCATGTGCGTGATACCGAATACGAAGATCGCCCCAAGCGTCGCGTAGACGGCATAGTATCCGGCCAGTCCATTCCACCACACTCCTGCCAACGCAACCACCACGACGATGGCGTGCAGGAACGCAACCAACATCGAGCGGTTCTGTTCCATCCGACCGGCAATCACATTCTGCAAGAATGGAACGAGCGCGACGACAGGTAGCCCAATCAGGGCGACGATTAATGCATCACGGTACGGAAGCAACGCGGTACCCCAGGTGATCGGCCGCCACGCAGTGATCATGAGCGCGATAACCGTTGCCGCGATAATCAGCGCCAGCAAGACGTTCCGCATTCGGATGTAAAGGTCAGTGAACGCCTCAGGACCTTGCGCCCAGCGTTCAGGCAGGAATCGAACGGCAGCAAAGGGCAGCGACAGGGAAACCGTTTGGGCGATGACGGCGAGCAGCTTTTCGATGACGGCCATGACGCCCACCATCTCTGGCCCGAGCGTCAAGGCGAGGGTTTTGGTGCGCACCAGGAGTACCAGCATTGTGATCACCTGAAGGGCGCCGATAGTAAACAGCGCGCGCAGCATCATATGAACGCGTACCGGTTGTCAACTATTGGCTTCAGGTTCAATTCGCTACGACGGAAATTCAATTCTTGGCTCCCTGCTGCCGTTTGGAAACCTCATTTATCCCCCCGCGGAGGCGCAACGGCGGGAGATACGCCGCCACGCAGAAAATGGCGGACACGAACATAGAGATAGCTCAGTGTGCTGTACAGAAGATACAAAAAATGCAGGGACACGCAGGCGAAGGCAAAAAAACCGCCGCCTACGCGCCGGAAAAATGCATAAAGTTCGAGGTTAAAACCGATAACAATCAACAATGCTGCAACCACTACCCACCATAGGGTCGGTAGCCAAATGCAAAGCGGCAACAGTGTTGTCGCAAGCAATACCAACGCACCGCTCGCACGTTGGCCGAACTTGAGATTCAAATCGGCTTCGACCTGACCGCGTTCCAAAATAAGTTGCGTCCAGGGTATCGCGCGGCAGAATACGTCCGTCATGACGATAGATTTCAGGGTCCACTCTTTAAGATGTTTGGCTTGAAGTTTCCGGTCGAGCAAAATCGAGTGCCCGGCGCGTTTCAGGCGATACCCCAGTTCAATATCCTCGATTGATGGTCGGCTATAGCGTTCGGCATCAAAGCCGCCGATGTCCAGAAATACCTGTTTTCTAATGGCACCCAGTCCTGCCCAGAATGTTGCAGCATCCGGGTTTCCTGTTTGATGTGTGTAGTGGTGCAACAGATTTCTATAGGTGCTGACCAAACTCTTCGCCTCGGGCTTGTCGTCGTATGAGCCAAATAGTGCAGCAATTGTTGGATTCGCCCGAAAAGTTTCTACAACCCGACTCAGTACGCCCGGGCCGATGACCACATCAGAATCAACAAACAGCAAAATGTCTCCGGTGGCGACCGCCGCGCCAAGATTGCGCGCCATCCCGGGACCGCCGTTTCTTTGCGCACGAACGACCCGCACATTCATGTCTTCGGCGGCGGCAGGCGTTGCGTCGGTGGAAGCGTCGTCAACCACGATGATGTCCATATTCTCGTCAACTTGGGCTTGCAGAGCGCCAAGGCTTTTGCGAAGCGCAGGGACGCAGTTGAATGCTGGAACGATGATGGAGAGTTTCAAAGAGGGACCTAATAGAGGAAATTGCTGTTGAATTTGTCTCGTCGTTGAGCGATTGGCGATTCGATCGAATGCAGTACACTATTTCGAAGACAAAACGCACCTACCAAAAATATCCAATTTTGGTCAGCCAATGAGTACGTGCGTAGTTAACTTGGGTTTTTGACGCTGCAACAATATGGTGTACCTTTGCGCATTCTGTGCTGGCTGCCCGCAGAGCAGTTTGTTTCCACCTGCCAATTTCTTTCGAAGATGAATCGGCCTATTCTTCATCTTCCTCTTCCGCTTCCGCCCCGGAACCTTTCTCTTCATACAACCAGCAAATTCGCCGGGTCTCCGGCCCGGACAACCGGTCTCCCATCAGTCCGCATCGGTAGGCTCGCGCCGACAGCCGTTCGAAATGCCGGCATCCATGACACGCGCCAAACGGTTGCCCTTCATTGTCAGACTGGAATGTCGTGAGGGTTTCGCGCAAGGCGGACACCGCGTTGCGGATACGGTTGGGGCTGATGTTGCGGGTGGCGTGCTGCCAGGCGAGTTGCGGCTGAACTTCGTTCAGGAACTGATCGCCAGACGCGGACAGCCTGAGACGCACCACGCGACGATCGAGGTCATCCTGATATCGCTCGATCAGCCCACGCCGATCCAGCAGCAGCAGGCTTTGCGACATCGTGCCCTTCGTCAGGCCCAAATATTCGGCCATCGCCTGCGGCGTGTTGGAATAGCGGTTGGCGCGCGCAAGGTAGACCAGCGCATGTACATGCACCGGTTGCAATTGCTCCTCGGATCCTGCCCGCCGGAACTCGGCGCGCATCAAATTGCCGAGGCGCTCGACCAACTCCAGCAAGACCTGCGGGCTCTTATCCATGCCTATCCGATTGTGTGCATATGGTTAAACCCTGCCAGTTTTTGCGACTCGCCAAGTGCGCCGTGCGGATCAAAAGCCGCGATTCAGGCATTGCAGATCCTGGTTGCATAGCGGACGTAGCGCCGCCGGGATTCGTTGCCTTGGCGGCCCGCGTACAAATATTAGTTTCGAGTCGATACTGAATCAATTCGAATTTCAATCAAGTTTTTATGGTGTTGAGGCGATACTAAACGAGGGGCGGATTTTTTTCAAGTCTGACATTTGGCGTCGGCGTCGTGCCGACATTGTGTGGGTGGTTGTTCCATTTCGCTTCAAAGTGTGATGGGGATCACACGCCCGCTTTGTTGCGCGATCACCCGCGTCATCAGTGCGTCGAGCGCCTCACCACTGCGCGTGTCGCGCCACGCGGCACCGTCGAAACGGAAATGAAAGCCACCTGATTTTGCGGCGACCCAGATCTCCCGCAATGGCGTCTGCCGATTGACAATTACCTTGCTGCCATCAGCAAATTCAAGTGAAAGAATGCCGCCGTTGATTTCGCTGTCGATATCATCGCCGGCCGCTTCCACCGCGTTCTCAATGGCTTCCAATGCGTCATTAATACGCATGTGGAATTCGCTTTCCTCCAGCAAAATGGGTGTGCTCATACGCGTGATACCATCCTCTCGACCCGTCAGAAAACGCCAACTGCCATGCGCCAATCCTTGCTCATTCTATTCGTATTGTCCACCTGTTTAGCCGTTACCGCCTGCGGTCAGAAAGGTCCGCTGAAGCCGCTCGGCGATGCGCCGAAAACACAATCGACGGAGCGAGCCGCATGACTGCCGACCTCGGCGTTTTCAGCGTTGCGCGCGCGTCCGGATCTGGCCAATTGACGATGGAGGGCGTGGCGCTCGCCGATGTCGCCGCGCGATTCGGTACACCGTGTTTCGTCTATTCCGAAACGGCGTTGGCCAATGCGTACCAGTCTCTCGACCGCGCCCTCGCTGCAGCGCGCGGCGATCGGCCCTACCTCATTTGCTACGCCGTGAAAGCGAACTCGAATCTCGCCGTGCTGAATTTGTTTGCGCGGCTCGGTGCCGGCTTCGATATCGTGTCCGGCGGCGAATTGCAGCGGGTCTTGAAGGCCGGCGGTGACGCGCGCAAGGTGGTGTTCTCCGGGCTCGGTAAAACGGTGGCCGAGATGAAACTCGCTTTGGAGGCGGGCATCAAGTGCTTCAACATCGAAAGCGAGTCCGAATTGGAGCGCCTGAATGACGTCGCCGCATCAATCGGCGTGCGAGCCAAGATCAGCCTGCGCGTCAATCCCGATGTCGATGCCAAGACCCATCCTTACATTTCCACCGGCCTTAAAAACAATAAATTCGGTGTCGCCTTCGACCGTGCGATCGCGGTCTACCGCATGGCGGCCGCACTCGCGCACATTGAAGTCGCCGGTGTCGATTGCCATATTGGCTCGCAGTTGTCCGACGACGCGCCGCTGCAAGAGGCAATGGCGCGCATTGTAGGCTTGGCCGACAAGCTAAGCGCCGAAGGTATTCCCATCCGCCACATCTGTCCCGGCGGCGGCATTGGCATCGTCTACAAGGATGAGCCGATAATCGCGCTTGATGCCTACGCACGCGCGTTGCAGGCAAGCCTCGGTGACCGCGATGTCGAACTGCTGCTGGAGCCCGGCCGCGTACTGGTCGGCAATGCCGGCGTTTTGCTCACGCGTGTGGAATACGTGAAGCCGACCGCGACCAAAAATTTCCTCGTCGTGGACGCCGCGATGAACGACTTGATTCGCCCTCCCCTGTATCAGGCCTGGCACGAGGTCGTCAATGTGTCCGAGAGTGGTGCGCCGGAACGCGTCTACGATATCGTCGGGCCGATCTGCGAAAGCAGCGATGTGCTCGCGCATGACCGCACGTTGCGGGCGCAGGCCGGTGACGTCGTGGCGATTCTCTCCGCCGGCGCGTACGGGTTCGTGATGTCCTCGAACTACAACACCCGTCCGCGCGCACCGGAAGCGATGATCAAGGGAGGCACAATGCGGGTCGTGCGCGCGCGAGAAACATTTGACTCGCTGGTGGCGGGCGAAACCATTTGAGCTTGTGATTTTCTGCGCTGTGCCGATACCGTGAAAACGATCAGACGCGCGTAAAAATCCGCGCAAGACATTTGATTGGGCGGGCGTTAGTATTGAATCGACACCATGTTGTAAACCGCGCGTGCAAATAATCGCGCTTGACATGAAGTAAGACTGGTGTTCAAAAAAACTTCTGTAATAGAATCCGTCTCACCAAGTGCCCGTGTTGTTGAAGCTCACTTGTTTTATTTTTTGCATTTAGTGTGCTGACGCGGCCGGGTTGAGTGAGGTTGCTCTGCTACTGAATTTGTTTTCTGCAGTTGGCCATAACTCAATCGTTCGACAGAACTGATGCTTGGTAGGTTGGCGGAACACCGCCACCTGCTGAAAAAGCAATTCGGTCCAACCATCGAAAGGAGTTGATCATGGCGACAGCCAAGAAAAAACCGGCAGCTAAGAAGCCGGCAGCAAAGAAACCTGCAGCAAAGAAGGCAATGAAAAAGCCGGCAGCGAAAAAACCCGCCGCTAAAAAAGCTGCAAAGAAACCCGCCGCGAAAAAACCCGCCGCTAAAAAAGCCGCAAAGAAACCTGCTGCTAAAAAAGCTGCGAAAAAACCCGCTGCGAAAAAGAAGGTAGCCAAGAAACCGGCCGCCAAGAAAGCTGCCAAAAAACCGGCCGCCAAGAAAAAGCCAGCCAAGAAAAAGGCTGCGCCCAAGAAGAAAGCTGCTGCAAAACCAATGGCCGCAAAGCCAGCCCCGATGGTCACCCCGGTGATCACCCCGCTCATCAAGCCAATGGGCTAAGCGTCAGGGTAGAACGATTCCGGTCCTGCGGGTTGGTTTGGCGAAAGTCGCGCCACCCCGCCGGATCGGATTATTCAACATCATGCACAACCAACCACAACATCGCTCAACATCCCGCCCGCGCAATATTCCGCGCCCGCGCCACGATCGCCCCTCCCGATAAATTCGGTTGTGAGGCTCGTCGAATTAGTCGCTGTCCCGCGTTCCGCCGAGAACGCGCGGCTTGAACTGCCGCGCGACTGAGACCACCGCCGCGATCGTCATCGCATAGAGCACCGGCACCAAAAAAATCAGATCGAGCCGAAAAGGCACAGTGCCGTTTTTTGCGGTGGCTGCCGACATTTGCGACTCAAACGCATTGAATATCAGCCAGAGCAATCCCGTGAAAACGGCGGGTTCGCGAAAAAACTGAACATTGAATGGTTTTCGCACACGCCAGGAAAGCCACGCCTGAATCGAAATCAAAACAGCCGCGACCGCAATGCCGGCATAGCGCCAAAGCGCGATCAATTTTGCCGGCCCGAAAAAGAGCCAGTCGAGAGATTCCATATCGTATTTTACGGTCAGGGCAATTGGGCGTGCGGCATGCGATCGAGGATGATTTGGGTTTTTTTCAACAGCCACGGCGCATTGCGGTTGCGGTCGTAGAATCGCGGTCGCGTCACCATGGCCGCAAGCTTCGCCGATTGCGCTGCCGTGAGCTGGCCGGCACCCACGGCAAAATAATGTCGCGCTGCCGCCTCGGCACCGAAAACGCCATCGCCCCATTCAATGACGTTCAGGTAGATTTCATAAATACGTTCTTTGTCCATCACCCACTCCATCATCACCGTGATGACGGCTTCTTCGCCCTTGCGAAAAAAACTTCGCTCACCGGACAAGAACAAGTTTTTCGCAAGTTGTTGCGAAATGGTCGAGCCGCCGGCCACCACGCGGCCTTTCTTGATATTCTTCTCACGCGCTTTCTGGATACCTTCCCAATCAAACCCCTCGTGATCCGCAAACTTGTCGTCTTCGGCGACCAGTACCGCGCGCTTCAAATGCTCGGAGATTTTGTCATATGGCTGCCATTGATGTTTTAACGCCGCCGCCGGATTTTTTTCTCGCATCACGTCAAGCCGCGCCGACATGAATGCCGTCATCGAGGGATTGTGGTCGGTCCACCACCAAAGTTTCGTTAGCACGTAACCCTGGTAGGCAAAAAACCCCGCGAGAATGAGTCCGACCGGCCACAACACATAGTTGATCAGTTTGCGGTTCATGCTTGCATCCGCCATATTTGGTCGAACATGACCCTAGCGGCACGTTCATTATTCTGCATGCGAGATTATTCCGGCGCGCTCAGTTGCATTTTCGCTCGCATCGCATCGATGACATCAGCCGTGGCAGGCCGCACACTGCGCCATATTAAAAAAGCCTCCGCCGCCTGTTCAACCAGCATTCCCAGCCCATCGCTGATGCGCGCACCCGCGCGCGCCGCTTCCTTCATGAATGGCGTGACACCCTTTCCGTAAACCATGTCGTAGGCCAGTGCATCGACAGCAAAGCAATCCGCAGGAAGCGCCGGCATGGAATTTCCCAGGCTCGCGGACGTCGCATTGATAACGATATCGAAGTTGCATGCATCGAGGCCATCCACTGCGGCCGCTGTTACCGGCCCAAAGGATCGAAAATGATTGGCGAGATCGGCTGCCTTCGACAAGGTGCGGTTGACGATGCACAACTGCTGCGGTTGCGCGTCAAGTATTGGGCCAATCACGCCGCGTGCAGCACCGCCCGCGCCCACCAGCAAAATGCGCGCGTCGGCAATCGGCGTATTCAAATTCTCGATCAATTCTCGGCAAAGTCCGATACCGTCCGTGTTGTCGCCGACGATTCGCGCGCCATCGAATTTGAACGTATTGACTGCACCTGCCACGCGTGCGCGTGGGGTGACATCGTTCGCATAATTGAACGCGTCGACTTTGAACGGCAGTGTGACATTTGCACCACGTGCGCCACCTTGCCGAAACGATGTAACCGTTTCAACAAATCCCTGCAATGGCGCGAGTAGACGCTCATACCGCATCGATTGCCCCGTCATGCGCGCAAATGCGGCATGAATTTCTGGCGATAGTGAGTGAGCGACCGGATTGCCGATTACCGCGTAACGATCTGTCATGTTCTTATATGGTAAGTTTGCAGAAATGGTATCAGCTTGCGTGTATTTCTATGCGACTACAAAATGCACCAAAATAAAGCACGCACGGTCTTTACGCACC
>JAYTUX010000467.1:0-13003 GCA_043744315.1 Betaproteobacteria bacterium | reverse complement strand
CGACATCGGCGCTCGATGCCGAATCCGAGCGCATGGTGCAACTCGCGATGGAAAAACTGATGCGCGGGCGCACCACTCTGATCATCGCGCATCGATTGGCCACGGTGAAGTCGGCCGATCGTATTGTCGTCATGGATCAGGGGGTCACGGTGGCCGAGGGCACGCATGATTCGCTGGTGAGTGAAGGTGGATTGTATGCGCGCCTGGCGGCATTGCAGTTCACGAACAGTTAGTCAAAGCCTATTGCTGGCGCGGCTTTCCAGACGAAAACGTGCCAGCAGCCGCACCCAATGGCGTTCCGCGTTGAATTGTGCTGTGCCAGCCAACGCGCAGATGACCAAATCCGAGTAATTTGCTAAACTATTGGCTGACCGCGCTTAGTTAACTAACGAGGCGCTAACCGAATCGAAAAATGTCGAACGCAACCGCTGCTGTCACTGTCGCTTCAACTGCCAACCCAGGTGCGAAATACACCGAAGAGCCGGTCGTATGGGTGCATCGCTGGAATGCCGGCCTGATGTCTTTTCGCGTGCGGCGAAATCCAGCCTATCGATTCGTGCCCGGCCAATTCGCCCGCATCGGTATTCGTAAGCAGGATGGCGACGTGATCTGGCGCGCGTATTCGATTGTGTCTGCGCCACATGAATTATTTTTGGAATTTTTCATGGTGATCTTGCCGGGAGGCGAATTTTCCAGTCGCGTTGGCGCATTCAATATCGGTGACACGTTGCTGGTTGAACAAATGCCGCAGGGATTCCTGACCATCGATCGTTTCAGGCAGCCCGACCGCGCGCAGGATCTGTGGCTGATCGGCACCGGTACCGGCTTGGCCCCTTACATTTCCATGCTGCGCGACGAGACCGTGTGGCGACGTTTCGAGCACATCGTGCTGGTCCTGTCGGTGCGGGAACGCCACGATCTGGGCTATACCGAGGAACTGGAGCAACTGGCAGCCGCGCATGCTCGCGAAGGCATGGCGACGTTTCATTTCGTCAAAACGCTTACACGCGATACCCTGCATGGTGCCTTGCATGGGCGGGTGAATGCGCTGTTGCTGTCGGGTGAACTGGAAACCGCCGCCGAGGTCGCGCTCAGCGATGCGCGTTCGCGGTTCATGCTCTGCGGCAATCCGGAAATGGTCGAGACCATGCGCGCGCTATTGAAATCGCGCGGCTTCCGCATGAATCGCAAGCTCGAACCCGGCCATATCATCGTCGAGAACTACTGGTAGTTTGGTGCGGGTCTCCGGTTGTCCGGTGTCCGGTGCGCAATGCGGTGCGGCACCAGTATTTTCCGCTCACCGTAAACGTTCAATAAACGGAGCCAATCCATTGGAGTCAATTTCTCGCGTGCCGACGTTCAAGCAGTCGATCGCCCGATTCGCGTTCGTTGGCGGTGCCATCACGTTGCTGCTTTCCTGCGCCACACCTCCACCGCCGCCGCCGCCCCCGCCCCCTCCCGCGCCTAAGCCGGTTGCGCCGCCTGAGCCACCCAAAAAACCGATGCCGCCGGTTGCTGCGATCAAGCCCGTTACCGAAACCCATTTCGGGCAGAGCGTTACGGATTCATACCGCTATTTGGAGAACATCAAAAATCCGGACGTCGCCAGTTTTCTGCAGGGACAAAACGACTTTGCCCGCAAGACGCTCGATGCACTTCCGGGCCGCAAAAGTTTGCTGAATCGTATTTCGGCGTTGTCCGCCGCATCCGCCGCCATTAGTGGCGTGCAATTGTCCGGCGACGGTGTCAATCCGCGTGTGTTCTATTTCAAACTGGCGGCAGGAGAGTCGGTGCGGAAACTCTATGCGCGTGACGGCATCAATGGCGCTGAGCGCTTGTTGCTCGATCCGGCCATACTGAAAGACGGTGGCGCACGCTATTCCATCGACTCGTTTGTCGCCGCACCCGATGGGCGTCATGTTGCAGTCGGTGTCGCGGCGGGCGGCTCGGAAAAAACCATTCTGCGCGTGATCGATGCGTCAAACGGGCGCGACCTCGGTGTCGCAATCGATCGCATTGGCTTCGCCACATTGACGTCATGGACGCCGGACGGCAACGCCTTTTTCTACAATCGTCTGCCGGAACCGCGCGCGGAGCTACCGGCGAATCGCTATCTCAAGACCATGGTCTTCCGCCATGTGCTGGGTCGTGAACTCGGGCATGACGAACAAGTGTTCGGGCCGGGACTGGACACGCGCATCAATTTCGCCGACATCGATATTCCCAGCGTCGCCGTGACGGCCGATGGAAAATATCTGTTGGCGCGGATCAAGCACGGCGACATCAACGACATCACGCTCTACATCGCCGATGTCATGACGTTTACACAGGGGCAAACGTGGCGCAAAGCGATCGACCGCACCGACGAGGTCACCGCGTTTGTCGCGCACGACAACGCACTCTATTTGCTCACGCACAAGGATGCGCCGCGCTACCGTGTAATGCGTACCGGTATTCAATCGCCCGATTTCGCCAAAGCGACGACCATCGTCCCGCACGGCGATACAGTGATTCGCGAACTCGCCGTCGCGCAGGATGCGCTGTATATCCGCGAACTGTACAGCGGGCTGGATCGATTACAGCGCCTGAACTTCAGTCAGAGCGTATTCAGCGGTGGCAAATTGGAATTCGTGCGCCTACCTTTCGATCTGGCGATACGGCAGCTGATCACGCATCCGAAGCGTCCCGGCGCATTGCTGCGACTTGAAGGCTGGACCGAAGCGTCGCGCTACACGCAAATTGAGGCGCGCAGTGGCAATCTGATCACCACGCCGCTTCAGCCAAAATCAAACGTCGATTTCGATGCCATCGACGAAGTCAGGTTGATGGCGACCGCGAAAGACGGCACGAAAATTCCCGTTTCCCTCATGTACAAAAAAGGCACCACGCTCAACGCCGATAACCCGACGCTGCTGCGCGCGTACGGGGCCTACGGCATCACGCAGGCGCCGACTTTTTCGCCAACGACACTCGCATGGCTGGAACGCGGCGGCATCATTGGCACCTGCCATGTGCGCGGCGGCGGTGAATTCGGCGAAGCGTGGCATCTGGCGGGGCAAAAACTCACCAAGCCGAACACCTGGGGAGATTTGATCGCCTGCGCCGAATTCATGATCGAGCGCAAATTTACCCGCAAACAAAAACTCGCGATCGAAGGCCGCAGCGGCGGTGGCATCGCGGTCGGGCGCGCAATGACCGAACGCCCCGATTTGTTTGCCGCAGTGGTACCGGTGGTCGGGCTGCTCGATGCATTACGGTTTGAATTTACGCCTAACGGGCCGCCAAACGTCCCGGAATTCGGCAGCGTGAAGACTGAAAGTGGATTCCGGGGTTTGCACGCAATGAGTGCGCTGCATCACGTCAAAGATGGCACAAAATACCCGGCGGTGCTGCTGATGCACGGCGTGAACGATCCGCGCGTCGAGGTCTGGCAATCGGCCAAAATGGCCGCGCGGCTGCAGGCGGCTACCGCGATGGATGCAAACGCCAACCCAATCCTGCTGCGTTTGGATTACGATGCCGGTCATGGCGTCGGTTCGAGCCGCGATCAACGGGATGCGGAAACGGCGGATATCTATTCGTTCCTGCTGTGGCGCTTCGGCGATCCGGCGTTTCAGCCGAAGTAAACGGGAAAGCAATGTCCGAAAAAATCGTCCGCGAATTTAATCACACGCTGCTCTGGCCGATCACGCTGCAACCGCTGCGGCGCGAGGCGGGAACGGGGTTGACGTCATTCTGGGATATGTTGAAACGCCGTTCCGGGCCGTGGGAGTTTGTTGAAGACGCGCTGCTGATCGAGGATGAAACCTGTCTCGCCGGCTATGAAGAGTTCGTTTATTTTCTGCCTTATGTGCAGCGATTCCTGTACGGCGTCGGCGACGAAGGCCGCGGCGCGCAATCGTCGCTGCATACGTTCCAGCGCCATGACTTGAAAGAAGTGCGTGTCGAGGTGGAGGCCGGTGGGCCGGAAGTCTCGCTGCAAGTACGCCGTGCGCGGCTATATTTTTTCTACGACATTGATGTAGCACTTGCCGTGCTCGAAGTGGCCGGCAAAAATATTCCGCTCGAGACGACGATTGAACTCATGGATCGTTTTGGACGCCCCTATCCGCCCGCGTGGGAAGCCGATGGCCGCGGCTCGCATTGTCTGCACCGGGTGGAATTCTGGGGCGTCGATTCTGTCGGCGCACCGGCATTGCTGTCGACCTCCGATTATGAAGATCGCGAGAAATACCTCGAACTGGTGAGGCACGAGCGCCAGACGCCGCTGTCATTGCACTGGGAGTTTTTTCTCTCGCCGTTGATTCCGGCCTATTTGCCGGGCGGCCAGTTGAAATATCATCAGATCGAAAACAAACGCATCCCGATCATGAGTTATCTTTCATTCGATAATCCGCTTGAATTGACGCGTGGCGACATGGTGCGCATCGGCTTTGCGGCGAAATGGGGAGAGTCCGATACGCTGCCCTACGCGATCAGCTATCTGGAAAATTTCGAGCGCGAAAATTGCTACGACCGCTACTGGGATCCGCACAATCCCGCCAACGAAATGACAACGCGCTATTTCTTTTGCGGCGTCGGTTTTGCGATGATTTCACGCCACCGGCAAGGCGATCCGCTGTTGCGGCAATTTCGCCATCAGTTTTTTCAGATCGGCCTGATCGCGCATTTTCACAAGGCCGCGCTGCTGTCGATGTCGAACCGATTTTCGCGCGCGGTAGAGCGGCTCAATGTACGCGATTTTGAATCGGTGAAATTATTCAAAAAGCATGTGCGTGAGACGCTGGAAGTTTTCCTGCGCTTCAATCATCGTTATTGGTTTCACGAAATTTCCACGCAAGTGCAGGCGAGCGATTTCTTCAAGCGCTGGAGCCATCAGTTAGGTTCTGACGCGCTCTACAACGAGGTGCGCGAGGAAGCGCGCGACATCAACGAATACCTGGACACTGACCGCGCCCGCAAGCAAACCGACAACGCGATGCGGCTCACCGTCGTGTCATCCTGCGGTATGGTCGGCACGGTGGCGACGGGCTTTCTCGGCATGAATTTGTACAGCCATGCCGATTTGCCGATGATGGAAAAATTCCTGATTTTCCTCGCCGTATTCATTCCGACCACCGCGCTCGGCATCTACACCGTGATGATCTCCCGCCGACTCGCCAATTTCATGGAAGCGTTGTCGAGCGAAGGCTTGAGCTGGCAAGAAAAACTCGGCACCTTCCGGCAGATCTGGTACTCCAGCAAACGCGAGCGAGTCAAACAGCGGCGCGACAAGGAAGAAGCGGGATTGGGGTCGGGTTGAGGTCGGAACGCGCAAAAGCAATTCAAAAAATTGTCTCGTCCCAATCGTGTCCGGATTGTCGCAAGTCATCCGTGCGCCCTGAGCCGGTCGAAGAGTCGGATGAACGATACCCTTCGACCGGCTCAGGGCGAACGGGGAATGAATGAACAGTTTTGGAACTTGATCCGGCGATGCCCCTGTTTTTGTGGACGGTCAGAATCAGGGCGACGCAAGAAAAGGTGTCACCCGCCAGTCGCACTACTTTGCATTTGCTCCCAGTGACAACCCTGGCATTTCCTTCAGCGCATAGCCATCTGGCACCGTAAACATTCCCACTGGCGGCTCGCCGCGTTTCAGGTTGGCAAGGCGGTAGATCGTCTCACCCACGCGTGGATCGATGTGTTTGGAATACACGACCACTTGCAAGTCCGGTGATGTCCAGGTTTCGGTGCTCACCACGATAGGATTTTTGTTGCCGATCTCGCCGGCGGGGATGGTGTATGAGACACTTTTTCCCTCCGCCCGGACGCCGTCGAAATCCTTGAACCCAAGCGCCGTGGTGGTCGATTTTCCGGACCACTTCACATCCTGGAACGACATGCCGATCGGCCCGTGACGCATCGATTCGCTGAGAGCGTTGCCGATGGTTTCACCATCGCTGAACTTGAACGTGTGCACTTGCGCGCCGGTACCGGCTTCGGCTCCCGCCGCCGCGGCCGTGCCGCCGCTGGGCCGTGCGACTCTGACTTTCACTTCCTCGCGTATTTCTTTCTTGCCATCAGTCGCGGGTGATTCAACCCGCTTCACGATAATTTCCTCGCCCGGATTGCCGCGCTCAATGATATGCGCCTTGCCATCTTTGGCCATCGCCTTGGCTTTCGCCTTGATTTCTTCAATTCGCTTGTTCAAGTCCTTGTCGATCGAGATCCTGGTCGCGGTTTTTTTCGCTGGCGAGAGTACGTAGCGCGTGCCTTCGACGGCATCGTGAATTTGCACGCTGCGCACGTCACCTTTCGCGTCGCGCGTTTCCTGCCGGGTGCGCCCGGCGCTGTCCCGCCACGAATAGGAGGACGACTTCTGCGAGATTTGATTGCCGTCGGGCAGCGTTTGCGTTTTTTCCGAAATCACTTCCGCGCTGTACGGTGCATTTTTCACATTCTTGGCGGTGGTCATCACGCCGCCGGAAAATGCTTCCGACATCGCGTTCGAGACCAGTACGTTGATATCCGGCAAATCGCCGAGCGTGGAACTGAGTGTGCGCAACCCGATCGGCTCGCCGCCAGTGCCGCGCGTCACAATTCTTACTTCGCGTTTCTGGTTATCTGCGGTGCCTTGCGCAATCACCACATCGGCATTCACCTCGCGTTCCAGGCTGTTTGTGTTGCCATCAACGATGACGGTGCGGATTTCACGTTGCGTTTCCGTTGAAAGCGGGAAGACGTTGTCCGATGACACGGCGGCGATACCGCTGCTGTATGCGCCGCAGGCAACCATCGCCGCGACAATACTAATGAGGTGAAAATTCATGTTGTGTTTCTCCTGTTGAAAAAGCGAAAAAATCTTGCAGTAAAATATTCAGGTGCAGAAAGTCAAGGACGAAAACGCATCGCCAATGGCTGCCCATTCGCCGCCACCAGCATCTCGGCGCGCATCGATTCGCCCGCCGTTTCCGGGCTGATCGCGACGCCATACGAAGCGAGCCACATGCGCGGAACCGTGGTTTCAATGACTCGCGGCGCCGGCTCCATTGCAATCTGTTCGAGCGAACGTAACGCAATGAACGGCGCGTCGCCAAAACCGGAATCGGCCAGCGCGGGATCGAGCGGGTAATCGATCATCGGCCGCGCCATCGGCGCAAGCACCATCCACGCCGACATTCCCACACTCGCCGCCAATGCCGCACCCGGCACCAGCCATTGCGCGAGGAACGCACGCCAGCGGCGCTTGGCCTCGCGCGCTTTGTGAGCGGACGTGAAGGCGTTCATCAGCGCCGCTTCCACGTGCGGCGGTGCGGCCAGCGCGGCGCTCGCGGTGCGAAGGCTTGCCAGGGAATCGCTGAGCAAAACTTCCTCGGCAGCACTCAAGTTCGACGCGGAATCGGTTTGCATGCTCATGGTCTGGCCTCCAGTTGGCGCGCGGGTGGTCGATGCGCGCCGTTGTTCAGTGATTCGGCGTCATTGCTTTGCAGCAATGCCACCAATTTGGCGCGCGCACGCGACAAGCGCGAACGCACGGTGCCAATATCGATATTGCAAATCTGCGCGATCTCGACATACGAAAGATCGTGCATTTCATAAAGAATGATCACGTCGCGGTAATGCGGCGGGATTTTTTGCAGCGCCCGCCGCACACTTTCCGCTTGCTCCTGATCCAGCAGGCGCTGCGGTGGTTGCGGCGATGGATCTTCGATCCAGTCCTCAATGCTGTCATCGGCGGCACCTTCAATATCGCCGGCGATGCTGGGTTGGCTGGTCGATACAAATCGATACTGCGACGCATCGCGCTTCAACAACAGATTGCGCGCCACGCCAAACAAGAACCCCTGCAACACCCCGCGCGTCGGGTCGAACTTCAAGGTATCCGCGATGAGTCCCATGAAAATCTCCTGCACGATATCCGCCGCCGTGTCGGGCGAACCCGCACGCAGCAGCAGAAACCGGTACAGCGGCGGCTGATGGCGTCGATACAGGGCCTCAAAGGCGGCGTGATTGCCGCGTCTGATGTCTGAGAGCAACGCCAAGTCTTCGGTCGGATCGGTCAAGGGCATGGTTTTTCGGCGGGTTTCCCGTATTCCATCACGGGGCCGAAAAAGTTCCCGGTATTTTATGGAAAATGCATGAAGTCGCGTATGCGCAGTCGTTGTGGAATGGCGCTCCCCACCTGTTGACCCCGGAATACGCTGCGCTGCTTCCGGGCTACCGAACGCAATCAGGTTGCCGATGTGCCGGGTCTTTGTGCATGAGCGCGGGAGCAAGTGTTATTCGGGTCGGTGTAGATCGTTGCCGCTTCAAGATTGCCTGCACCCCTGAGTTTTCGGAAGCGCCGCGCGCGCGTTTCTTTCGGTTGCGATTCGTTATCTCAACAGACCGCCTGCGGGTCGCCAATGACGGCAAGAAACGGTTTGAAAGATATTCTTTTGTCGCCATGAGGCCCTCAAAACCCGCGCCGATATTGGCGCTCCGGCTGATCAGGCAATATCGCGGCGCGCCGAAGCGAAAGTAACATTTGCAAATCAACCACCGTTTCGGCGATATTCGCCGCTTGGTGTCAGCGCCGCACTTGCACGTCTTCGATCCGATCTACCTTTCAGCGCCCACTTCCGGGAGTCTCCATTGCAATCCAATTCACTTCGCGCCATCGCAAGATCGATGGCCTTGGCCCTTGTTTTCCTGCGCATTTGCAACCCGCACGCCGACGCGTCCGTACCGCGCGCGGCGGCGTCGCTCAGCAAACCCGCGCTGTTCGAGCGCAACGACGGCCAGTTCGCCCCGGACATCGCCTATCGCGCCGATTTTTCCCGCGTCAATGCGGCGATACATGCCGATGGCTCCCATACCTTGAAGCCGACGCCGTCACCGGCCGGCGGCGCGGCGGCGGTGCGGTTTGCCCTGCGTGACGCCAACAAAATCGCCAATGCGCGCGCGGAACACGAGCAGGCGTACCGCACCCATTATTTCCGCGGCGGCGATCATCCGCTTCAGGTGCAAGACGTACCGCATTTTGCCCGCGTCCAGTTCGACGACGTGTACCCGGGTGTGGCACTCGCGTATTACCCGTCCAACGGCGCGCTCGAATACGATTTCATCGTCCAGCCCGGTGGTGATTTGAAAAAAATCGTCTGGAGCGTGTCGGGCGCGAAATCGCTGAAGGTCACCAAAGGGGGTGATCTCGTGGTGCAATCCGCATCCGGCAAGCATGTGCAGCGCAAGCCGAGCGCGTATCAAACCATCGGCGGCGAAAGGCGCGCGGTCGATGCCGCATTCCGCCTCGCCGCCAATCGCATGGTCGGGTTCGCCGTCGGCCCACACGACCGGAATGAGACGCTGGTGATCGATCCGGTCATCGAATATGCGTCCTATCTGGGTGGCGCGGGCGATGACAGTCCGCGTGCCGTCACCATCGGCCCGGATGGATCGATCTTCGTCGCCGGTGTCACGCGCTCATCCGATTTCCCGACCGCCGGCGCCTACAGCGCGCGCCTCGGCGGCGCGAGCGATGCGTTCGTCAGCAAAATCAATCCGAATACCGGCGCGCTCGTGTACTCGACCTATTTGGGAGACGCCCGCAATGCCGATGAGGGCATGGGTATTGCCGTCGATGCCGCGGGCAGTGCCTACATCACGGGACTCGCCGGCGCAAAATTTCCAACCACCGCCGGATCATACGTTCCCGCAATCACCCAGAAATCCGGCTTCTTGACCAAGCTCTCGCCGGCGGGCAATACGCTGGCCTATTCGAGCCTGATTCCCGGCACTCAACCGAAGGCCATCGCGGTCGATTCGCTGGGTCGCGCCGCGATCACCGGCGAGGCAGGTATCAACTTCGCCGCGACCACCGGCACCTATCAAACCAGCAGCGGCGGCGACACCGGCGGATTCACCACCGATCTCACCGTCGCGGGCGACGCGTTCATTTTCCTCATGAACGCGACCGGCAGCGCGCCCGTATTCGCGACCTTCTACGGCGGCAGCCTGAGCGACAACGCCGGCGGCATCGCCATCGATACGTCGGGCAATTTCTGGATCGCGGGAGCCACGCGCTCGAACGGGATGTCGATGATCGGCGCGTTCAATCCGTCGCGTCTGGGCCCGCAGGATTCGTACGTCGCGGTGTTTTCGCCGGCCGGCCAACGCATCGCCGCGAGCTATCTGGTGTCGAGTCGGTTCAATTCCAGCGTTGCCGGTGTTGCCGCCGATCCCTACGGCAATGTGGTGGTGGCCGGCGTCTCGGACAACGCAGGCATTGCCGATGCCACACTGATCGGTGGCAGCTTAAGCCCCGTCTTCACCACCACCAACAAGGGCTATGTCGCCAAGCTCGCGCTCGCGCCGTTGCGTGTGGTGTTCTCCTCCTACGTGGGCTCGCGCGCCAACAATGGCGACTACGTGAGCAGCGTCACCGTCGACCGCGCCGGCGACATCCACGTCGCGGGCGTCATGACAGCCGATGTGATGGCGCTAACCTACTTCCGTCCGGTGGGCGAGTTTCTGAGTGGTGCCGCCATCCGCGCGCGCTACACCAACGGCGACGCCGCCTACGCGGTCGGCATTCAGCGCGATGGCAAATCGCTGCTCTATGCAACCTTGCTCGCCCCCTGCGGCGCGGCCGTCCTCTGCAATCCACCCGCCATCGGCAGTCGCCTCGCGGGTGAAGTCGTTTTCGCCGGGTCAACCTACGCCGATTGGGTGCCGATCGCCACCGCCAATACCCGCCCGAAAATCGCCGGAAGACTACCCTATCCGCCGGATGGTTTTGTGATGACGCTTGACCTGTATCGCGCCGACTTGGAAATCGGCACGGTCAACCAATCGTTCAACAACAACGTCTTCCCCGCCGCCTTGCGCGCGACCGCCTACGGTGCCATCACCACCGGCAACGTCACCTTCGCCGATGGAGTAACCGTGCTTGGCACGGCACCGCTCATCGAAGGCGTGGCCCGCTTGACGATTCCTCTTCCGGCAGGCATCCGCAACCTGCGCGCCACGCTGGGTGCTACGCAAAGCCCGGTGCTGAATTTGCCGGTCTCGCAAGCCAATAGCGTATGTCCCTGATCCGATTGTCCCCTGAGACCATGACCATGAGCCCGACCTCCATGTCACCACCACTAGACTGTCGCCCCGGATTTATTCCGGGGCCCAAGGATTGTTTGATCAATTCGGGCCCTTGCGATCGCATGGGCGAGCGCGCCACGATCTTCGCAACGGACCGGGGCCAACATGCGATACAACCTGACCGCCGAGACAGGCAGGCCCGAACGCAATTGGAGGCCTCGCGCCGTAGGTCGCCAGGATCGAAACAATGGTTTTACGCCGCTTTCGCGGCGGTCGCCGCAGTCGCCGCGATGATATTTCCAGTATCACTGTTCGCCGCCCCCAATCAAGCGCCAATTGCAACCTTGACGGCCCCGATCACGGGGGCCAAATACACCGCCCCCGCCACCGTCTCGCTTGCCGCCACCGCCACCGACCCCGACGGCAGCGTCGCGCGCGTCGATTTCTTCAGCGGCACCACCCTGATCGGCAGCAGCACCACGCCGCCCTACGCCGCCATCTGGAACAACGTCGTCGCCGGCACCTACATCCTCAAAGCCACCGCCATCGACAACGCCGGCAAGGCCGGCAGTTCCTCAACAGTGACCATCACCGTCGCCGCCGTCACCACCGTCATCACCACCCCCGCCGCCAACGCGGTTGTGCCCGCCACCTTTGCCGCCGCGTCGAACGAATACCTGGTTCCCGTCACCGGCACCTTCACCGGCCCCGCCGACACCACCATCATCGTCACCGCCGGTGGCGGGCACAGCAAGCTGGCCACGCTCACCGGCAACAGCTTCACCGCCAGCGTCGTCGTCACCCCCGGGCTCAACACGCTCGATGTCGCCGTCGCCCGCCGCGACGGCACCACCGATCTCGCCACCCGCGCCTTCACCGCCGTGCTGCCGCCGCTGGTGGTGCTGACCAGCCCGAGCCAATGCGCGCAACTTGCCGTGCCGGCCAACATCACCTTCGCCGCTGACGCCTTGAGCCGTGGCGGCACCATCACCAAGGTTGAGTTCTCCGAGCAAGGCGTTCTGGTCGGCACCGCCACCGTGCCGCCGTACACCTTTGCCCACACGCTCACCCAGGTCGGCAGCCGCAGCCTGGCGGCCGTCGCCACCGACAACACCGGCCAGACGGCAAACTCTGCCGTGACGGTGTCCTGCACCTCGCCACCGCCGACGGTCGCACTCACCAGCCCCGCGCCGGGCAGCGTCATCCGCGCCGGTGCGCCGATCGCTTTCACCGCCAGTGCCACCACCAGCGCCGCCGGTGGCAGCATCGCCAGCGTCGAGTTCCTCATCAACGGCAGTGTCGTCGCCACCGACACCACCGCTCCCTACAGCGCCAGCGTGAACGCGAGCGGCAGCGGCACACAGAGCCTCACCGCGCGCGCCATCGATAACCTCGGTGTCAGCACCACCAGCGCGCCGGTGCCGATTAGCGTCACCGCCAACGCCTCACCGACGGTCACGCTCGAGCAACCCACCGCCGGGCAGAGTGTCGCCGCCGGCGGCATGGTGAACCTCGCCGCGACCGCCAGTGACGCCGACGGCAGCATCGCCAAGGTCGAGTTCTTCGCCAACGGCAGCCTCATCACCAACGCCACCCGGATCACACCGCCTTACACCGCGACCTGGACCGCGAGCGGCACGGGAAGTGTCACGCTCACCGCGCGGGCCACCGACAACGATGGGGCGGCCACCACCACCCCCGGCACCGCCATCATGGTCACCGCCGTCGTCGTCCCGCCGGTCGCGATTACCGCCCCCGCCAACAATGCCGTCATCACCTCGACCCCGCTGACGGTGTCGATCCACGCGGTCGCGGCCAGTGGCGCCACACTCACCAAGATCGAACTCTTCGACGGCATGACCCTGCTCACCAGCGTCAACACCCCGGCCGTCAATACCATCGACTTCAACTATGTCTGGAGCAACCCCGCCACCGGCATGCATACGTTGAC
>JAYTUX010000466.1:0-13032 GCA_043744315.1 Betaproteobacteria bacterium | reverse complement strand
GACTAATACATAGGATTGGCGCGGACTTTCAGACCTTTTCGGCCTGAAAGGCTCACCAGTACTAGACTTTCACTACAAAGAAAAAGGCTTTAGCTTCTTTTTCACTGCGACGTTTTTCAACGACACGTAGCGGGGCAGGCCATTTTCATACGGCGGATAGGCCTCGCCTGCAATCAATGGCTGCAAATAATTACGGCACTTTTGCGTGATATGAAATCCGTCCGGCGTGATGAAATCGCGCGGCATTTTTTTCTCGCGGTTGGCGACTTCGGTGAGCGGTGCTGCGATGATTTCCCATCTGTACGGCTTGCTGGTGATGCGCTTCACGGCGGGCATCACGCCATTCATGCCTTTAACGGCGTATTCAACCGCCGCCTTGCCCAGCGCATAACACTGCTCGACATCGGTTTTTGACGCAACGTGACGTGCGGCGCGCTGCAAGTAATCGGCAACGGCCCAGTGGTATTTCAATTTCAATTCGCTTTTTACCAGGTTCGCAATAACGGGGGCAACTCCGCCTAACTGCGCGTGGCCGAAGGCATCAACCAAGCCGGATTCGGCGATGAATTTTCCGTCGACCCCATGCAATCCTTCGGAAACACCGATCGCGCAATAACCAAATTTGCGCACCGAATCATCCACGCGCGCGAGAAATCTCTGCTGGTCGAAAACAATTTCCGGGAACAGCAATACATGCGGCGCATCGCCCTGCTTTTCCGCCGCCAATCCGCATGCCGCCGTAATCCATCCGGCGTGACGGCCCATCACTTCGAGCACGAATACTTTGGTCGATGTTTTCGCCATCGATGCAACATCAAGCCCCGCCTCGCGCATCGATACCGCCACGTATTTCGCGACCGAGCCAAAACCGGGAGAACAATCGGTGATGGGCAAATCGTTATCCACCGTTTTCGGCACATGCACGGCGATGAGCGGATAACCCATCGACTCCGACAATTGGGAAATTTTCAGGCAGGTATCGGCCGAATCACCACCGCCGTTGTAGAAAAAATAACCGATATCGTGGGCTTTGAAAACCTCGATCAGGCGCTCATATTCGCGCCGATTCTGTTCCAGCGACTTCAATTTGTAGCGACACGAGCCAAAAGCCCCTGCCGGCGTGTGCCCCAGGGCTTTTATATTCGCGATCGGCTCTTTCGAGGTATCGATCAAATCTTCGGTGAGCGCGCCGATGATGCCGTTACGGCCGGCGTAAACCTTGCCGATTTTTTTCGGATACTTGCGGCAGGTTTCAATCACTGCCTGCGCAGAGACATTGATGACAGCGGTGACGCCGCCGGATTGGGCGTAGAACGCGTTTCGGGGTTTGGAATATTTCACAAAATTCATCACTTTGAGAGTCCTTCCCCGGCATAGGCGGGGGCCAAGATTGACAATAAGGAATTCCCGCGACGACCGAAGGAAGTCCCTTTGGGGATGCGAGGACGAGGGTGCGACCTACGCGCCGAGTGCGGCGAAAATCTTGTCGCGAATTTCCTCGACTTTGCCCACACCGGGAATTTTTACATAGCGCGGCGCATTGCCCTCACCCGATGCCGCCCATTTGCTGTAATACGCGATCAAGGGTTCGGTCTGCTCGTGATACACGTCGAGGCGTTTTTTCACAGTCTCTTCTTGATCGTCGATCCGTTGCACCAGATCCTCGCCGGTCACATCGTCCTTGCCAGTAACTTTGGGTGGATTGAACTTGATGTGATACGTACGGCCTGACGGCAAATGCGCGCGGCGGCCGGACATGCGCTCGATAATTTCCGCATCGTCCACCGCGATCTCAACGACAAAGTCCAGCTTGATACCGGCATGTTTCATCGCGTCGGCCTGCGGAATGGTGCGCGGAAAACCGTCGAACAGAAATCCCTTGGCGCAATCCGGCTCGGTGATGCGTTCCTTGACCATGCCGATGATGATGTCATCCGACACCAACGCGCCGGAATCCATGATTTTTTTCGCGGCGACCCCAAGCGCGGTACCGTTCTTCACATGCGCGCGCAGCATATCGCCAGTAGAGATTTGCGGGATCGCGAATTTTTCTTTGATGAAGGTCGCTTGCGTGCCTTTTCCGGCACCCGGCCCGCCCAGCAGAATCAATCGCATTGTCGGCTCCCCCGAATTATTATTTGCCTGCGGTCATTTTACCGTCAATCGAGGTGCGCCCTCTCGCGACAACATCACGTCATTGCAAACAACGCCCTGACTTTTTCAAGGTCCTCCGGGGTATCGACGCCTGGTGCTATGGCACGCTCCCAGACGCTTACCGCAATGGGATAGCGGTGGTATAGCGCTCGCAATTGTTCAAGCGACTCGAATTGCTCGGTTGGTGCCGGCGCCAGAACCGAATAGCGCTTGAGAAATCCGACGCGGTAGGCATAGATGCCGATATGACGCAGCGCAGGAAAATTGGCCGGCAAACCGTTCTTGTTTTGCGCAAAGGCATCGCGCGCATACGGAATCGGCGCGCGACTGAAATAAAGCGCAAATCCACTTTCATCGCACACCACTTTCACCACGTTCGGATTGAAGAATTCCTGCGCGTCTATTATCGGATGCGCGGCAGTTGCAATCGCCGCATTCGAGTTCACAGCGAGTAATTCCGCGACGGCGCGTATCAATTCGGGATCAATCAGCGGCTCATCGCCCTGCACGTTAACGACAATCGCATCGTCGGAAAGCATCAGCAAATCCACCACTTCGGCAATGCGATCGGTTCCTTGCGCATGATCGGCGCGCGTGATCAACGCGCGATGCCCGTGCTGCTCGACCGCACGCAGCACTTCGATGTGATCGGTGGCAATGACGACTTCGGCCGCACCGCTCTTCACAGCTTGATTCGCGACCCGCACCACCATCGGCGTGCCGGCGATATCGGCGAGCGGCTTTCCGGGCAGGCGGGTGGACGCGAAGCGTGCGGGGATAACCGCGATAAAGCGTGTCGGCATCAATCAACCACGCACTTCGTCGGTCCGCAATTCGCGCGCTTCGTCGGCCAGCATTACCGGGATGCCATCGCGGATCGGATACGCCAAGCGCGCGGAAAATGAAATCAGTTCGGTCTTGTCGACGGACATTGTCAGCGGGCCTTTGGTGACGGGGCAGACGAGAATTTCGAGAAGCTTGGGATCGAGCGACATGGCTACTTTCTCAATTCGGACAACCGTTTCAGGACAAATTCGTCAAACGCGCGCGGCAGCAGCGCGTCGACACGCATGAACCACATGCGCTCGTCGGCGAATGCACGGCATTTTACCGCGTCCTTTTCGGTCATCAGGATGACATCCATGTTACGCGCCGAAAAATCGCCTACGGAAAAGGGATGGTGATCTGCAAAGGCTTCCGTTTCGGCTGGCGTGAAACCTAATCGCGCAAGGTGTGAGAAAAATCGCGAGGGATTGCCGGTGCCGGCAACCGCGAGAATTTTTTTGGTTGCAAATGCGGCGATGCTTTCGTCGATTGTCATCGATTTTCCGTCTTGCACGCGGATCAATGATTCATTGCCGAGAGACATTGAAAAGACTTTCCTGTCCGCCGGTACGCGGCCACCGGTGAACGCGAATTTTTCTGTCTCGCCATTAACTACAATCGCATCGACTTGTCCCAATCGGGCAATCGACTCTCGCAACGGCCCGGCAGGCAATAGCGAACCGTTGCCGAATCCGCGTTCACCATCGACTACGCAAATTTCAATGTCACGATGAAGGGCGTAGTGCTGCAATCCGTCGTCGCTGACGATCACGTTCACGTCGGGAAAATCGCGCAGTAAGGCTCGCGCAGCGGCAGCGCGATCTGAAGATTGAACGACGGGTACACCTGAACGACTCGCGAGTAACGCTGCTTCATCGCCCACGTTTGACACCTCACTCGGCGATATCGACGCCGGCATCACCCGAATCAGGAATGGTTCCGCGGCGTGTTTATCGCCAGCGCCCCCGGCCTTTCGTCGCGTATAGCCGCGCGTCACGATTCCACAGTGGAAACCGGAGCGCCCGAGTGACTCGGCGAGCGCCAGCACCAACGGTGTTTTGCCGGTACCACCAACGGTGATATTGCCGACGATGATCACCGGCACGCCAATGCGCTCCCGGGCAAGAACGCCGTTTCGATACAAGGTGCGCCGCAGGCCGGCCAGCCCGGCAAATATCCATGAAAACGGTCGCAGCAACACTTGCCAGAGGCTGTTGGTTTGCCACTGGCGAAGGAACCACGCTTCCATGGGAGAAGTTGGCAATCCCGCGAGAATTACTTGCCGGACTTGCCTTGAGTGGTAAACGAAATCTTGGTGAAGCCCACCAAACGAGCCGCTTCCATCACATTGACCACCGCCTGATGCGTGGCACCGGCGTCGGCACCGATGGCGATCACGGGATCTTTCATGTTTCCCGCCGACGCGGCGTCTTTGAGCGCGTTGGCGAATGCATCCACACCCGCAAACACAACTGCAACATTGTTCACCGCGTACTTGCCGTTGGCGTCCACGGCAATATTGATCACCTGCGGTCGGTCAGGCGCTTTTTCGGCCGACGCCTCAGGCAAATTTATTTGCAACTCCGCGTACTTGGAATAGGTGGTGGTCACCATCAAGAAAATCAGGATGACCAGCAACAAATCAATCAACGGAATGAAATTGATTTCCGGCTCTTCCCGGGCACGTCCGCGTTTGAAATTCACGGTTTAGCGCTCGCCGTGCAGCGTTTCCACAAGGCGAATACCCTGCTGCTCCATATCCACCACCATCACGTCGACCTTGCCTCGGAAGTGTCGGTAGAAAATCAGCGCGGGAATCGCCACCGCGATGCCGCCCGCCGTGTTGTAAAGCGCGACCGAAATGCCGTGCGCGAGTTGCCCCGGGTTTTGAGATTGCGCACCCGATGCGCCGAAAATATCGATCATCCCGATGACCGTGCCGAATAGTCCCAACAATGGTGCCACGGTCGCAATCGTGCCTAGCCCGTTAAGGAAACGCTCCATATCCACCAGCACCGCGCGGCCCGCTTCTTCCATGGATTCTTTCATCACTTCGCGCGAACTTTTTACGTTTGCCAAGCCCGACGCAAACACCCGCCCAAGAAAAGAGTTTTCGTTTAGCTTCGCGATCAGGTCGGGATTGGCCCCCTGCGCACGGAATGCCTGCACCGTATCCTGGAACAACGTCGGCGGCAGCACTGCCGAACGGCGCAGCGTCCAAAATCGTTCGCCGATAATCGCGAGGCAAATCACCGAGCAGAAAATAATGAACCAGATGGGCCAGCCGGCCGCTTGAATGAGAGTGAACAAACGCGTACTCCGTGAATTTTTTGGGAAAATCGCCTGGGTGCGCGAAACCGGCAATGCGCCCTCAACCGTGCTCGCACTTTAGCGTAACCAGCGCATCCTTCACAAGTAGCGATTTCAGCAACTTTTCATCACACTCAATGTCCGTACGTCAAAGGCACGACGAGTCCCGGTCTTTGCAGTTTGATGGATTTTGGCCACAAAGACGGCTTTATGCCACCACGTAGGTTGTCGTCGCGTCGAAAGCGATAGTCGAATTTAATCCACAGTGCCTGTGGATAAGTCTGTGCATTCCGTTGGGGCAGCGGACCTAAGTCATGAAACTGTAACGCTTTTTTCTTGTTCGCCTAAAAAATGCTCTTGTTGAAAAATTTATATTATTCATTGACTTAACAAGTGGTTACCTCTAGGAATTGCGTCCTCCACGTGTCACTCTGGTGCGCGACTCGATGATACGGAGTGATCGCTCACTGAAGTGATTAAACGCGGCAGAGTGATAACATTGCGCATGCCCGCCGATCTGTTGTCCGACACCGATGATGCCGATGCGCACATAAGCAGGTCGCCCCACGACGAACCCACTTCTGCCTCCCGCCGTGGCGATGTCATTGCAGTTTCCGAACTGAATCGCCGTGTGCGCAACACGCTCGAGGCAAAATTCGAGCTGCTGTGGGTTTCAGGTGAATTGTCGAACGTCATGCGCGCGGCCAGCGGCCATTGGTACTTTTCCCTGAAGGACGCGGTGGCACAAGTGCGTTGCGTGATGTTTCGGCAACGCGCAGCGGCAGTCGGATTCAATCCCGAAAATGGCATGCAAGTCAAAGTTCGCGCGCTGCCGTCCCTTTATGAGCCGCGCGGTGAATTTCAATTGGGTGTTGAGTCGATTCAACGCGCTGGTCTCGGCGCATTGTTTGAGGCTTTTGAGCGTCTGAAAGCGCGCTTGGTATCGGAGGGTCTGTTCAGCGAAGATCGAAAACACGCATTGCCGGTATTTCCTGAAGTCATCGGCATCGTCACCTCATTGAAGGCCGCGGCGTTGCGTGATGTATTGACCACGTTAAAACGTCGTGCCCCGATGATCGGCGTAGTGATCTATCCCACATCGGTTCAAGGTGCTACGGCAGCAGGGGAAATTGCTGCCGCAATTGATACCGCGCGATTGCGTGCAAAGAAAGATGCGATCGATGCATTGATCATTTGCCGAGGCGGCGGCAGCATTGAGGATTTGTGGCCGTTCAATGAAGAAATCGTCGCGCGAGCCATCGTTCATTTTCAAGACAACATGGAAATTGCCGTGGTGTCGGGCGTTGGGCACGAAACCGATTTCACGATTTGCGATTTCGTCGCCGATCGGCGCGCGCCAACACCCACCGCTGCGGCAGAAATGCTTTCGCCCGACACCGCCGAACTCCGCGCGCAAGTATTGGTAACGCGGCAAACTATGGCCCGCGCAATGCGCCGGATCCTGGACGGAGCAGGCCAGCGCCTCGACCGTGCGGCGCGAAATCTGCTGTCCCCAGCAGAACGCCTGCGGCGCGAACGAGAACAGCTCGCTCAATTATCGGCGCGTGTCCGCTTGGCTCTCTTCAACCGCCTCGAATCGAGCCGCTCCCGAGTGGCACTGCTGCGGCAACAGTCGTCCGCCCTCAAACCTGACATGGCGACGTTGCGTGCAATCCACGCCACGCAGACACAATTTTTGCGCATCGCGATTGCACGCAATCTGCAACGAAAACGTACGCAACACGATGCCGCAAAGCAGGCCATGCAATTGCTCGATCCCGCGCGCGTGCTCGAGCGCGGCTATAGCATCGTGAGTATTCACGGTGCCGTATTGCGCGATGCCAGTCAGGTTAAAGTCGGCGACCGGCTAAGTCTGCGCCTCGCGCGCGGCAGCCTGGATGCGGCGGTGATTGAATCGGACGCCGCATTGAATAAATGAATACCGTGCTTGCCAGCCGCTCCGGTGAGGCGTAAATTCGATTGTCCGACAACCCGAAACCACAACAATTTCCGGAGGACAAGATGGCCAAGAAAGAAAAAGGCGGTTCCGTTTACAAAGTGATCGAATTAGTAGGCACCAGCAGCGTTTCCTGGGCTGACGCCGCGCGCAACGCTGTCACCAGCGCATCCAAAACATTGCGCGATATTCGTGTCGCGGAAGTCTCGAAACTGGACGTGAAAGTCGGCAAGAACGGCGACATGCAGTTTCGTGCCAAGATGAAACTGTCGTTCAAGTACCACGGCGAGTAATCAAGAACCAAAGCGCGGGCCAAACGGCCTGCGCGCGTATTACTGCGCCAGGAATTCTTCACAGCGCCCAATAATCGGCGCCTCCCACTCGGTGCGCAGACAATCGGCGTTTTCAACATCCGGCATCGAACGCAACCAGGTCATTTGCCGCTTGGCGAGTTGTCGGGTGGCAATAATGCTGGTTTCGCGCATCGATTTTTCGTCGATAGCCCCGTCTAAAAATTGCCATGCCTGCCGGTAGCCGACCGCGCGCATTGACGGCATGTCCGGAGTGAGTGCGTGACCTGCGCGAAGGCTGCGGACTTCCTCGATCAACCCCTGCACCAACATTGCATCGAAGCGCGCCGCAATGCGTTCATGCAACACCTTTCGCTCACCGGGAACGAGGCCGATTTTTAACGCACGAAACGGAAAATCCGCAGGCTTTCCGGCGCGTTGCTGTAGCGATGAAATCGGCATGCCAGTGATCTCAAATACTTCCAGCGCGCGCTGAATGCGCTGCGCGTCGGCGGGCTTGAGCCGTTGTGCGGTGTCGGGATCGATGCGCGCAAGCTCATGATGCATCGCCGCCCAACCGACCGCCGCGGCACGCGCGGCAAGTGCGGCACGGACCGCCGGATCGGCTTCCGGTAAATCGCTAAAACCATTTAAAAGCGCGTTCGCATAAAACATGGTGCCGCCGACCAATAGCGGTACTTTGCCGCGCGCCGAAATCTCGTCCATCGCCGCACGCGCATCCACGCAAAAACGGGCGGCCGAATAAGCTTCGGTGGGTTCGATCAAATCGATCAGTTGATGCGGATAGCGCGCAAGGGTTGCTGCATCCGGCTTTGCCGTGCCGATATCCATGCCGCGATACACCAGCGCCGAATCAACGCTGACGATCTCGACCGGAAAACGATCCGCCAATTTAAGTGCAAGCGCAGTCTTGCCAGAAGCAGTGGGGCCGAGGAGGAAAATTGCGTTGGAAGACATTATTCTCGGCAAATGTGAAGTGGGCAGCAAGCCTATCGCCAATTGAGATGCGAAACCGGTGAACCGTCACGGCCCCTCAAACTCACGCTCGCGTTAACGCCCACGCATGAAAAGCTTATCCAGATCGCCGACCGAAAATTGATACCAGGTCGGACGACCATGATTGCATTGTCCCGCGCGTTCGGTCGCTTCCATTTGCCGCAACAGGGCGTTCATTTCCGGAATCGTCAAGGTGCGGTTGGCACGCACGGCACCGTGGCAGGCCATGGTGCCCAGTATCTCGTCGCGTTTTTCGGTCAGCGCCCGCGAGGCGCCGTGCTCGGCCAAGTCACTCAACAATTCTCGCAACATGGCGGGTGCATCAAGGCTCGGTAACATCGCCGGCACGGCGCGAATGGCGATTTCTCGATCCGATAGTGGGGCCAAATCGAAGCCAAGTTGCGCAAAGAATTGCTGATGCATTTCCGCGAGGCCCATGTCGCGTTCACCCAACGGCACCGGGATCGGCGAGATCAAAGGTTGCGACGCAAGACTATTCAAATCGAGCGCCGCCTTCAATTTTTCATACACAATTCGCTCATGCGCTGCGTGCATATCGACCAATACCAGGCCTTGTGCATTCTGCGCAAGCACGTAAATCCCATGCAGCTGCGCCAACGCAAACCCCAACGGCGGAATATCGTTTGAGTCTGCGATGGTATTTGCGTGAGACGATATATCGCTGGCGGCTTCGATGCCGCGCAATTTTTCATAAAACGCATTTGGCTCATTCGCGGCTAGCGTTCCAAAGGACGTCTGCCTCGCATCCCGCCATCCTGCGAAAGGCGGCATGCGCGATGTCTGCGAAAGCGCATCGCTCGCCGATCCCGAAAGCCCTGCTGCACGTCCGCCGACCCCCGCCCAATCGAGCGGATTTGCCATCGGCGGCGATTGCCCGGTGGCGGGTTGAGAGAGCGCCTTGTTAAGCGCGTGAAAAACAAATTGATGCGTCGCGCGCGAATCGCGAAATCGCACTTCGGCTTTCGCAGGATGGACGTTCACATCGACCATTGCCGGATCGATTGCAATGAACAACGCGTAGGCCGGATGACGGTGGCCATGCAACACGTCGGCATAGGCTTCACGGATGGCGTGACTCAATAATTTGTCGCGCACGAAGCGGCCGTTCACATACAGAAATTGCTGATCGCGGCCCGCGCGCGAATATCGTGGCAACCCAGCCCAACCAAAAATGCGCATCGCCGGCGTGTCCGCATCGATCACAGCGCTGCTGCCGATAAATTCTTCCCCCAACACGGATAGCACCCGCGCGCGCGCATCACCCGGCTCAAATTGCCATAACCGGCGACCATTGTGTGTCAATGACATTGCCACCTGCGGCGCGGCAAGGGCAATGCGCAACACCGCATCTTCGCAGTGGCCGAATTCAGTACCATCGGTCTTCAGAAATTTACGGCGCGCAGGCGTATTAAAAAACAAATCCTCGGATGCGACCACCGTGCCGCCTTCCAGTGCAATCGGTTCGGGATCGGACAAATCGCCACCGGTCGCCTCGATACGCGTGCCGCGCGGTGCGACGGCAGTTCGACTCGCGAGCGACAATCGAGAAACGGCTGCAAGACTTGCCAGCGCTTCGCCGCGAAAGCCCAAACTCGCCACATGTTCAAGGTCGTCGAGCGTTTGAATTTTGCTGGTTGCGTGCCGCGCGAGTGCCAATCGCAATTCGCCGGCATCAATGCCTTGCCCGTTATCGGCAACGCGAATTCGTTTGATGCCGCCTTGCATCAGTTCGATGTCGATACGCGTAGCACCGGCATCGAGGCTATTTTCGAGCAACTCTTTCAACGCGGCGGCCGGGCGTTCGACCACTTCGCCGGCGGCGATTTGATTGGTCAATAACTCGGGAAGAATCCGGATTGCCGATGGTTGAGAAATTGTTGGCGTTGGCACGGCGTGAAGTGTTGTGGAAGTTATTGTCAGATTGGGGCGATTTACAGAATTCTAGCCTGCTGCCGAGCATCGGTAGCCATTTCAACGTTAATCTGCCGTGCGTGGATTATTGGTTTTTTTCGGTGTAGTTTGCATTCGTGAACATTGCGGACATCACTTGACGAAACCGCCAGTTATGTCTATGGTTAGTGAAATAAAACAAATAGATACAACGCAAACATAGAAAATAGATGACTTGCCGTTGCAATTTGCGGCAAATGAATAGCACGAAGTTCGGAAAAGGGTCGGAAATCGTTGAGGGTGGTCATCGCGCAACGGCGTAAAGTCATTGAAAATTCGCGCCTTCGCGCAGCAAAGGCGCGATTCATACTTTAGTTCATTGTTTCCCGTTTGACGTCTGGAATGAAGGTCCTGTGTGAGCAGCAACGCCGCCACTGATTCTCCCAAGTTAGCCGCCGAGTTGGACACGCCCGGTCCTTCCGTGTTCGCGCTCGACCAGGACAAATTTTCTCTCGCGGCACCCGTCGCTGCGCAAGATCGCGCCTTTGTCGGCAAGCATCTTTATACCGAACAAATGCGACTGCTCTATCGGTTTTCACTGGTCGGCTATCTCGCTGAACTGATCGTCACCTTCCTGCTTGGCGTGATCCTCTGGGAAACGCTCGGCACACGCCCGGAATTGTTCGCCTGGTTCGCGGCGATGTTTGTGGTGATGTTGCTGCGCTACGGCAACTACAAATGGTTCATCAAAAAGAATCCGCGTCCCGAAACATTGCTGACGTGGGAGCGGCGAATTGTATTCGGCAGCATCCTGATCGGATTGCTATGGGGCGTGATGGGTTCGGCGTTGCTGCCGCGTTCGGGGCCGACGCAGATGCCGGTGATGATGCTGGTCGCGTTGCTGACCTTGGGTTCGGTAGCGTATTACGCGCCGCACAAATCGCTGTTCTTTTACACCGCAATGGCGTCGCTGTTGCCGATGGGTGTGGTGAACTTCGGCCTCGGCGATCGCGGCTCGTCCGCCATCGGTGCATCAATTGTCATCTTCGCGGGGCTGCTGGTTGCGGTTCACAGCAAAGTTCACAAAGCATTGGTCGATTCACTGTCGGCGCGCTTCGACAATTTGCTGATCGCGATGCGGCTCGAAGAAGAAAAAATTCGCGTCGAAAAAGCGAATCTGGCGCTCGAACTCGAAGCCGTCGAGCGTCGCAAAGCCGAGCGCGCCGAATTGCTCGCCTTGCAACGTTTGCGTTTGCATCTTGAACGTACTCCGCTCGGCGTGATCGAGTGGGATCCGGAATTTCGCATCACCACCTGGAATCCTTCGGCCGAAGGTATTTTTGGCTACGGTGCCGCAGAGGCGATTGGCGAATCCGGTTACATGCTGGTGGAAGGTGAGCAGGACACCGAACGCATGGCCAGCATGTGGATAGAGTTGCAACAAACGCGCACCTCGACTCGCGTCACGCTCGCGAACAAAACCAATCGCGGCGAAATTATCCACACCGAGTGGTACAACACGCCACTGGTGGACAACGAAAATAAAGTGATCGGTGTCGCGTCGCTGGTGCAAGACATTACCGAGCGCCTCAACACCGAGCGCACCATTCACTACATGGCGCACCACGATGCGCTGACGGGTTTGCCCAATCGCCGCCTGATGCAGGATCGCCTCAACCAGGCAATTCTGCAGGCGCGACGCAATCAATCACACGTCGCGTTGCTTTTCCTCGATCTGGATCGTTTCAAACTCGTCAACGACACACTCGGCCACGAAACGGGTGATTATGTGTTGCGAGATGTTGCCAAGCGATTGATGAAAGTGGTGCGCGAAGGCGACACGGTGTCGCGCGAAGGTGGTGATGAATTTGTGATCATCCTGCCGGATCTTGAGAAACCGGAATCTGCGCAATTGGTCGCCAACAAAATCCTCCACGAACTCTCGCAATCAATCGAAGTCTCGGGCCAGGAATTAACCGTCACCGCCTCGATCGGCATTTCGCATTATCCGAACGATGCAACCGATATCCAGCACCTCTTGAAGCACGCCGATTCGGCGATGTATCAGGCGAAAGATGCGGGCCGCAATACGGCGCGCTTCTTTACCAGTGACTTGAATTTCCTGTTGTCGAAGCGACTGGAAGTCGAATCGCGCTTGCGCCGTGGAATCGAGCGCAGCGAATTTTTCCTGCGCTATCAACCGCAAGTCGATGTGATGAGCGGGCGCATCGTCGGCGTCGAAGCGCTGCTGCGCTGGAACGATCCGCAGCAGGGTGAAATCTATCCGAAAGATTTCATTTCCATCGCCGAGGAGCTGGGCCTGATCGTGCCGCTGGGCGAATGGGTATTCCGCACCGCCTGCCAGCAAATCAAGCTCTGGGATCATGAAGGATTCAACGAAATCACGGTCTCCGTAAATCTCTCGCCGCGCCAATTCATTTCACGCAAATTGCTGCCATCGATGAAATCCGCGCTGCTCGAAACCGGGATTGATCCGCGCCGCATCGACCTCGAAATCACCGAAACGATGGCGATGCGCAATCTCGAGCAATCGATCGAAATTCTCTC
>JAYTUX010000465.1:0-13101 GCA_043744315.1 Betaproteobacteria bacterium | reverse complement strand
TCGAGTGGCCAGAAGGTACTTACCCACTCGCCGCACGAACGCAATATAGCCGCATAACTAACTTCAACGTGTGAACCAAGTCACTGATATCCCATGTTTTTTGTCAATACTTGTAACGTAAGCCGTTCGTCGCCAGCATGAACGGTCGTATTTTTGAGCGAAAACCTATTATTCGCCGGAAAATAATGCATGTATTTCATTAGATTACTGCTGTAACTATTTAATTTCAAGTATTTTTTGATGCTATTTTTTGTCGCCCACACCGTTTTTCGCAATTTTTCCGTCCTACGCGTTAAATGTAGGCCCCGCCGCCACACTCTCCGCGCCCCGATAGAGCGCGCCGTTGTGCGTAGCAAGAAATTTATCGAAGGGAATCTCTTCCTGCTTGATGAATCCGCGATTGGGCAACGATCCCGCTGCCACCATTTCCACCACCGCGCAAATGCTTGCCGCCGTGGTCCACGAAATTGCCCGCCAGCTTTTGCCATCCAATTGCATCGCGGGATAGGCGCGAACGTACTCATCGCGGCAAAGCCTGCCATCCTTTTGGCCTTCGACGGCGGCATGGACAAACACCACGTCTTCATCGACTGCAGGCAGCGCGTTGCGCAATAATTTATTGGCGAGTTCGCGGTCGTTTCGCAGATACATCTCGTTGAGCAAGAACCGCATCAATTCGCAGTGGCCCGGATAACGCATGGTCTTGTAATTCAATTCCTGCACTTTGCCGAAGTAGGTTTCGCACATGGTGCCCAAACCGCCGGAAGTGGTGAACGCCTCCAATACGAGTCCATGTACCAAAATAATTTCAAGTCCTTCCAGCGCCGGCACCATTTGCGGATGCCCATTGCGGATCACTTCGCAATCGTTGATGTACTCGTTAATCACCCCTTCAGGCGACCAATTGAGCGCGTAGCCGAGTTTGCCGCGCGGATGCTGGGGCAGTGCGCCGACGCGCAACTCGATTGAGCGCAATACGTCGAATTGCCGGGCGAGATGTGCCCCGACGATGCCGATGAAACCTGGCGCCAAACCACACTGCGGCGCCATCACGCAATTCGCGGTAGCCGCCATGTCGAGGATGGCTTTCGTCGTCGGCACATCCTCGGTCAAATCAAAATAGTGCATCGATGTTGCGTGGGCGATTTTCGCGATATCGACGTTCAAATGAAACGGTAGGCAGGAAATCACCGCGTCGTGTCCCACCAAGGTAGATTTCAGCGCGACCGGATTCGCCAGCTCCTGCGTCAATACCGAGAACGGCAAACCGACCGGCGGATTGGCGTCGATGCCGGTGACGGTAAATCCTGAGCGAGTGAGCAATGTGCCGACCAGGCTGCCCACTTTGCCGAGACCGAGCACGGCGACTTTTTTCATTTGAGATGCCATTTGATTCCCGTTGTTTGGATGTCGCAGCGGGCCGATTTCGTCCCGTGCAAAGAGGCCGGAATTATAAACCGGCGGCATTGGTTCACTGCGCAAAAACATGGCGCGCAGCAGCCGGTGGCACAGCGCCTTCGTGAAAATCAGGTATGCTTTCGCGACGCCATCAGGGAAGGGGTTCACGTGAAAATCGAAGAACTGTTGATGTACCAGACCGACCTTCAGGTGCTGCCTGCCGGTAGCACACTGTTCACCGAAGGTGAATCAGGCGATTCGATGTACGTGCTGGTGTCGGGCACGGCGGATGTCATGTTGCGCGGCAAAATCGTTGAGACCGCCACCAGCGGCGCGATCCTCGGCGAAATGGCGATCATCGATAATTCGCCACGCGCAGCGAGCGTGGTCGCGCGCGACGATTGCAGCTTCATTGCCATCAACGCGAAACGCTTCAACGACCTCACGCGCGAGGTGCCGAATTTTGCGTTGCATGTGATGCGCGCGATGGCGGATCGATTGCGGCGCGTCGATCGAATGTTGTAGTTTTCGCGATTGCCCGTGAGTATTGCGCGGCCCAGTGTTCTCGTTATCGGGCTGGGTGCCATGGGCAGCGCCACGCTTTACCAATTGGCGACGCGCGGTATCGATGTGGTGGGTATCGATCAATATTCTCCACCACACGCGTTCGGATCTACCCACGGCGAATCCCGCATCACGCGCGAGGCAATCGGCGAGGGGGCTCAATTTGTGCCGCTCGCAATGCGTTCTCATCGGTTATGGAGGGAGATCGAACGCAAAGCCGGCGTCGAATTGCTGCATCAATGCGGTGGCTTGATCATGGCGCGCACGGGTGGTGACAGCCACATGCATGCGCAGCGCGATTTTCTCGGCAATACCATTCGTCTTGCAGAGCAATTTGACATCGTGCATGAAGTGCTCGATGCAAATGAAATTGCCTCGCGCTATCCGCAATTTCAATTGGCGGGCGATGAAACCGGCTACTTCGAACCCGGTGCCGGATATCTGTTGCCGGAAGCATGCGTGCGCGCACAATTGCAATTGGCGCACTCGCTTGGAGCGAAATTGCAACTCGGCGAACAGGTGCAATCGATCATCATCGAAGGCGAACGCGCGATCGTCAAAACCGATCGCGCACGCTACGCGCCTGATATCGCCATTGTTTGTGCAGGGCCGTGGTTGCCGGGTTTGCTGAAGGGGAAAATTCCCCATGAGTTGGTAGTGAGGCGCCAGACGCTGCATTGGTTCGCCGCTGACAATCCTCGCGATTACGCGGCGGGGCGTTTTCCGATTTTCATCTGGCATTGGGGCAATCGCGAGGACGACGTCTTTTATGGTTTTCCGGATCTGGGTGGCGGCGTGAAAATCGCCTCGGAGCAGATGATTGCATCCACCACGCCCGAGACGGTTGCGCGTGGCGTCGATCCCACCGAGAGCACGGCGATTTACTCGACGCATATTGCCGGACGGATGCGCGGCATCGGTGATCGCGTTGTCAAGTCCGCGACCTGTCTTTACACCAATACGTCCGACGCCAATTTTGTGATTGATCGGTTGCCTGACGTACCCGGCGTAATTGTCGTTTCAGCCTGTTCAGGCCATGGCTTCAAACATTCCGCGGCGATAGGGGAAGCAGTGGCGGAGATGGCAATTGCGGGCTCGACGCCGGAGGTGCTGCGGGCGTTTGCAATCGGTTGAGATTCTTCGACCGCCATGTTGGAGTTTGAAATTCAAATGTAGACCATTGATTACCGAAGCACGTCCCTCTTTGGAAAAGAGGGATTGAGGGAGATTTACGGTCGTCACTCATTTGCGTCGGCCCAAAATCCTTCTCACCCCTGCAGGGCGCGCATTCCGCTGCATCGGGATGCCGTTCGGCAGGCGCGTCCCGCGGAACGCGAAACCCCTGCTTCACCTACCTTTAGAAAAGGAGGAAGGGCTTCGTCTTCAAGTTGTTTCTGTTTGACAAATCGACGTGGATCGAAACCAACGCGCATTACTTGCGAAACAACCCCTTCAACGCATCAATCACTTTCTCGGCCTTACTTTCACTGTCGCCCGTCGTGTCGCGGCGATTGCCAAAAACATCGATCAAATCCTTGATGGTGAGTCCCAATGTCGCGGCCGCTGCCAGGCCTACACGGGCTTTGAATGCGCGATCCAGCGCGAAGCCGGGTTCATTGAGACTGCCGTCAATGGTGAATGGAATTGTGATCGTCCCATCGCGATCGCGCAGCATGCCGATGACCGAATCGCGCGGCATCCCCATGAATGTGCCACCGTCCTCGTTGCGCAATTCCAAATCCGTTAATTTCAAGACACCCGGCGCGTGAATCCGTGCACCGCTGACTTTTGAATCGAGGTCGAGATCAAGCGTGCCTTTGCGCACACCGGTCTCGGCCTTCTGGATCAGGTATGGCTCGAGCGAAACCACATCGACACCACGTACCGTCGTCTTGATTTCACTGTCCTTCGTGGCAAACATGATCCAGCCACTTACTGACAATGTCCCCTGGTGAGTCGGCCCGATAATCTTTGCCGCAAATGTCATGTCGCTCTTGTCTGTCAATCCTGGCACGCTGAGGTGCTTGATGCGCGCATCGACGTTGTCGAGCTTGATTTCCAGCGGCGGGGTACGCACCTCATTGTCGAAGAAAGACACCCTCGAATTCTTGACAACAATTTCGCCGATCTTCACGCGCGGGTTTGTCGAAGATTCAACCATGCCATTCGCGTTACCGCCGGAGGATAAAGGTCGTTCCGTGAGACTCGGCAACAGACGCATCTTGCCGCCACGATCGCGCAATACGGTGAAGTTCGCGCGGTCAATTTTGATGCTGGAAATGACAATCGTACGAGTGAAAAGACTGACGAGATCGGGAACAATCACCACGGACTCCGCGCTCACTGCCTGCCTGGCGGGCCAGCCAGCGGGTGCCGTCAACGTCAGTGCATTGAGATGGATCGCATGAAACGATAGATCGATTTCGCCGATACGCGCAGTCGGCCCCAATGCCTGCAACACTTGCGCGCGCAACTCATTGAGCGCGAACCGGTAGGCGGCAAATGACAACGCCACCAGCACCGCCGCGATGAGGCCCGCAATCAACAGCCTCCGCTGTGTGAGCGTCATCGCGGCAGTGGTGACCTATCCACGCAATCGCTTATTGAAGAATTCCACGGTGCGCATCCAGGCCAGTTTTGCCGCAGCTTCGTCATAGCGCGGCGTGGTGTCGTTGAGGAATCCATGCTGCGTGCCGGGATACTTGAACATCTCGAATTTCACGTTCGCCGCCTTCAAGGCCGCCTCGAACGCGGGCCAACCGCTGTTCACCCTTTCATCGTTTTCTGCATAGTGAATTAACATCGGTGATTTGATTTTTGCGGCCTCTGCTGCGCTTGGTTGCCAGCCATAGAACGGTACTGCGGCGGCGAGATCGGCGATGCGTGTGGCGAGATGGTTGACCATACTTCCGCCGGCACAAAAACCCACTGCACCGATTTCCCCGGTACATTCCGGCAGCGCTTTGAGGAATCCCGCGGCCGCGACAAAGTCATTGCGAGATTTCGGCGGGTCGACCTTCGCGCTCATTTCCCGCGCCTTGTCCTCGTTCCCCGGATAGCCGCCAAGTGGAAACAGTGCATCGGGCGCGAAGGCGACGAAATTCTCCAGCGCCATGCGACGCGCGACATCTTCGGTGTGTGGATTCAGTCCACGGTTTTCATGGATCACCAGCACGCCCGGTAATTTGCCCGATGCTTTTGCCGGCGCGACCAGGTAACCGCGCATTTTGCCGTGGCCGTCGGGTGAGGCGTATTCGATATATCGCGCGCTGATGCGTGTATCGTCCGGTTTGATCTGCTGTGCCTCGGCGAATTTCGGATTCAACATGTCGAGCAACATAGTCGCCGTCATGCCACCCACCGCATAGCGCGCGGCACCATCGAGGAAGCCGCGACGGTCAATGACGCCGTGTACGTATTTGTCGAACAATTGCATTACTTCGGGGGCAAAGTCGTTGGCGGTCTTGCGTTGCATGGGCATTCTCCGGAAAAGAAGTGTGGATGGGATAAGCGTAATACGTTCCCGATTGCTTTATGGTTTCTTGCGCTGATTCAAAATGCACTCGGTGAGAAATTGATTGCGGTCGAAGCTTTGGCCCTTTGCCACGGCCTGAGCATCCCTTGCTTCCACCTGCGAAAAGCACGGCATGGCAGCAAGTTCGCCGTCGGTGAGGGCGGTGCCGGGCGCACGACCCGTTGGCGTCGCGGGCACGAGATCGGCGGATTCCATTGCAGCAGAAATATTGCCGATGCGGTCAAGGTTGATCCAGATGCGCGTGCCGCGCCTCCAGCGCACATCATCCGACGTGATCGAGAACAGTACCCAGCCGTCTTTGCCGGGGTCCACCACGCGCGCCGTGATTTCGCCGCCGCCCAACGCCATGCGATGCACTGAGCCCATTTTGACGCCGAACAATTCCAATGGTGCAGCGCGAGCCTCTGCAATCAAATTTAGTAGCACGGCGCATGCGATCGCCGCAGTTTTCCCCACGATCATGCAACCTCCCGAAGTCGACAACGACGATGCAGAGAATAGCGGAATTTGTGTCGGTCGGCGGTGTACCTTATGGGAAGCGAAAAGGCATTACGAGCCGAAAACCCAGCATCCACGCGCCGTGCCAGCCGAAAAGCCGCCAAATGCCTTGCCAGTGCTAGACATCATGTCTTGGTCAATGAAATAGCCGCAAGTCTTCCTTCGGCGCGCGGTACAATGGCGGCGGGAGTTTTTTTGTCATCCGCCCCCGCTCTCCAAAAAGTGTTTCCTTCGGCGCGCATCTGCCTGATCAACATGTTGATCGGTCCACCGCCCCTCCCTCCAAGAGCGTCCCGGGCATTCATGTATTAAGGCTGTCCAGATGTCATTTGCATCGCTGAATCTTTTGCCCGAATTGCTGCGCGCCGTCGCGGAGCAGGGCTACACCGAGGCCACGCCGATTCAGGCGCAGGCGATTCCCGCAATCCTTGCCGGCCAGGACATCATGGGCTGCGCGCAAACTGGCACCGGCAAGACGGCGGGCTTTACCCTGCCGTTGCTGCAATTGCTGGCACCGCACGCCAGCACCAGCACCTCGCCCGCCCGTCATCCGGTGCGCGCATTGGTTCTGGTGCCCACTCGCGAATTGGCGGCGCAAGTTGAAGAATCGGTGCGCACCTACAGCAAATATGTGCCGCTGCGTGCGGCGGTGGTTTATGGCGGTATCGATATCAAACCGCAAATCAAGGCACTGCACGGCGGCGTTGAAATTGTCGTTGCCACACCCGGCCGCCTGCTAGATCACCTAGAACAAAAAAGCATCAATTTGTCGCAAGTGCAGATTCTGGTGTTGGATGAAGCTGATCGCATGCTGGACATGGGTTTCCTGCCGGATTTGAAACGTATTCTTTCGGTGTTGCCACCGCAGCGGCAAAACCTGATGTTCTCGGCGACATTTTCCGATGACATCAAAAAGCTCGCCAATCAAATCATGCGTAGTCCGACGCTGATCGAAGTCGCGCGCCGCAATGCGCCTTCGGAATTGGTCACGCACTCGGCCTACGAAATTCCCGCCGGACACAAGCATGCGTTGCTCGCGCATTTGATCCGCACGCGCGACATGCAGCAGGTTTTGATTTTCACGCGCAAGAAAATCGACGCCGACCGACTCGCCCGCCAATTGCAGCGCGATGGCCTGCTCGCGACCGCCATTCACAGTGACCGTTCGCAAGCCGAGCGCACCATCGCGCTGGAAGAATTCAAAACTGGTAAAGCGAAAATTCTGGTCGCCACCGAAGTTGCCGCGCGCGGATTGGATATCGATCAATTGCCGTTCGTGGTGAATTACGAATTGCCGCACACGCCGGAAGATTATGTGCACCGCATCGGTCGCACCGGTCGCGCGGGGATGACTGGCGAAGCGATTTCGCTGGTGAGCCCGGATGAGATGGAATATCTCGTCAACATTGAGAAATTATTGAAGCGGCCAATCCCGCGCATGCCTGCGCCGGAACTCGGGGAACAGAAGCGTGCCGGTCGCAGTAGTGCCTCGCACGCGCCGCGCGAACGTACCGCCGCTCCAACGGAGGCAGTGGATCGCGAAGAAGCGCGTCGCCAGCGTACCATCCGCGAAGCGAAGGAGTCGGGCCGCGCAAGGCCGCGTGGTGGTCGCAGTGATCGCGATGCCGCACCTTCACCATCCGCATCAAGCAACCTGCCGCACTTCGATTTCAGCAAGCCCTATGAGCCGACCGTGAAAGCCAGTTCCGACGCAGCGCCCGTTGCGGAAGCAATTCCTGCCCATAAGCGCAAGACCGTGCGCGCCACCGGTGCATTGCTTGGCGGGTTGGGGCGGAAGACGAAGGAAACGTCTTAACATATTTGGGTTAAGTCAGCCGCGAACGGTACATGAGTGAACGGCGCTGCGTCATAAGGCATCGACGCCGGCCATCCTCCTTACTGCATCGCTTGCCCGCTTTTTCAGCCTCTTTTGTGAACCACATCACACGATGTCGTAATCCGTTACACGTCCACGCGGCAATTGCCTGACAAGTGGCGTAAATTGTCGCCATGGTCAGACAAACCGGGGTAACCGACATGCACGCGCTCAGCAAATTCATCGATGCAATCGTAGGGGCGTTACACGAAAGTGGCAGGCAAATTCGCCACACACTGTTTACCACCATCGCCGCAATGGCGATTTTCTCGATCACTAGCGCCTCGGCGTTCGCGCAATCCAACGCGAGTCTGGTGGGCTTCTGGTGGAAACCCACTGAATCTGGTTGGGGCGTCACCATTCAGCAACAAGGCGCGCGCACCTTTGCGGTCTGGTTCACCTACGACGCGCAGAATCAGGCGACCTGGTACACGCTCGATTGCGCATTCTCCGCAAACACTTGCGTAGGCGATCTATATACCGCCACCGGCACGCCTTATTCGCAAATCACCGGCAGTGCCAATATCACGGCGATCAAATCGGGCACCGGCACCCTCTCGATCACCGGCGCGAATCGGCTCTCGCTCGCGTACACGGTCGGTACCGTCACTCAAACCAAATCCGATCTCGAACCGCAGAATTTCGGCGCAGCGGATGAAATCCCCGTCTGCACCTTGCAAAATTTGACGGGAACACTGCCGCGCGTGGGGCTGACCAATTACACCGATCATTGGTGGGGCGGCCAGAGCGCGTCGGGCTGGGGCGTGCAAATATCGCATCAGGGCAACCGGGTATTCGCGGGCTGGTACACCTACAATCCGCTCGGCAAGGCGAGCTGGTTTACCGCTCAGGGAACACAGGATGCAAGCAATGCACGGCGCTACAGCGGCAGTTTGTATCTGGTGAATCCTGGCATCCCGTTTTCCTCCATCAGTGGCCCGGTCGCGCAATCCTCCATCATGACCGCCGGTACGTTTGAGTTCAATTTCACCGACGGCGAACGCGGCACATTCACCTATACGTTCCCCGTACCCGGGCAAGGCTTCGTCACCAAGTCGTTGCCAATCGAGCGCTTCGCGGTTGCCGGTGGCGCGCTCAATGTCTGCACGGTCGCGAAGGCGCCCGTGGTCGCTGCCGCAGAGGCATCGCGCTTCCTCGCTCAAGCCACCTTCGGCCCACGCATGATCGACATCGAGTCCGTTTCGGCTGCCGGCTACGATGCCTGGATCGATAGCCAATTCGCCAAGCCGCAAACCTCGCATTTGCCGCAGGTGACGGCCTACATCAGTTCGCTGCCGGCGGGCCAATCACCAGGCCAGACGGGCTTCGTCTGGAGTATGTGGAAAAACTTTGCGACGGGCGACGATGCGTTGCGCCAACGCGTTGCGTTCGCGCTGTCTGAAATTTTCGTGGTTTCGCTCAACAGCAGCCTTGCCGGCAACTACCCGCGCGGCCCGTCGAATTATCTCGATGTCATTGGCGCGAATGCGTTCGGCAACTACCGCAACCTGATGGAAGCGGTGACGTACTCGCCAATGATGGGCTTGTACCTCTCGCACTTGCGTAACCAAAAGGAAAACACCGCGACGGGTGCCGTGCCGGACGAAAATTATGCGCGCGAAATCATGCAACTCATGACCATCGGGCTTTATGAATTGAACCTTGACGGCACGCAAAAATTTAACGCGCAAGGCAAGCCGATCGAGACCTACACCAATAGCGATGTGTCGGCGCTGGGCAAGGTGTTCACGGGCTTGAGTTGGTCCGGCCCGGACACGTCCACCAACCGCTTCAATGGTGGCGGCACGCCCGCCGACGCGGACAAGGAAATCAAGCCGATGCAGGCCTACAACGCGTTTCATTCCATTTCGCAAAAGCAATTTCTCGGCGTGAATATTCCCGCGACCTCGGTCGCAGACACCAACGGCGATATTCGCATCGCACTTGACCGTTTGTTCAATCATCCGAATGTCGGGCCCTTCATCGGCAAGCAACTCATTCAGCGCCTGGTGACCAGCAATCCGTCTCCCCTGTACGTTACGCGCGTGGCGGCGACGTTCAACCGAAACAGTGATGGCGTGCGCGGCGACATGAAATCCGTGATCAAGGCGATTTTGCTGGATCCCGAAGCGCGCCCCAGCCTGGCGGGCGCTGCGAGCGTCACCAGCGGGAAAATCCGCGAACCGGTGGTTCGATTCGTGAACTGGATGCGCACCTTCAATGCGCGCTCAACCGATGGAAGATTTCTACTGGGCACGACCTCGGATGCGTCCACGCAACTGGCGCAGTCGCCGATGGTATCGCCGTCCGTATTCAACTTCTTCCGGCCTGGCTATATTCCGCCTAATAGTCGCGTTGGTGCACTCGGATTGGTGGCACCTGAGATGCAAATCACCAATGAAAATTCGATGGCTGGTTATTTGAATTACATGCGCAACGCCATTACCTCCGGTGTCGGCACGCGCAACAACAACGTTCTGGACATTCAAGCCGATTACACGGCCGAATTGGCGTTGGCTGCAAATCCCGACTTGCTGCTGAGTCGTGTCGATCTGCTCCTGACCGCAGGCAATCTCACACCGGCCACGCGAATTTTGATTCGCAACGCGATCGCCTCGGTCAATATCGGCGCCTCGACCGCCGCCGCCGATTCGCGCAATCGCGTCAACCTCGCGATCTATTTGGTGATGGCATCGCCCGATTACCTCTTCCAGAATTGATGGGAATGAAAATGAAAAATATCAGCCAATCCCGCCGCCATTTTCTGCGCACGGCAAGTTCACTTTCCATCGCCGGCACCGCCGCGCCGTTCGCGTTGAATCTTGCCACCATCGGTGCGGCTGCCGCGCAGACGGCCAACGACTACCGCGCGCTCGTGTGTTTTTTCATGTTTGGCGCGAATGATCACAACAACACCGTGATTCCCTTCGACACCGCAAACTTCAATGCCTACACCGGTGCACGTTCCGGCATCACACGCGCACTCGCGGATCTGCTGCCGCTCACACCTTCGGTCCCGCTCACGGGCAACAACGCGGGACGTCAATTCGCACTGCCGAAAGAAATGGCACCACTCAAAACCATTTGGGATGGAGGCAAGCTCGCCATTCTTGCCAACGTCGGCCCGTTGATTGTGCCGACCACCAAAACGCAATACACCAATCTCTCGGTGCCGTTGCCGCCGAAATTGTTTTCGCACAATGACCAGCAATCGGTCTGGCAGGCGAGTGCGGCGGAGGGCGCTCGCATCGGTTGGGGCGGGCGTATTGGCGATCTGATGATCTCGCAGAATGCGAATAGTGTATTCACCTGCAATTCGATCAGTGGCAGCGCGGTTTTTCTGGCCGGACAGAATTCGGTCGCGTATCAACTCGGCACGTCAGGGTCCACCGCAATTTCCGGTATCACCGGCAATCTGTTCGGCTCAACCAGCGCCAGCGGCACGCTGCGAACACTGATCACCAGCGGCGGCAACAATGTGTTCACGCAGGATCTCGCCGAAACCGCGCAGCGCTCGATCAACGCGAATGCCTTGCTCTCCTCAGCGCTCGCCACCGCGCCTGATTTTCCCTTGCCGACCGAATTGGCCAACAGCAGTGTCGGCGCGCAATTACGCGTGGTGGCGCGCATGATCGCCTCGCGCGCGCAGCTGGGTGCCAGGCGCCAGGTATTTTTCGTCTCGCTCGGCGGCTTTGATACGCATGACGATCAACTCGTCACGCAGCCGAATCTGCACACGCAAGTTGCCAACGCGCTAGCGTATTTTTACAACACCACGGTCACGATGGGCGTTGCCGATCAGGTCACCACGTTCACTGGCTCGGATTTTGGTCGAACCCTGACCAGCAACGGCGATGGATCGGATCATGGCTGGGGGTCGCATCACTTCGTGCTCGGCGGTGCCGTCAAGGGTCAGCGCTACTACGGCACGTTCCCCGTGATGGGGCTCAACAACAATGATGAAGTCGGTTCCGGCAGATTGCTACCGACGACATCGGTCGATCAATTTGCGGCAACCCTTGCAAAATGGTTTGGCGTGGCGGACAGCGACATGAGTCTGGTGCTGCCCAATATCGGAAATTTCAGCACCGCGAATCTGGGCTTCATGACTTGATTTTCAGGAGACCCACAAAATGTGCGCATAATCTCGCTCATTTTGTCGGGAGAGAAACATGTCAGGCGGTAAATTTCACGTACACGGTCCGCACGATCACGCGGTGGAACACGAAGCGGCGCATGGCAACGAACCTGCCGGCGGCAAGGGTGGATTCAACCTGCCGCAAATGGTGGCGATCTTCACCGCCATCCTCGCCACCATCGGTGCGATTGTCAGCTATCAGGGCGGGCACACGCAGAACGAAGCGTTGCTGCACAAGAATGATGCGGTGCTGAAAAAAACCGAAGCCGCCAATCAATGGTCCTACTACCAGGCCAAAGGCACCAAACAAAATTTGGCCGAGCTTTCAGTGGCACTCGCCTCGGATCCCGAGAAGCGATCCAAATACGAATCCGAAGTCATCCGCTACAAGGGCGAAAAGGAAGAGATCAAAAAAATCGCGGAAGGGTTTGAAAAACAATCGCTGGCCGCCGACGACGCCTCGAAGCACGCCTTGAGCCCGCACAACAAACTTGCGCAGGCGATGACACTGATCCAGATCGCGATCTCACTCGCCTCGATCTGCGTGCTGACGCGCAAGAAATGGATGCTGGGGTTGGCGGGTGTCGCGGCGGCGGGAGGACTGGTGTATTGGGCGTTGGCGTTTACGCTGACGGGAGTCTGATTCGGATTGCAAGAAAGGAAAACACTAGCATTGGCGCGGTTTTCCGGGACTTTTAGGCTGTAACGCCTCGCCAATGCTATGGTTTGTCGCGATGCTAGTAGCGCCGCTCCGTTAGGGGCATCACATCGATTCTATCGACCGCGTTGAGCAATGCGACTCGAATGTTGTTTCGCCACCGCAACGCATTCACGCTTGCAATCTCAAACGCCGCTCCGCATTCCCCCGCGCTCGCGCAGGCGAGCAAGCGCCGCCACTCGCCATCGCGCGTGCAGTCGGCACCGTGTTCGCAGGCCATCATCCGCAATGCGTCGATTGCATCGGCCGTGTCGGTGGTCGAAACGGTGACGCCGCCGATGACCAATTGGCCGGTGTGCAGGATCGCTTCGAATTCATCGGCAAGATCGCGGATCAGCCAACCGTCGCCGCCATTGAGAATTTCCGCGATCAGC
>JAYTUX010000464.1:0-13105 GCA_043744315.1 Betaproteobacteria bacterium | reverse complement strand
GCAGCTTGCGATGGATCGATTTTAATTGCGCGATCAAATCGGGCACTGTGTAATCGCGCGTGATCATGGTGGCGAAACGGCTCATCACGATGTCGCCCGAATCGGGATCGGACTCGAGCAGTCTCAGCAATTCTTCGCCATTGATACGCACTATCTCGGCGGGCTCGATGCAATTCGCTTTGGCGAGGCGCGACGGATATTTTTCCAGCAGCGCGGCCCAGCCGAATACGTCGCCGGTCTCAAGCACTTTGGCAGGACGGCGCGCGTGAACGCCGGGCTCCAGTGCGTGGCCGATTTTTCCCGACACCACGATATAGATGTCGTCGGCCTTGTCGCCCGCATCGTAAACCAGCGCCCCCGCCGGGTACGCTTCCTGTCGCGCGATCGCCGCGATTTTTCGCAGCAACGTGTCGGAGACCACCTGAAACGGCATCGTGCGCTTGAAGATTCCCAGCATCACGTCCGGATCAACCGCGTGTTTTTCCTGTGACTTGTCTTGCACCATGTCTGTCTTGATCTCGTTTTGTAACAATGACGACAGAGAAATTTTCCGGGTCAGTTGACAGACCCGGAAAATCTGCGAGTTTGCGTCGACAGACGCGTTACTTGGGTGCTTGCGCGTCCGGCAAGGTGGTCACATCGCCGACGGGCGCTTTCAATTTGCGCTCTTTCAGGATCGCTTCGGTGAATTCCGTCATCACCGCCTCAGGACGCATTTTCGGCGTGTTGATGCTCTTGATGGAGAACAGGAACTCGCTTGCCTTGGTAAGCAGATCGATCGCCTCGGGGGTGAAACCGAACGGCATGGTCAAACGTGTTTTGACGCCACCTTCGTTGGCGCTGTACTCGCCGTAAACGGATTTCCACAATACTTTCGGCGTAAAGCCGGTGGTTTGTTCGGAAATGCTCTTGGTGACTTCGGCCGCGTTTTTCTCATCGGCGAAATACAGTTCCGCATCGAGTTCCGCATTCAACCAGGCCTTCACAATATCGGGGCGGGCCTTGATCAAATCCGCGCGCATTGCGAGAAACGCCGCGTCATTCTCGCCACCATTGACGCCGGAGGCGACACGTTTCGCGAGTCCGTCTTCCACCAGTCGTGATGCGGTCGGTTCCCAAATGATGGCCGCATCGATTTTGCCCGCGCGGAAATTGCTGGTGATGACTTCAATGTTTTGGTTCAGATAATCCTTCGGCGTTACACCGCTTTTCTTGAACACAGATTGCGCGAAACGGTCGGAACACGCACCTTTAGGCGTCGCGACCTGCTTGCCGTCGAGCCACTTGATGGCCTCGGCCGGTGACGCAAACGCCGGCGCGTCCTTGCGGGCGAGAACGATATTGCACATGTCCTTGCCGAGACCGACCGCCGCGACCAGACGGATATCGGCGACTTCGGTCTTGGTGGTGGATACGATTGACGGCATGTCGCCCATGTAGCCGATATGCTGTTTGCCGGCCAGCATGTTGTTGACGATGATGGCACCCTGCAAGCCGATCTGGAATTCGACCGTGGACCCTTTCGGCAAATATTTTTCGTAGAACTTCTTGCTGCGCATGACCACACCCGACCACGACTCGGTGTAGTAAGGCTGATAGCCGACGACGAGTTGGACGGGATCGCCCACTTTGCCGTAGTCAAGATCCGCCGCGAGCACGGGTGATGTAGTGAATCCACTGAAGACGGCGAGTGCCGCCGCGAGTTTTGTGAGTTGCTTGATCATTGTTTCCTCCAACGCAGGTTAAGTTGTGACAACTTTTTCGTTACACCAACGCTACACGATCTTTTCGTCGTTCTTATACCGATTGCCAATGCTGTATGACCCATGGCGGTCTTTCAAATGTGAGAAATTCTCCTCAGCAAAAATCAATCAACGTCAAACCATCAGATACGTTTACCTCATCCACTCAACGCGCGCCCGGCGCCGCAAGAAAACGCGCAATCAAACCGGACAGCCTGCGCATCACCATAAAACCCGAGGCCGGATCCGCTTCCAAAATTTTTATGGCGTCTTTGCCGTTGATGCGCAACAGATTTGAATTTTCGAGCACGCACGCGGTGGCGATGCGCGTCGGGTGTTCTTCCAGCAACGCAGCCCAGCCGAACACTTCGCCCTTCCTCAACATGAATCCCGCCGGACTGGTGCGCTCATCACGACCGATCTGAAACTCCACACGGCCTGAATCCAATACGAATAGGTCGTCGGCCGGATCACCGGGTTTGTACAAAACACTGCCGGCGGCAAATTGCTCGGGTTTGGCCAGCGCCGTTAATGCTGCAAGGGTCGCTTCACCGATGCCGGAAAACAATTCGCCAACATTCAACGCTCCCTGCGAGCCGACAAAAATCGTCTCGCCTTCAATGAATACATCGAAGCGCTCCAATGGTGCTTCCGCCATGCCGAGCGGCGCACCGGTCTTGATATCCCACTGCCACAAATGCTGATGACAGGTGAGCACAGTGCCGTCGTATAAACCTTCGCACAATGCCACTTCCTGATGCGGGCACATCGCCTGTACCGCGTAGTACGCTTCACCCGAATTGGCCACCAGCAACTTCAAGCCGCCCGCCGCCTCGCATTCCTTCATACCGTTGGCAGGAATTTCCGATTTTAGACAGATTCGGGTTTTGCTCATGCGCAGGTTATCAACTGAATTTGTCGTAACGGATGTTGTCTGCCGTGAGCTTGGCTTCCAGCAGCAGCACGCGTATCGCCGCATCCACCGCCGGCGGCGGCCCAGCCAAATAGGCGCGCACGTTTTGATATTTGCCGGCCATTGCATCGCGGGCGACCTCATGCACGAACCCGCGCGCAAATTGCAATTGCGGAAATCGGCTGGCGGCTTCCGCGGGCACATCTTCATCGGATAGCGCGATCGTAATGTCGAGGTTCTTGGGAAATTCGCTTTTGAATGCGGCCAACTCGTTTAAATAGAAACCATCATTCAAAGTGCGTACGCCGAAAAATACGCTGCCCTTGAACTGCTCGAAATAACGCTCGTGCGCTGCGCGCGACAAAATTGACATCATCCCTGCGATGCCGCTGCCGCCAGCGATACAGAGAATATTCTTGGCAAGACTCGGGTAGAAGGTCGCTTTGCCGAGCGGGCCGAACAAGTCAAGAGAAGCCCCTTTGGTACCACCGCTGAACAACCACTCCGAAAACCCGCCGCCGGTTTTTTTCTTGATGACGAATTCAAGCCGCGACGTGCCGCGTGAAAAATTCACCATCGAGTAGCCGCGCATGCCCTGTACACCCGAGCCACCCGGTGCTGCAACGCCAACAAACTGGCCGGCATCAAAGTCCATCGGACTATCCAGATCGACATCGAACGCGGCCACATCATGCGTCAGGTTCCGTACATCGGCGATGGTGCCTTTCATGGCGCGCGCAGGGCAGGTGCCGGGGTCCGTGGCATAAATAAATTTGGACACTTCCAGCATGACATCGCCTTTCGCGAGGCATTGGCACATCAGGATTTCGTTGCGCTCGGGCTTCAGGAATTTGCGGCCTGGTGCCTCTTTCCAGAGATCGTCGACATCGCCTTCAATGAGCTTCGCTTTGCAGGTGCCGCAAGTACCGGTGCCGCATTCATAGGGCAGATCGATACCGTCGCGCAACCCGGCGAAGAGTATTTTTTCGCCCTCGATCGTGTCGAATGCGTACGCGCGGTTGCGGGCGTTGAGTTGAATGCGCATCGTGTCTAATTTTTTCAGAACGGAATGTGAAAACCAATGCCAAACATGCGCGTATCGAGCGTGATGCGGCGCTCGAGAAGCCGCGCGCCATCGGCGCCCAAGACAATCTTGTCGCGCATCTTGCCGACGGCAAATAATTCCGTCGCCCCGCCGTCGAGCGAGGTGCGATAGACCTGCAAGCCACTCACCACATCGGCATGGATGTCATCGCTGAATGCAACGGTGTAAACGCTCGCATGCCGGCTCAGCATCGATTTATCGCTGTTGTGCTTGGGCAAATTCTTGAACAGCAACTGCATGCCCGCCATATCGTGCTCAAGCCACACCATGTCTTTCCTGATTTCAGGACTGTACGCACCGATGACGTAGTGATATTTTTCATCGCATAAAGCGAGGTAGGCATTGAAATCCACTGCATCGAGTGCGAGACAGGTGCGGTAGACAAGTTCTTCCACCAATACCCTTGCGCCAGGATTCGAGCTATTCATGTTGTCTGTCACGCCGCTTCAAGTTTGGCTGCAACCAGCCGATTGTCGCCGTACGGATCATAGGGTTTGCGGCCCATGCGTCGACCCCACTCGGCATAAAAATGACGCATGCCGCCCTCATCGTGAATCGTCATGTTTTCTTCACGGCCATGGATGACCCACTTGCTGTCGGTGCGCTCGCGCATGGCTTTGCCCTGTCCATGTACGCCCAGCAAATCTTCGTGCAAATTGCGACCGAACGGGCCCCAGATCATGTTGTGATCACGCACCCGTTCGGCACGTTGTTCGGGTGTGTCGCCCTTTAATCCGAGGCCGCGAAACTCGATAATCAACTTGTTCGGTCCGAGCGGAATCGCGGTATCCATGCGCAGCACCGAGGTACGAAGGTTGTAAGTCATGCCTGGAAAAATATCGATCAGTATCCAGCCACCCGGGGCGAGGCCCGGCCAGCCGACGCCGCGCTTGGCCGAGCCGTCGTAGGCATCGTATTTGATTTCCATCGAACCGACCGAGGCGTGGCCGTTTTGATAGCCGGTGTATTTGCGGTCGAAATAGCCCGGCTGCATCATGCCGGTGGCGCGATTAAAGTAGTGCATGTAGTCGTGATAGAACTCGCTGTTGGTGTCGTGCCACAGCTTGTAATTGGTATTCACCACCGCCTTGTGGTAGTGAAACACTTCCAAGTCCATGCTCAAATGTTCACCGAGCATATCCATCGCCGGGCCGATGAATTCGCCGAGAGAGGGCGCCAGGTCGTCGATATTTACCCAGACGAAACCGCCGTAACCAATATCGGCGCGCACTTCGCGCAGGCTCGCGTCGGCCGCGCAAAAGCGCTCCTGATAGCCTTGCTTGCCGCGCGAAATATCGGTGCAGGCACCCTTTGCATCAAAGCTCCAGGCGTGAAAGATGCAGGTGATGCGCTTCGCATTGCCGACCGGGTCATACAGTAGCGTGTTGCCGCGATGCGGGCAGATGTTGTAGAAGCTGCGCACCTTCAGATCTTCGCCGCGAATCACGAACAGCTCGGCACCGCCCGGATGATGAAAAGTGCGGTAGTCGAAGGCGTTGGGGATTTCGCTCTCGTGGCAGGCGATGATCCAGGTCTTGTTGAAAATCTTTTCCTGTTCTTCGCGAAACAAATCATCTTCGGTGTAGATGCGCGTGTCGACAAAATGCGTTTCGGGGAAATTGGGCTTTTCGTGCCACTGATCGCCAGTTCGTGCCATTGCAAAATTCTCCGTAGTTACCAACAGATTGAATCAAACCTTCAAACCATGAAAGCATGGCGCGTGCCACCCCGCCTTGTTGTAACGCATTGATTCAATTGCGTTATGAAATTGCGATTGGCGAGACGGTGGTTTCATTTGGAAACGCAATGCCGCCGACAGCGCGCCAATGTTGTGTTTATACCCGCGCAGCACCGTGGTAGAGCCTGACCACATGTTCCGCTTCGGCGAAAAACAGCCAGCGCTCCGCGAGCAAACCCAACAGGCAGACGATGGCAGCGATCGCCAACGGCAACGCGGCGCGCGTGCCCGAGACCAGAATGAGAAGTGGCACCGCAAAGCCCAGCCCCACGGCCGCCAACCGCAACCACTGTGCATGGCCGCGCGCGAGCTTGAAATAGAATTCGTCGGTCAGGAATGTACCGTGGGTATGGCCGACATCCAGCAGGCGGATGGTTTTCTTGTCCAGCGGCAACGCGTCGTTGATCGTAAATCTTGCGTCCGGCGCGCGGAAGCGAAAGTAGTAGACGGCCTTGACCATGAATGCCGCCAGCAGCAGCGCGATCGTGAACGATTGCGGTGAAAACAACGATGACGCGCCTTCTGCAGACCCGCGCGCGAGGAATGGCAGCCCGGCCAGCGCGCCGGAATACAGCCCCAGCAGGACATAACTTGCGGGCACTAGCCGCGTGTGCCAGCGTGGAATCGTTTTCAGGCACGCGTAAATCATGCCGGTGCAATAGAGCACGCCGAGCGCCAGCAGCGCAAGCAATCCTCCAGCGAGCGAGCGCGGCAGCGTTGGTGCGTCGATGAATAGGAGCAAAGCAAACACACCGGCCACCGGATAAATCGCCGCCGCCAGCACGCCCTCACGCGAGAGCCATGAGGTACGGAACTGCGAAAATGCGCGCCAGGCGTTTTTCGGGTTGGCCAAATGCTGGGTCGACGACAGCAAGCCCGCCGTGGTGAGCAACATGCCCAAGATCAGCATCGGCAGAATCACATCGCGCGGCACGCCGCCGGCGAAGCCGGTCTCGCTTAACACGACCAACCAAACCAATAGCCCCAATCCGGCACCGGAGCTGACGGTAAAGAAAATCACGGACAACGCGGGACGCATCTGACTCGTCTTTCAGTTGGCTTTGGCAGCGCCGACCCACTCGGCCAACAATTGCGTTAGCGTTTTTTTGGGCGATTTTGCGGGGTCAACCTTCACCTCTGGTGAACAACGCGGGGCGAGATAATTGTTCACCGGCTTGTAGCCCAGGTTCGCCAGCATCGGGCTCATGCCGCGTGACGCCGCCGCCTGGGCAACCTGCGATTGCGGATCGTCGAAGTCGCCGAACATGCGCGCCTGTGTCGGGCAGGCCAGCACACAGGCGGGTTGCCGGTCTTCGGGCGGCAGCAGTTCATCGTAAATCCGATCGACGCACAACGTGCACTTCTTCATCACACCCGCGGTCTGATCGAGTTCGCGCGCGCCGTAGGGGCAAGCCCAGGCGCAATAATTGCAGCCCATGCACTTGTCGGGATCGACCAGCACGATGCCGTCCGGGCGCTTGTACGAGGCACCTGTTGGGCACACCGTCACGCAGGCGGCCTCTTCGCAATGCAGGCACGACATTGGCACGTTGACGGTTTTGTTGTCCGGATAGGTACCGTGTTCAAAACTGCGGATGCGGTTCAGCCATGCACCGGACGGATCGTTCCCATACGGTTTGTAGTCGGGCAGCGGCCCGGCCATGAGCGATTCTCCGTTCCACTCCTTGCATGCGACGGCACAGGCGTGGCAACCGACACAGGTATCGAGATCGATGGTGAGGCCGAGTCTCATGCGCCGGCCTTTGTTGAATGTGCTCCACCAAATTGCGGCCAGACACCTTCTTCGCCGTCAGCCGCTTTGGTGATTTTCACTTTCAGGTCGTACCACGCGGCCTGACCGGTGATCGGGTCGCTGTTGGTGAGTTTGCGGTCGCCCGGTTTCGAAGGGAGCTGTTCGCTGATGAGATGGTTCAACAAAAAACCGTGCGTGGATTCGCTGGCGCCCGGTTCAAGCGCCCACGCGCCGGTTTGCTTGCCGATCGCGTTCCAGGTCCATACCGTATTGGCTTCAACGCCTTCCATGGTTTTTAATTGGCAGCGAATTTTCCCCAATCGCGATTCCACCCAAACCCAATCCATCGAGGCGAGTCCGCGCGCCGTGGCAGAGGCGGCATTCATATAGAGAAAATTGCCTGCCATGATTTGCCTGAGCCAGACATTTTGCGTGTCCCACGAGTGATACATCACCATCGGACGCTGGGTGATGGCGTGGAAGGGAAATTTGTTGTCATCGACACCGACGTTTTCCAGATTCAAATACCAGTCGGGTAGCGGATCAAAATGTGTCGCGAGACGCGCGCAATCGACCGGATCCTGTGGCTTAGGCCCATCGTACAAGCCCTGTCCGGCGAGACGAAATTTCTGGATTGGCTCGGAATAAATTTGCATGATGATTGGCTCGACCTCAAGGATGAACGCCGCCTCGACCGCTTTTTGCTGGTAATCGCGGTTCCACAAACGCATCCACTTTTCGTTCTCGGCCCAATGATGCGTGAAGAACGCGCCGTTCTCGATATAGCGATTCCATTGATCCGGATTCGGCTCGCCGCGCAGCGATTTGGAGCCGTCCTTGCCGCGCCATCCGGCCAAAAAACCGATGCCGGGCACCTTTTCGTAATTGACGATGAAATCGGTGTAGCCCTTGAATTTCGGCTTGCCTTCGGCGTTGGTGAAGGCGGGGAATTTCAATCGTCCGGCAAGATCGACCAGCACCTCCTGCCATGGCCGCACGTTGCGGTCGAGGGCGACGATCGGGTGGCGGATCGCATCGGCCACGGTATCGGCTTCCGAGATCGGTCGATCAAGGAGTGAAATTGCATCGAAGCGCTCAAGGTAGGTGGTGTCGGGCAACACCAGATCGGCAAATTGCACCGTCTCGGATTCGAACGCATCCGCCACCACCAGAAACGGAATCTTGTATTCGCCCGCGTGGGGGCCGGTTTCATGTTTGGCGCGCAGCATATCCTGCACGCCCGACGTATTCATGGTCGAATTCCACGCCATGTTCGCCATAAACAATACCAGCGTGTCGATCGGATACGGGTCCGCATTGACCGCGTTGGTAATGACCATGTGCATCGCGCCATGCGCGGCGAGCGGTGACTCCCACGAGTACGCGTGATCGATTCTTAGCGGTTTGCCATCGGCGTCAATGGCAAGATCTTCAGGTCGCGTCGGAAAGCCGAGTGGCGGTCTGCCGAGCGGCGTATTGGGCGCGTTGATGGTGGCGGCGCTATTCTCGGGCAGGATCAGCGGCGGAATCGGCCGTGGATAAGGTGCGCGCGCGCGGAAATTCCCCGGCCCTTCCAAGGCACCCAGCAACATCTGAATCAGATGCAGTGCGCGGCAAGTCTGGAAGCCATTCGAGTGCGCCGACACACCGCGCATCGCGTACATCGATACCGGCCGCCCAACGACTTTTTCGTGGGTTTTGCCCCAGACATCGGTCCAGCGCACGGGTATTTCGATCGTCTCCTCGAAAGCAATCGTGCCCATTTCCAGTGCCAGGCGCTCGATCACCTCCGCCGCCACGCCGCAACGTTCCGCCACCGCTTTCGGTGAATAACGTTCATCCATGTAGCGCGTGGCCGCGAGCGTGAGCACCGTGCGTACGCGCACGCCGTCAGACGTTTGAAATTCGCCGAACAAGGCCGGCTCAATATCGGCGCCCAAACCATAGGTGAATTGGCCGGTGCGTTGGTCGCGGATCAAGGGTTGCCCGACGGCGTCGCGCAGAAACAACCCATCTTTGGACGTGCCGGGTGCATCGATCACCAGCCACGCCGAATTGGTGTAACGGGCGAGAAACGGCGCATCGAATAATTGACGCGTCAACAGCTCATGCACGATCGCGAGTGCCAGCAAGCCATCGGTGCCGGGACGGATCGGCAGCCATTGATCGGCGATCGCGGAATAGCCCGTGCGCACCGGATTGATCGACACAAATTTCGCGCCGTTGCGCTTTAGTTTGTCCAGGCCGATCTTGATTGGGTTCGACGAATGATCTTCGGCCACACCCCACAACACAAAGTACTTGGTGCGATCCCAATCGACCGCGCCAAATTCCCAGAACGAGTAGCCGATGGAATAGAGACCGGCCGCCGCCATGTTGACCGAACAGAATCCGCCGTGCGCCGCCCAATTCGGCGTGCCGAATTGTTGCGCCCACAGGCCCGTCAACGCCTGCATTTGATCGCGACCGGTAAAGAATGCGAGCTGCTTGGGATCGGTCGCACGGATGTGGGCAAGGCGTTTGGTCAGCATCTCCAGCGCGTTGTCCCACGAGATCGGCACGAACTCGCCGGCGCCGCGCTCGCTGCCGGGCTTGCGCAACATCGGTCCGGTGAGCTTGGCCTTGGAGTACTGCTTCATGATGCCCGCCGAACCCTTGGCACAAAGCACGCCTTGATTCACCGGATGCTTGCGGTTGCCTTTGATAAAACGTACGCGCCCCTCTTGCAGCGTGACTTCAATTCCGCAACGACATGCGCACATGTAGCACGTCGTGCATTTCACCTCCTGTTTCGAGGTGTCTTCAAACTTGATAGGCTGGCTGCGGGTTGGGATCATTCAGGTGGCGACGTTAATTTTGTTTCATCGGCATTCGGACGGTGAGAAGAACAGAGCTCTAAAACAATCCCACCACCTTGCCGTTGACGATATCGATCTTGTTGGCCGACGGCACCTTAGGCAAGCCGGGCATCGTCATGATATCGCCGCACACCATCACCACGAATTCAGCGCCCGCCGCGAGGCGCACTTCGCGCACGTTGATAACGTGATTCTCTGGTGCGCCACGCAATTGCGCGTCAGTGGAGAAAGAATATTGCGTCTTGGCGACACACACCGGGTAATGCCCGTAGCCGTCTTCCTGCAAGCGCTTGATTTGCGCGCGCACTTTGTTGTCGGCGGTGACCTCACTCGCGCGATAGACTTTCTTTGCAATCTTGTTGATCTTTTCCCAGAGCGTGTCCTGCTCTTCATACACATAGGTCATGGTCGATTTTTGTTCGCACAATGTGACCACCATCCGCGCAAGATCAGCCGCCCCTTTGCCACCGTCGCCCCAGTGTGTGGCCAGCACCACATTAACGCCGAGTTTGGCCATGCGCGAACGCAGCATTTCCAATTCAGCCGGCGTGTCGCTGGTGAATTTGTTGATCGATACCACGCACGGAATGCCATAAATCTTCGACACATTCTGGACATGCCGCTCCAGGTTGACGATACCCTTTTCCAACGCCGCGAGATTTTCCTGCGTGATGGTTTTGAGGTCCGCTCCGCCGTGGTATTTCATTGCGCGCACCGTGGCAACGATTACCGCCGCGCTGGGCCGCAAACCGGATTTTCGGCATTTGATATCAATGAATTTTTCCGCGCCCAAGTCCGCGCCGAATCCCGCCTCGGTCACCACGTAGTCAGCGAGTTTCAACGCGGCTTGCGTGGCGATCACGGTATTGCAGCCGTGGGCGATATTGGCGAAGGGACCGCCATGCACGAATGCCGGATTGTTTTCCAGTGTCTGCACCAGATTTGGTGCCAGCGCGTCCTTTAGCAACACCGTCATGGCACCTTGGGCGTTCAGATCGCGCGCGTAAATCGGCCGCTGATCGCGGTTGTAAGCCACCACGATATTGCCAAAGCGCGTTTTGAGATCCTCGATCGAGGTGGCGAGACAGAAAATCGCCATCACTTCGGAGGCAACGACAATATCGAAGCCATCTTCGCGCGGATAACCGTTGCCGGGACCACCGAGTGACGCGACGATCTGGCGCAGCGCGCGGTCGTTCATGTCAACCACGCGTTTCCACTGGATGCGGCGGATGTCGATGCCGAGTTCATTACCGTGGTGGATGTGATTGTCGATCAACGCGGCGAGCAAATTGTTGGCCAGCGCAATGGCTGAAAAGTCGCCGGTGAAGTGCAGGTTGATATCTTCCATCGGCACAATCTGCGCGTAGCCGCCACCGGCCGCACCGCCTTTGACGCCGAACACGGGACCGAGCGACGGTTCACGCAGGCAAATCATTGCCTTCTTGCCGATGTGATTCAACGCATCGCCCAAGCCAACGGTAGTAGTGGTTTTACCTTCGCCGGCCGGCGTCGGGCTGATGGCGGTGACCAAAATCAGCTTGCCGTCTTTGCGGTCTTTCAAGGTGTCCAGAAACGGCAGCGACACTTTCGCTTTGTAATGCCCATAGGGCTCGAGATGCTCTTCGGCGATGCCGAGTTTTTCCTGAGCCAACTTGGCAATTCGAACCATCTTGCCCGCTTGGGCAATTTCGATGTCGCTGGACATGACGTTGGTCTCCTCAAATATTTCGTCTTGTTTTTGGCATGCGGCAATTGCCGCTGACCGGTGCCAAATGAAACGCCGGCGCGCAAAATCCGTCGGCGCTTCTTTCCGAATGAAACACAGGCGCCGCTTCGATCATCAACCCGAACACTTCAGCAATCTTGATGCCAGTGGGGGAAAAGCCTGCCTGCCGCCGCACACTGAACCATGGCGCAGAGATTGCTGCATGCCTCATCCATTCAACCGTAATATTCACATTCATCCGCGCCAACCCATGCCCACGCTACCCATCCTTCGCTGGCTCCCCGAACTCCGCAAACCCGGCGCGCTGCGTGCCGATGCGCTCGCCGGATTGACAGGCGCCATCGTCGTGCTGCCACAGGGCGTTGCGTTCGCCACGCTGGCCGGCATGCCGCCGCAGTACGGACTCTATTCGGCGATGGTGCCGTGTCTGATCGCCGCGCTGTTCGGCTCGAGCCGTCTGATGGTGACAGGCCCGGCCAATGCGATCTCGCTGATGACAATGAGCCTGGTGATTCCGTTGGCGATGCCCGGTACGCCTGCATATGTGTCGCTGGTGTTGACGCTCACGTTCATGGTCGGTGCGATCCAGTTCTTGCTCGGTCTTGCGCGTGCGGGACGCTTTGTCGATATCGTGCCGCACTCGGTAGTGGTGGGTTTCACGGCGGGTGCCGCGATATTGATTATCAATAGCCAATTGGCCCCGGCGTTGGGATTGGAATCCACGCAGGGTTTATCGATATTCGGCAACGTCAAATCGTTGATCTCGCGATTGCCGGGCTACTCGCCGACCGCGCTCGTGACCTGCATCGCGACGGCACTCGCGTGCATTCTCTGGCGTCCGTGGAATTGGACGATTCCTGCGTTGCTGGTTGGTGTCCTGGCCGGCAGCGCGGTCGGGCACTTCGCGATGTCGCTCGCGTTGCTCGGCGGTACGTTGAAAATGGTCGCACCAATTCCCAGCGGCTGGCCACCATTATCTTCGCCGGATTTTTCATGGGCCACGTTATCGGCACTCGCCATTCCCGCCGCCACCATGACGCTGATCGCACTCACCGAGGCAATGGCAATCGCGCGTTCGGTCGCGCTGAAAAATGGCGACAAGCTCGATGGCAATCAGGAAATGCTGGGGCAGGGGCTCGCCAATCTGGCGGGCGCGTTTTTTTCCTCCTACCCGTCGAGTGGCTCATTCAATCGCTCCGGCGTAAATGTGCATTCCGGCGCGCGCACGCCGCTCGCCGCCGTATGTGCGGCCGTGTTTCTGGTCATC
>JAYTUX010000463.1:0-3730 GCA_043744315.1 Betaproteobacteria bacterium | reverse complement strand
GGCGCGCGTGAATCAGATGGTTGACACGACCAATTTCAAGTACGACATCAATGTGAACGGCACAATCAACCAACAGGATGTGAGTGTAGTGAAGGCGCGGGCGGGGATTTCGTTGCCGTAGGCGCATCAAAATTTGCACCGCTGACCCTCACCCGCCGATACGCGCCGACCGCACCCAAGTAGAGGATGATATCGGGCAGGGGTCTAGCACCAGCGCGCCTCTCCGGTCGCAATGCCGCTAAACACCCCGCCAATGCTTGCGTTTCGTCAATTCGCGCGGGACATATTAAGCTACGCAATCCTCACTGTTGAACGGATCCCACATGCCGCAATTCATGCCACCACAACATTTTCGGTTGGTCGCCATCCTGGCGGTTTTGCTCCTGCACGCCGCCTGCGCATGGCAGCCGCCCGCGCCGCCATCGCAGGGCACCTTTTCCATCGCAACCACGCCCGCAAAGCGTGCCGCGACCACGGCGCATCCACTGGCGACGCGCGCGGCATTGAAAATTCTCGACGAGGGTGGCGCGCCCATTGACGCGGCAATTGCGGCGCAAATGGTGCTGGGTTTGGTCGAACCGCAATCGTCCGGTATTGGCGGTGGTTCGCTCATCATGTATTGGGATCAGACACACAAGAAGTTGACAAGTTACGACGGCCTTGCCGCCGCGCCCGCAAGGGTCACGCCGGCATTAACGGTGGACGTCGATGGCAGCATGATGAACAGCGACGATGTGCAACGCGGTGGGCGTTCGGTGGGTGTTCCCGGGACGCTAGCCGTATTGAAGTTGGCGCATGCGTCTCACGGCAAATTGGCATGGCGCAATTTGTTTGCGCCGGCGATTGAATTGGCGGAGCGCGGTTTTCCAATGCCCAAATACATGCACACCATTCTTTCCGCGCCAACGGCGGCGGCCGATCACCCCGACTTGTTGCCGCTCTACTTTGGCGCGGATGGCAAGGTCAAGCCGATCGGCACGCTGATCCAGAATCCCGCTTATGCGGCGACCATGACGCGCATTGCCGCGAGCGGCGCAGAAGGGCTGCGCACGGACGGCGCGGGTGCCGCGTTGATCGCGGCGGCGCAGCGTGGATTCCGTGCATCGCTCATGACCGAGGCCGATCTCGCCGCCTATCGTGCGGAGGTGCGCGAGCCGCTGTGCGCGCCATTCCTGGCATATTCGGTCTGCGCAATGGCACCGCCCTCGTTCGGCGGCGTGGTCGTGTTGCAAGTGTTGCAAATGCTGGACGCGCGCGCGGCACCGAACAATGGTGCGCCACGTTTCGATTTTGACAACGTGGAATTCACGCATTACTACGCGGAAGCGGGCCGACTCGCGCAGGCCGATCGCCTGCAATACGTCGGTGATCCTGGTTTTGTGCGGGTGCCAACACGTTCGCTGGTGAATGACGGATATTTGAACGAGCGCGCGCGAAAAATTGACGCATCGCGGGCCGCCAGGGACGTATTTCCGGGCGAACCCGAGAGCAACGCCAAAGCGGCCTTGGCCGACGTGGTCGACTTGCCCGAAGGTCAAGTCGCCGACGCCACCAGCCAGCTTGCGATCGTGGATGCAACCGGCAATGCGCTCAGCATGACCACCACCACCAATCTCAATTTTGGATCGCGGCTGATGGTCGATGGTTTTGTGCTCAACAACGCGCTGACCAATTTCACCGGCGTGCCGCGTGCCGGGCAGGCGGCACCGAACCGCATGCAATCGGAAAAACGTCCGGTGACCTCAATGGCACCGCTGATCGTCTTCGATCAGTCTGGAATTCCGGCGGTGGTCGGCGGATCGGCTGGCGGCGGCCAGATCGTCGATTACATCGCATCGAGTCTGGTGGAGATGTTGGCGAACGGACGTACGCCGGCGGAAGCACTTGCGCGCGGCCATGTATCGACGGCAATCCGCGGCAAGGTGCAACTGGAAAAAGGCACACCTGCCGCGCTCCAGGCGGCGGCGTTGTCGGCGATGGGGCATGACGTCGATGTCGTGCCGATGATCAGCGGTTTGGGCTTTTTGATGCGCCGCGATGGCGGCTGGATCGGCGCGGCCGATCCGCGTCGCGATGGGGTGGCGGAAGGACGGTAGCCAGTTCCTGCATGTCGTCCCCGCCATTCTGCATTTCGTCGGTTATGGATGGCGGATTAAAGGCGGTTTCCTAGAATGGACACAATCATCAAAGGAGAGCGATATGACCAGCAGCCCGAATTCTTCGCGCCCGCACTTTTTCCGGCCCGCCATTGCCGGCATTGCCGCATTGGTACTTACCGGCGCGTTCACCGGCATCGCACATGCCGACGATGAATCAAAAACAAAGTCGAGCGGATTTTCGCTGAATTTCAATTTTGGCTTCGACAATCGCACCAGCTACGGGGATAACCGCACCAAGGGTTCGGGCGTCGTCAGGGAAGAATCGCGCGCTGTCGCGAATTTTTCGCGGCTGGTGGTGGCGCTGCCGGTGAAGGTGACGTTGTCGCAAGGTGCAACGGAATCCTTGAGCATATCGGCAGATGACAATCTGCTGCCACTGATGATGACTCGCGTTTCGGGGGACGAGCTCATTATTGAAGGCGATAAATCGCGCGGCTTTTCGACCAAAAAAGAAATCAAGATTCGGCTTGTCGTGAAATCGCTCAACGCCATCAACATCAAGGGTTCGGGCGACGTGATCGGCGATCGATTGAAGTCCGACAAACTCGACATCGCCATCGCCGGTTCGGGTGATGTGAAATTTAATTCCGTGAATGCGGATCAATTCCGGATTGACATCAAAGGCTCGGGCGACGTAAAAATCGATGCACTGGAAAGCAAAACAGTGAGCGCGGATATTCATGGCTCGGGCGATATCCGGCTGCCCGCCGTGCAGGCCGCACAAGTCAGTATTTCCATCAAGGGTTCGGGCGATATCACTGCCGCCGGTAATGCCGATAAAGTTGATATCGAAGTGATGGGCTCAGGCGACGTGCGTTCGCGCAACCTGATCGCGCGCGAGGCGAATGTGAAAATCATGGCCTCGGGCGACGTCGATGTGTACGCAAAAGAAAAACTCACGGCCAGCGTGACCGGCTCCGGCGACATTCGCTACGCGGGGTCGCCTTCGAATGTGAACCGGACGGTGAGAGGATCGGGGTCGATTGAGGCGATGTAACAATCCGCTCGTCTAAAAGGCTGTTGAGATTCGTGATATCAAAGGTTGAATACTTCTTGCGAAGCACGTCCTCCTTTTTAAAGGAGGACTGAGGAGGACTGAGGAGGATTTAGTGCCGCGCCAGCGGAGGAACGACTGCAAATCCCTCTCAATCTTCCTTTTGCAAAGGGAGAAGTGCCTCGCTATCAATGCGGACACAATTATTGGCGCGATTTTCGACGGGAATATTACGTTCGTGGCTGCCACTCAATGCCGACACTGGGCGACGGATGCCGTAATATCATCGCCACGCCGGCAGCTTTCTTTCGCTAACCAATAAATCGTTGGCTCGCGCAGAATTTTTTCGGGCGTAGTCCGCTCAATTCTCGCCGAGGCGAACGATGACAAACCTGACGTCGACCCTCACCACACCATCCGCACTTCGCTGGTATTGGCTGCCCGCCGTCGGCACCTGGAAATATTACGCGCTGCTGGGTGCCGTCGGCATTTTCATCCTTGGTCCGCTCGGCGGCGTCACAGCGTCGTACATGAATTTTTCGCTTGGCTTCTTTGTCGGCGGGCAAGTGCTGGCGGG
>JAYTUX010000462.1:0-48962 GCA_043744315.1 Betaproteobacteria bacterium | reverse complement strand
TGTCGCTACAAAATTCTTCCGCCCAAACACCTCATCCATCACCACCTTGAGGTAATGCGCTTCGTTGTCGTCAATGGTCACCCAGATGCTGCCGTCCTCGGCAAGCAAATCGCGCAGCAGTTCCAGTCGCGGATACATCATCGACAGCCACTGACTATGTTCGAGGTTGTCGTCGTAATGTTCGAACGCGCTCTTGGTGTTGTACGGCGGGTCAATGAAGATGCATTTCACGCGACCGGCATAGAACGGTAGCAGCGCCTTCAACGCCTCAAGGTTATCACCCTGTATGAGCAGATTGCCGGTGGACGCATCACCCACGGTTTCGACTGGTTCGAGCAATCGATATGGCACGCGCCGCGCTACACGTTTGGCGTTCTCGTCGCCGAGCCAATGGAGTTCAGGCACTTAACGTTTTCCCATTATTATTTTGTGAAACACAAGCACTGGCGCGCCTTTCCGGCCACAAATGCCTCGAACTCCGCGCCAATGCTAATGTTTTAACGAATTGTGCTTGGTGGCGGTAACGATATGCTACCGCATTGCCGCACAGATAGCGTCCGCACTCCACGCCCGCCGCGACGTTGGCATGCACGAAGCCAACGGGCTATTTTCTAAACCATCCCACCATAAAAAACCCGCGTGTTGTACTCAAACGCGACCATCCCTTTTTGCTGATGCGCGGTGAATATTTCCTGCGCGTGTTTGACCATTGCCGCGTGACGTGGGTCGTCGCGGCCCGGCATATATGAGGCGGAATTGAGCCGTCCGATCAGGCCCTCAAAATCGACGCGTTGAATGTTGTCGAAAGTGGCGACCGACGGCGGCGCGCCATAGAACGTCATGAACTCCGATTCGTCCTGCACGTTCTTGTGATTGATCTCGTTGTAGTCGTTGCCGAACTCCTGCAGCAACGCTTCGTAATCGCGCAAGAACGGCGTGGAGTCAGTGCGGCGATCATTCCAGATCAGCACGACCCAGCCATCCCCCTTCAAGACGCGCTGAAATTCGGCGCGGGCCTTGGTTTGATCGAACCAGTGGAAAGCTTGCGCAGCGAGGATGAAATCCATTGATTGCGGCGGCAGACGTGTCGCCTCTGAAGTGCCATCGACGCTGGTGAAACGCGCAAACTCCGTGAGATAGCTTTCGCCCCCTTCGCGCATTTCGCGATTCGGTTCCACACCAACCACCGGATTGCCGTTTTCCAAAAACAGTTTGGTGAGAATGCCGGTGCCGGAGCCAATATCGGCGATGACACTTTCGGGCGTGAGGCCGCATCTTGCAGCGAGCAAATCGATTATCTCGGCGGGATAATGCGGGCGGTATTTGATGTAATCGGCGACGCGCGTGGAAAAACGCGTGGTGGAATTTTTGGCCGGCATGGGTTGTTCTCTAAAACCAACTGTCTTTCATATCGATTGTCGTCGTATCGATGGACTCCAGCAGATTCAACATCGGCCGCACTTTCGGCAGTTCCCAGCGAATGAAATATTGGCAGGCCTGCATTTTGCCGCGATAGAAATCGTCGTGGCGGTTCGGTGCCGCCGCCGCAGCAAGGGCTTGTTCAATCCAGATCCACGCCATCACGATGTGGCCGAACGCTTCCAGATAAACGGACGCGTTGGCGAGCGTTTTGTTGATGTCGCCAGCCGCATGCAGATCGCGAGTGGTTTCCACCAAGTGATCAAGCAGGCTGAAAACGTCACCGACCAATTCGGTCAAGTCGCCATCTTCATCCGCCGCATGCAATGTGGCTTCGATGCGCGACACCAGAAGCTTGAACGCGGCGCCATCTTGCATCACCACTTTGCGACCGAGCAAATCAAGCCCCTGAATGCCGTGTGTGCCTTCGTGAATCGGATTCAGTCGATTGTCGCGATAGAACTGTTCGACCGGAAAATCGCGCGTGTACCCATAGCCGCCGTGAATCTGAATTGCGAGGCTGTTGCCCTCGAGGCACCATTGCGAGGGCCAGCTTTTGGCGATCGGCGTGAGGATATCCAGCAGCAGCGTTGCCTCGCGGCGCGTGAATTCCTGTTCGGCGGTTTTTTCATCATCGACCAATTTGGCGCAATAGAGATTCAGCGCGAGCGCACCTTCGGCATACGATTTTTGCGCGAGCAGCATCCGCCGTACATCGGCGTGCTCGATGATCGGAATTTGCGCGGCAGCGGGATCTTTCGCCAGCGGGTTTCTGCCTTGCGTGCGGTTACGCGCGTAATCGAGCGAATGCAAATAGCCGGTATAGCCGAGCATGGTGGCACCGAGGCCGACACCGATGCGCGCTTCGTTCATCATGTGGAACATGCAAGCGAGCCCCTTGCCCGCCCCGCCGACCAGATAACCGATGGCACCTGCTTTGCCGCCGGGTGTCCATTTGCCTTCTCCGAAATTCAACAGCGTGTTTACGGTACCGCGATAGCCCATCTTGTGATTGAGGCCGGCCAACGCAACGTCATTGCGTTCACCTATCGTTCCATCGGCGTTGACCAACAATTTCGGTACCACAAATAACGATATGCCTTTGACGCCGGGAATCAATTTGCCATCATGGCCGGGCAATTTGGCGAGTACCAGATGAATGATGTTTTCCGTCAAGTCATGTTCGCCGCCGGAAATCCACATCTTGTTGCCGGTGAGGCGGTAGGTTCCATCACCATCGGGTTCGGCACGCGCCTTGATATCGGATAGCGAGGAACCTGCCTGCGGCTCGGACAGGCACATGGTGCCAAAGTAGCGGCCCGCGAGCATTGGCTTCACAAAACGCTCGATTTGTTCGGGTGTGCCGTGCGCGAGCAACAGGTTGGCGTTGCCGATGGTGAGGAACGGGTATCCCGCCGTGGCGACATTGGCACCCATAAACCACGCCATGCAGGCTTTTTCGACGACGGTCGGTAGCTGCATGCCACCGAGGTCGTAGTCGTGCCCTGCGGCCATCAATCCTGCGTCCGCAAAGGCATCGAGTGCGGGTTTGATCTCGGGAATCAAGTGAACGCGTTCGCCATCAAAGTGCGGTTCGTTCAAATCCGATTTGCGATTGTGCGGCGCGAATAAGTCGGTGGCGATCTGTTCACTGATTTTGAGCGCGGCATCAAATGTTTCACGCGAATGATCCGCGTATCGGGCGCGATCGATCATGGCTTCTACGTCCAGCCATTCGTAGAGCAGAAATTCGATATCGCGGGCAGAGAGAATATTGCTCATGATGGGTTGAACGTCTTTCCATCGGCCGCAAGCTGTGCCAGCAGCGGCGCGGGCGACCAGAATTGCGGATCGGCATGCGGATTTTGCGCGAAACTTTTCATCGAGTTCACCACATTGGCCAATCCGACTTGATCCGCGTAATGCATCGGCCCGCCGCGCCAGAGCGGAAATCCGTAGCCGGTGAGATAGATCACATCGATATCGGAGGCCCGCTGGGCGATGCCTTCCTCGAGAATATGCGCGGCTTCCGCTACCAATGAATATACAAGGCGCTGGACAATTTCTTGTTCGTCAATGACGCGAGATCGGATGCCGATGCTTTCCCGATGTTTGGCAAGAACCGCGGCGACCGTGGGCGATGGATATGCGTTGCGATCTCCCGCTTTGTAGTCGTACCAGCCGGCACCAGTCTTCTGGCCAAAACGGCCCTGTTCGCATAACCGATCCGCCGCTTGCGAATATTTGAGCGCCGGATTTTCTATGTAGCGGCGCTTGCGGATATACCAGCCGATATCGTTGCCGGCAAGATCGCTCATGCGAAACGGCCCCATCGCAAAACCGAATTTCTCGATGGCATTGTCAATTTGTTCGACCGAAGCACCTTCATCAAGCATAAACATTGCCTGCCGCAAATATTGTTCGATCATGCGATTGCCGATGAAACCGTCGCACACACCCGATACCGCCGCCGTCTTGCCGATTTTTTTGGCGAGCCGCATGACGGTGACGAGCACATCGTTCGCCGTGGCCGCACCGCGCACCACTTCGAGCAGTTTCATCACATTCGCCGGGCTGAAAAAATGCATGCCGATCACATCCTGCGGACGCTTGGTGAATTGCGCAATGCGATTCAGATCGAGCGTGGACGTATTGCTGGCGAGGATGGCACCCGATTTCATGACGCGATCAAGCGCTTCAAATACTTGTTGCTTGACGCCAATCTCTTCGAATACCGCTTCGATCACCAGATCGGCGTCGCGCAAATCTTCATAGGCGAGCGTGGGTGTCAGCAGACTCATTCGTTGATTCATTTGATCGGTTGTGAGCTTGCCCTTGCTGACCGTGTTTTCGTAGTTTTTACGTATCGTTGAAACGCCACGATCCAGCACGTCCTGCTTCATTTCCAGCAGCACGACCGGAATACCTGCGTTGAGAAAACTCATCGTAATGCCACCGCCCATTGTGCCAGCACCGATGACGGCGACGGATTTAATGGGCCGCGCAATCGATGATTCCGGTATGCCGGGAATTTTGGTGGCGGCACGCTCGGCGAAAAATGCGTGACGCAGTGCGGCGGATTCGGGTGTTGCCAGAAGTTCGGTGAACAGTTTGAATTCGTAGGCGAGACCGTCATCGATATTCAGATTGATCGCCGCTTCAACCGCATCGATGCATTTCTGCGGCGCAGGGAAATGTTTGCTGACCGCCAACTGTTTCGCGCGCGAGACAGCGAAAAATTGTTTGGCGTTGGGCATGTCAATCTTCATGTCGCGCACGCGTGGCAATTTGCCTCCATTGGCGATCACGTCACTGGCGAATGCCAACACGCCGGCAAGAAAATCGCCATCGATCACTTTGTCGATTGCACCGCCTTTAGCAAGTATTTCCGATTTCACCGGCTCACCGGTGATGATCATTTTCAGCGCCAACTCGATGCCGGTCTGGCCTTGCAACACGCGCGGCAATCGCTGCGTGCCACCGGCACCTGGCAGGATGCCGATCTTCACTTCCGGAAGCCCGATCATCGCTCCAGGAGTGGCGACCCGGTAGTGGCAGCCGAGCGAAATCTCAGTGCCGCCCCCCATGCACACGCCGTTGATCGCGGAAATGATTGGCTTCGGGCTTGCCTCACATCTTGCAATGATGTCGTGCAAATTCGGCGATTGCAGGCCGACGGGTTTACCAAATTCATTGATGTCGGCACCGCCGGTGAATACGTTGCCGGTGGCAGTGATAACGATGGCTTTGACGTTGGTATCCGTCAGCGCCGCGTCGATGCCTGCCGCGATGGCTTGGCGCGTGGCGAGTCCCATGCTGTTGATGGGCGGGTTGGCGAGGGTGATGATGGCAATGGAGTTTTGGGTTTGGTAGTGGGCGGTCATTGGGGTAAATCGGTGTCGCGTTTCGCGTGATTAAATTTCAGAGGTACGCAACTTGGGTCTCCGCGTTCGCGAGGATGAGCGTGGACGCGAAGCATGCCCTGCGGCATGCTGAACGCCTCGCGAATCCGAGCGAGCTGCGACCGAAGGAAGTCCCTGCGGGACAGGGCGCGAGGTGGGAGATGAAAATTGCTATGGCAATTTTCATCTTGGCTTTCTCGGCATGCGTGAAAACACGCGGTCGTACAACCCGTTCGGCACGGTGCGTAAAATTCTCGCCGCGATGCCCATCGTCCACGGAATCACCGTGAAGCTGGTCCTGGCATCAATGGCGCGTGCGAATCGCTTTACGGCTTCGTCGACATCGATCAGGAACGGCATTTTGAATTTGTTCACCGCCGTCATCGGCGTGCGGATGTAGCCCGGGCAGATGGTGACAACCGAGATGCCGCTGCCGCGCAATTCGACCCGCAGCGATTCGCAATAGGTAATCGCTGCCGACTTCGACGCGGAATAAGCACCGCCGCCGGGAATGCCGCGAAAACCGGCGACGCTGGCGATGCCGACCAAGGTGCCTTTGTGCGCATCGCGCATCGGCACAATGAAGGGATGAAACGTGTTCACCATCCCCATGACATTGATATCCATAATTTCCTGAAACGCCTTCAGGTCGTCTTCGATTTCGGTTAGCGTGCCGCGCGAAACGCCGGCATTCGCGATCACGATGTCCGGTGCGCCGAAACGGGCGATGAAATCAGCTGCCGCCTCTTTCAGCGCCCGCGCGTCGCGCACATCAAGTGCGTAAGTCATCGGTCGCGGTTGCAGATTCGCGGCAAGCTTGTCGAGAAAATCCCGTCGCCGCGCAACCAGGCCCACTTGATAGCCGTGCGCGGCATAGTGTCTGGCGAGTGATTCGCCGATACCGGAGGACGCACCGGTGATGAATACAGTTTGGGTCATGCCGCCATTTTACGCGGCTCGGATGAAGGCTTGCGGCTGGTGCGGCAATCATCCGCGCAACGAACATGAAAAACGGGCCGGAAATATCCGGCCCGCGTTGCTACGATTGCAGCGATTTGATCGATTACTTTTTCTTGGCAGGTGCCGGTGCCGCAGGCGCGACGGTGGCGGTCGGCACCGATGTGACGGCTGGTTTGTTGCTCGCACGCGCGTTCGCAATCAACTGATCGACATTGGCGAATACATATTCGCCGCCGCCCGCGAGCAGGTGTCGGCCATTGACCGCTAACGACGGCGTGGATTCAATGCGATAGTCGCTGTTGATTTTGCGCGCGCGATTGACCTTGGTCTGCACCGAAAATGAACGCATCATCTCTTCGTATTTCTTCGGATCCACCCCTTGTTTTTCCAGCCATTTGTTGAGGGTGGCCGGGTTGCCCAGCATGACGTTTTCCACATTAGCCGCATCGAACAACTTTTGATGCAGTTTTTCCAGAACGCCCATTGCTTCCAGCGTGTAGAAAATGGGTGCCGAATCGATGCCGCGCGCCGCGTAAGTGGCGGGAATGCGCTTGACCTTTACATCGGGCGGCAATTTGGCGCTCCAGTCGGCCAGACGCGGTTCCAGCGCCGCGCAATGGATGCAACCATAGGCGAAGAATTCCAACACTTCGATCTTGCCGTCGTTATCCACCGGCTGCGGCGGATTCACAGCGATCGCCTCGCGCGGAATACCTTGCGCGTCGACATTGTGGCTTGCCAGCGTGCTCAATGTGAAAATCGCGGCGGCGGCGAAAATCACCCCGCTTGCACGTTGAATTCCTGATACGACGTTCATGATTTGTCCTGTTGACATTGGTGTTATAGAAAACTAGTCTGAGCCCTTGACGACGGCGGCACTGATTCCACCTTGAGACAGCGCTGCTTTGATTCTGTTCACTTCATCAAGGCTTTTAAAGGGGCCAAGCCGTACCCGGTATAACGTTCCCTTGTCGGGCAAGTTGACAGGCCGAACCGTCGCCTCGAAGCCGGTGAAGGCAACTTTGGCTTTCATGTTGTCGGCTTCGCTTGCGTTTTGGAAGGCGCCGACTTGCAAATGTAGTATCTCGGCTGGCGACGGTTTGACCTCGACCTTTGCGTCCGGTTTGGACGGTGTTTTTTGCTCTGACGCATTGTGCTTCGCGGGTTCCGTTGGTTTTCCGGACGGCGCAGGCTCGGGCTTCATCGACTTTTCGGCCTTGTCACCTTTATCGCCTTTCCCGCCTTTTTCTCCTGGCAGGATTTGATAGAACTCGAAGCGTGGTTTATCAGATTCGGTTTTTGAAGGCGGCGAGGTTGGCCCAGGCGGTGACATTGCGGATTTGGTGGTGATCGTCGGCAAGGCATCAACGGGTCTGGATTTTTCAATAAACGGATTGTTGGCGCGATTGATCCAGACCGCGAGACCCACCGCGAGGCCCACACCCATCAACAAGCCGATGATGATGCCGATGAACAGCGGATTCATTCGCTTCTTCTTCGGTGCCGCGCGCGGCCCACCCATATCGGACAGTGGCGGGGATTTCATTTCTCGGGCCATGATCTACATTTTTTCCGGTGCGGAAACACCAACCACTGCCAAGCCGTTTTGCAACACTTGCCGCGTGGCAACGATCAAAGCGAGTCTTGCCAATTTCACTTTTTCATCCTCGACCAGAAATTTCTCCGCATTGTAATAGCTGTGCAATTTCGCGGCGAGATCGGCCAGATACACGCACACCAAGTGCGGTGAAAGTTCGCGTGCAGCAGTGGCGAGCAACTCTGGAAAATCGGCCAGTGCGCGCAACAGTCCGGATTCGTATTTGCTGGTAAGCGGCGACAACTCCACGCCAGCGAGTATCGCGGGTTCGCCGCCCCAAAGCGCCATCACACTGCAAATCCGCGCATGTGCGTACTGAACGTAATAAACCGGATTGTCTTCCGAGCGGCTCTTGGCGAGATCGATATCGAAGGTCAACTGCGAATCGGATTTACGCATGACGAAAAAATAGCGCGTCGCATCGCGACCGACTTCATCGATCAAATCGCGCAGCGTCACGTAGCTGCCGGCGCGTTTGGAAATTTTCACTTCTTCGCCGCCACGCATGACCGTAATCATCTGGTGCAAAACGTAATCGGGATAACCTTTCGGCACGCCGATTTCCATCGCCTGCAGGCCCGCATGCATGCGTGCGAGTGAGCCATGATGATCCGCGCCGAGCTCGGTGATGGCGCGAGTGAATCCGCGTTGCCACTTGGTGACGTGATAGGCAATATCGGGCACAAAGTAGGTGTAGGTACCGTCGGATTTGCGCATCACGCGGTCTTTGTCGTCGCCGTAGTCGGTGCTTTTGAGCCATAGCGCACCATCTTGCTCGTAGGTGTGACCAGTCTTCACCAAATGTTCGACGGTTTTTTCGACGAGACCATCGGTGTAGAGCGAAGACTCGAGATAGTAAACGTCGAATTGAACGTCAAACGCTTTGAGATCGAGATCCTGCTCGTGACGCAATGCGGCGACGGCAAATTTGCGCACGGCATCGATGTCGTCGCCTTTCGCATCGTGCGGATTTTCGAGCGCGTAGCGTTCGGCGATCTCGGTGATGTACAGGCCGCGATAACCATCCTCCGGAAACGGTGCATTGACGCCGGCGCGTTCACGCAGCCGCGCCTGCACCGACAAACCCAGATTGTTGATTTGTGCGCCGGCATCGTTGTAGTAGAACTCACGACTGACCGCATAGCCTTGCGATTTCAGCAGCCGCGCGAGCGTGTCGCCGGTCGCGGCACCGCGGCCATGGCCGACATGTAGCGGCCCGGTCGGATTGGCGGAAACAAATTCAACCATGACCTTTTCGCCACCGCCGATGGTGCTTTTGCCGAAATTCTCACCTGCGGCAAATATCGCCGCGACAACGCGCGTCTCGGCGCTTGAGGCGAGGCGGATATTGATAAATCCCGGGCCGGCGATGTCGGGCGTGCCCGCAATCAATGCCGATGGCGGCAGTGCCGCGACCAGCGCGGCGGCGATATCGCGCGGCTTCATGCCAAGTCGTTTTGCCAATTGCAGCGCGCTATTGACGGCGAAATGACCGTGATCGGGGTTCTTCGGTTTTTCGACCTCAATCACAAATGGCACGGCATCATCGCCTAAGGCCGGATACGCAGCGAGCAATGCTTCTTGAAACAGCGCGGCGATGGCGCTTCTGTTATCGGTGATCGCGGCGGAAGGCATGCAGAAGACCCAAAAGTTAGCCAAAATTATAGCGGGAAGTGCTCGCGAAAGCGAAGATTGATGATAAACCTGATGAACGGCTAGCCCGCATAAAAGTGGAAAACTCTAATATTGGCGAGGCGTTGCAGGCATTTATCCTGCAAACCCCTCGTCGATATTGGGCTTTCATGTTTGTTACGGCAAAGTTTCAAGAACTTTCCGTCAGACCTCAAGCGGATCGACATCGATTACCCATCCTACGCCGCGTGCCTCGCGCGCACGCACCATCGGTAACCATTTCGCGAGGAAACGCTGCAATTCATTTCGCGAATCGGCCTGCACCATCATCTGGCGTCGCTCAAATCCTGCCTTGCGGGAAAGTGGTGCCGCCACCGGGTCCCACACCTGCAAGTTATTTTGGGATTGCAGACTGCGGGCGCATTCGGTCGCGAACAACAAAAAATCGTGCAACGCCGCCTCAGTTTTTGCCTCCGCTCGCAACAAGGCAAGAAACGTAAACGGCGGCAAGCGTGCGTTTCGCCGCTCAGCCATCGCCATCGTTGCGAAGCGCGCGTGATCCTGCGCGGCCACCGCCTGATACAGCGGATGTTTGGCAAAGCGGGTTTGAATCAATACGCGGCCCGGCAAATCGGCACGACCGGCGCGACCGGCCACCTGCGTCAATTGCGCGACCATTCGCTCGGCCGCGCGGAAGTCCGCCGAGAACATCGCGCCGTCAGCATTCACTACGCCGACCAGCGTGATACGCGGAAAATCGTGGCCTTTTGAAAGCATTTGCGTGCCCACCAGCACGTCGAGTTCGCCCGCTGCGGCGGCCTCGAATATTTTTTCGGCCGAACCGCGCCGCCGAGTGGAATCGCGATCCACGCGCGCAATGCGCGCCCCCGGCAAATGCGTGCGCAAGGCGATTTCAACGCGCTCGCTGCCTTGCCCTGCCGGCATCAATTCGTGGCTGCCGCAATCGGCGCACACCGTCGCCACCCGCGATTGATAGCCACAGTGGTGGCATTTCATTTGCCGCTCACGTTGATGAAAAACCAGCCGCGCGTTGCAGCGCGTACAGCCCGGCATCCAGCCACACTGCGTGCATACCAGCGCAGGCGAATAACCGCGCCGATTGATGAACACCAGCGCCTGCTCGCCACGCTTGATCGTTGCCTGCAATGCCTTGATGAGTGAGGCCGACAATCCGTCTTCGGCGCGTTCCTGATTCAGATCGATGAAATCAATTGATGGCAGCACGGCGTTCGGCGTCGCGCGCAATGGCAACTTCAATTCGGTGAAGCGCCCGCGCGCGACGTTTTGCACGCTTTCCAATGACGGTGTCGCGGAGCCGAGCACCACCGGGCACGCGGCTTGTTGCGCGCGAAATACCGCAACGTCGCGCGCCGAATAGCGAAACCCTTCCTGCTGCTTGAACGACGAATCGTGCTCTTCATCGACGATGATCACGCCGAGATTCGGCATCGAGGTAAACACTGCGAGACGCGTGCCGATGACGATATCCGCTCGCCCCGAGGAGGCGTCGATATAGCCCTTGAGGCGCGGCGAATCGGCAAGGCCGCTATGTTGTTCTGCGATCACTGCATTCGGAAAGCGCGCTTGCAGGTGGCGCAAAAATTGTGGCGTGAGATTGATTTCCGGCATCAATACCAGCGCCTGACGATTGCGCTGCAACGTATTGGCGATCACATGCAAATAGACCTCGGTCTTGCCGCTGCCGGTGATGCCGGAGAGCAAAAATGGTGCAAATTTTCCGAGCGCGCCGCTCACCTCACCGACGGCCCCAGCTTGCTCGGCATTCAACACTGGGCCGGGCACGAACGTGCAGGCGGTGGCACGGTGCGGGAAAATTTCTCCTTCGTGCGCGGGTCCGATTGCGCGAAGTTCGATCCACCCTTTGGCAATCAACGCGCGCAACATTGGTCCTGCGCGCTCGTGTTCCGATTTCAGCAAACTCTCGGATTGCGGCGCGGCGCCGATCGCGTCAAGCAGTGCACGTTGCGCGACCGCGCGGGCAGGCAGGGCCTGCAATGCGTCGCGCCCGGCGGCGGTGATGACAACTTCACGGTCTGCCTTCGGCACAAAAAGGCGGGTGGCGCGCATTGCCGGTGGCAGGCCATTCATTGCAATTGCACCGAACGGATGATGGTAGTAGCCCTGGCAAAAACGAATCAGCGCAATGTCATGCGCGGAAAATTTCGGCAATGCGCGTTGAATGAATTTGACGCCTTTAAGTTTGTCAACGGGTACGTCCGTCGTTGCGCTCAAACCTACGACAACTCCACAAAGCAACTTGTTGCCGAACGGCACCACCGCCATCCTGCCGACATCATCCTTCGTCGCCTCGGGCGCCATGAAGTCGAAATATTTTTCGATCGGCAGGTCGAGCGCGATATGGGCAATGTTTGGTTTCATTTCTGCTGGGACGCACAATTTGCGACTCGATTCATTCGCCGCAAGACCCGTTTGCACGTCATAAACGATTGATTGTTGAACGCATCCAAGGAATACAAAATGCTTGCTGGGAAAGGCTCGGAAACCCGCATGGATAATAGGGTTTCAGCCTGTGGATAAGTTTGTGCATAGGTTGATTCTGCGGACAACTTTGGGACCTGATCGCGCCAATAGGCAAATTTTTGCACTGCGCAAAAATAAAAAAATTCTTTTGTAGACAATTACTTACAGCGAATATCTACCAAGCACCACGAATAACCATGGCTATATCGCTAGAACACGGTTTCTGTGCATAAGCAAGCACGGCGCGGCAACATTTTCAAAAATATTTTTCTTGACAGCACCCCTGCGCTAACCCCTAGCACTGGCGCGGTGAACAGCGTTAACGAGCGCTTCGACCCGATTGGGGTCAGTAAATTGGGAAATGCCGTGTCCCAAATTAAAGACGTGTCCGTTCGCATTGTGATCAAAACTAAATTCCGCCAGTACACGCGCGGCTTCGCGCTCAATGGTTTCGATTTCGCCGAACAAGGTGTTGGGATCGAGATTGCCCTGCAGCGCGACTTTGTGGCCGACGCGTCGCTTTGCGTCCGCGAGATTGATTGTCCAATCAAGTCCCAACGTATCGGCTCCGATATCCGCCATGGCTTCGAGCCAGAGTCCGCCGCCTTTGGTAAAGAAAATTCGCGGCACGATTCGATCATCGCGCTTTCTTTTTAGTCCCGCCATGACGCGTTCAGCATAGGCGAGTGAAAATTCACGATAGGCATGGTGCGCGAGCGTGCCGCCCCAGGTATCGAACAGCATCACCGCGTCCGCGCCGGCGTCGATCTGCGCGTTCAGGTAGGCGATGACGCTCTCGGTGTTTTTTTCGAGGATTGCGTGCAGCAAATCCGGGCGTTGATAGAGCATCGTTTTCACACGACGAAAGTCATCCGATCCGCCACCTTCGATCATGTAGCACGCCAGCGTGAAGGGGCTGCCGGAAAAGCCGATCAGCGGCACTCGGCCCTTTAATGCACCTTTGATTTGCGCGACCGCGTCGAACACGTATGTCAATTGGGGCATGTCGGCAACCGGCAACTTTTTTACGTCCTCTTCGCTGCGCACCGTACGCTCAAATTTCGGCCCTTCGCCGTCAGCAAAGTACAATCCCAGTCCCATCGAATCGGGAATGGTGAGGATGTCGGAAAAGAGAATCGCCGCATCGAGATTGAAACGCTCAAGCGGCTGCAAGGTCACTTCGGTGCAATAGTCCGGATTCTTGGCAAGCCCCAGAAAACTGCCGGCGCGTTTGCGCGTGGCGTTGTACTCCGGCAGATAACGACCGGCCTGGCGCATGATCCAGATGGGCGTGTAGGGGGTTGGCTCGCGCATGAGCGCCCGCAGAAAAGTGTCGTTTTGAAGAATCATGTTTGCAATGGGGTGGCGGCGGAACCGCGAAATGAAAACGGCGCGACCGGTCGATCGCGAACGTGGATTATCGCATTCAGGTCAATGCGAAGTTGCGTGGTAAAACTCTACGACTGACGCGGCCCTTCAGGCGTTTTCAGCCTGCGACGCGCACCCGTATTGGGGTTTGTTGGCGCGACCTTGAAATCCGCGCTAACGCGGCAATTCCGAGCGGCCCATCAAATACTCATCGACTGAGCGCGCGCATTGACGTCCTTCGCGAATCGCCCACACCACCAGCGATTGCCCGCGCCGCATGTCGCCGGCTGCGAAGACTTTCGGGTTTGCGGTCTGATAGGCTGCAACGCCTTCGGTCGCCGCCTTCACGTTGCCGCGCGCGTCTTTCTCAACACCGATCGACTCAAATTGCGTTAGCAAGCCTGTCCGCTCGGGGCCGAGGAAACCCATCGCGAGCAACACGAGATCGGCCTTCATTTCAAACTCGGAGCCGGCGACTTCCTGCATCTTTCCATCTTTCCACTCGACGCGAACCGCCCTCAATTTCTCCACCTTTCCATCCTTGCCGACGAATGCCTTGGTCGCAACCGACCAATCGCGCGCGCAGCCTTCCTCGTGTGACGACGTCGTGCGCAACTTGATCGGCCAGTAGGGCCACACCATCGGCTTGTTTTCTACTTCGGGTGGCTGCGGCAGCAACTCAAATTGAGTGACCGATTTTGCGCCGTGCCGATTGGAGGTACCCACGCAATCGCTGCCGGTATCGCCGCCGCCAATCACGATTATGTGCTTGTCCGTGGCGCGCAGTTGGCCAGCGACTTTGTCGCCGGCAACAACTTTGTTTTGCTGAGGAAGAAATTCCATCGCGTAATGAATACCTGCCAAATCACGTCCCGGCACCGGCAAATTTCGCGGCAATTCCGCGCCACCTGATAAAACGATCGCATCAAAATCCTGCATCAAGACGTCCGCAGGTGTATCGACACCAATATTTTGTTTGACGCGAAACTGTACGCCTTCGGCTTGCATTTGCGCGATGCGTAAATCGATATGCGTTTTCTCCATCTTGAAATCGGGGATGCCGTAACGCAGCAAGCCACCGATGCGGTCAGCTTTTTCAAACACGATGACATCGTGCCCGACGCGTGCCAATTGCTGTGCAGCGGCAAGGCCCGCCGGGCCTGAACCGACAATTGCGACGCGTTTGCCGGTTTTCTTTTTCGGCGGCTGCGGCACGACCCAACCCATCTCCCAGCCTTTGTCGATAATCGCGTGTTCGATCGATTTGATGCCCACGGCATCGTTGTTGATGTTGAGCGTACACGCGGCTTCGCAAGGCGCCGGGCAGACGCGCCCGGTGAACTCGGGAAAATTGTTGGTTGAATGCAAGGTAACGAGCGCCTCCTGCCAATTTTGCCGATACACCAGATCGTTGAAATCCGGAATAATGTTGTTGACCGGACAGCCGGTCTGACAAAACGGAATGCCGCAATCCATGCAGCGCGCGCCTTGCGTTTTTGCTTCGTCGTCGTTGAGATGAAGCGTGAACTCCTGGTAATTCTTCAGGCGTTCAGCGGGTGCAATTGACGCTTCGCTCAAGCGTTGATATTCCAGAAATCCGGTTGGCTTGCCCATGCTGATTCTTTCGCGAAAATTTTCTGCGTGATGGCGAGGAGGTGGGGTTGGCTGTGGCTGATCGAAACGCGGCGTCAGGCAGCTTTCTGTTTGAGCAAGGTGGCGTTCTTCTGCGCAAGCTCATTCAATGCACGCCGATATTCGGTGGGCATCACCTTCACAAACGCACGCGACCATTTCGGCCAGTTCGCCAGTATGTCCATGGCGCGTTGACTGCCGGTGTACTTGGCGTGGTTTTCAATCAACGATTTGAGCAACACCGAGTCCGACAGCCCCAGATGCGATGCGGAATTCACGCCGTCCGTGACCGCTTCCAATTCGACCATCGCAAGATTGCAACGATTGCGGAAAGCACCGTCTTCATCGAGCACATACGCGACACCGCCCGACATGCCGGCCGCGAAATTTCGCCCGGTCGCTCCGAGCACCGCGACAGTTCCGCCGGTCATGTATTCGCAGCCATGATCGCCGGTGCCTTCGACCACAGCCAACGCGCCGGAATTGCGCACACAGAAACGCTCACCCGCAACGCCGCGAAAATAGGCCTCGCCCGAAGTTGCGCCATAGAGCACGGTATTGCCGACAATGATGTTGTGCAGCGGGTCGCCACGGAACTGCGCGTTCGGTTTGACGATGACCCGACCGCCGCTCAAGCCTTTGCCGACGTAGTCGTTCGCCTGTCCGGTCAATTCCAGTGTAATGCCGTGCGCGAGGAATGCGCCAAAACTTTGCCCTGCCGTACCCGCCAATTTGATTGCGATGGTGTCGTGCGGCAAGCCTTCGTTGCCGAATCGCCGCGCGACCTCACCGGAAAGCATCGCGCCGACCGTTCTATTCAAATTGCGGATATTCGCGTCGATGGAAACCTTTTCGCGTTTTTCAAGTGCAGGTTTCGCGCGCGCAATGAGCGTGTTGTCGAGCGCGTCAGTCAAACCGTGATCCTGGGTTTCGCAATGGTGGCGTGCCACGTCTTTCGGCATATCCGGCAGATGAAAAATGCGCGAAAAATCGAGGCCTTTCGATTTCCAGTGCGAAATGCCTTTGCGTGTTTCAAGCAAGTCCGCACGACCGATCAAGTCATCGAATTTACGAATGCCCATTGCGGCCATCAACTCGCGAACTTCTTCAGCTACAAAGAAGAAAAAATTGACGACGTGTTCCGGCTGGCCGGTGAATTTTTTGCGTAACACCGGATCCTGCGTGGCCACGCCGACAGGGCAGGTGTTCAAGTGGCACTTGCGCATCATGATGCAGCCTTCGACCACCAGCGGCGCGGTGGCAAAACCGAATTCGTCCGCACCGAGCAAGGCACCGACCAGCACGTCGCGCCCGGTCTTGATTTGTCCATCGACTTGCACCGCGATTCGACCGCGCAGGCGATTCAGCACCAGCGTTTGCTGCGTTTCCGCAAGGCCCAGTTCCCAAGGCGTACCCGCGTGCTTGATCGATGACACCGGCGATGCGCCAGTGCCGCCATCGTGGCCGGCAATCGTAACGTGATCGGCTTTCGCTTTGGCAACGCCCGCCGCCACAGTACCGACACCGACTTCTGAGACAAGCTTCACCGAAATCGACGCGCGATTGTTGCAATTCTTGAGGTCATGTATCAGTTGCGCCAAATCTTCGATTGAGTAAATATCGTGATGCGGCGGCGGCGAAATTAATTCAACACCAGGTGTCGCAAAACGCAATTTGCCGATGTAGTCAGAGACTTTGTGTCCTGGCAATTGGCCACCTTCGCCGGGTTTGGCACCTTGCGCCATCTTGATCTGGATTTGATCAGCCGAATTCAGGTATTCCGCCGTCACGCCAAAGCGCGCGGACGCGACTTGCTTGATGCGTGAGCGCAGCGAATCGCCGACCTGCAATTTGATATCGGTTTCCACCGCATCGCCCAACTTGCTCTTCAGCGTCTCGCCGGCTTTTTGCACGGCAATATATCGTTTTGGATCCTCGCCGCCCTCGCCGGTGTTGGATTTGCCGCCGATGCGGTTCATCGCGACCGCAAGGGTTGCGTGCGCCTCGGTTGAAATTGAGCCCAACGACATCGCGCCCGTGGCGAAGCGCTTGACGATGTCTTTCGCGGATTCGACTTCTTCGATTGGCACCGGCGCGCCAGCCGATTTGATTTCAAATAACCCGCGTAACGTCATCTGACGCTGGGTTTGATCATTGATGAGTTTCGCGTATTCTTTGTATGTTGAATAGGAATTTGCTTTGGTCGAGTGTTGCAATTTGGCGATCGCATCCGGCGTCCACATATGTTCTTCACCGCGAACGCGGTACGCGTATTCCCCGCCGGCATCGAGCTGGGAACGCAAAACCGGGTCATCACCGAAGGCTTTCTGATGCAGACGCATCGCTTCCTCCGCGATTTCAAAAATACCCACGCCTTCGACGTTGGACGCAGTGCCGCTGAAATATTTGCCGACGAACTCGCTCGACAACCCGACCGCCTCGAAAATTTGCGCACCGCAATAGCTCTGATAGGTCGAGATACCCATCTTCGACATCACTTTCAGAAGCCCTTTGGAAATGGCTTTGATGTATTTTTGTTCGGCCTCCTTGGGATCCATATCGGGAAGGTAATCGCGCATGTTGTGCAAGGTTTCCAGCGCCAGATAGGGATGTACCGCCGCTGCGCCATAGCCGCCCAGTAACGCGAAATGATGCACTTCGCGTGCGCTACCGGTTTCAACAACCAACCCGGTCGAGGTACGCAAACCTTTGCGTACCAAGTGCTGATGCACCGCACCGACCGCCAGCAACGCTGGAATCGCAACATGATCGACATCGACTTTACGGTCGGTCACGATCAACAAGTTGTAGCCCAGTCGCAGCGCGTCTTCCGCGTGTGCGCACAGTGACGCCACCGCCGCTTCAATACCTTCGGTGCCCCATGCGGCGGGATAGGTGATGTCCAGTTCATGGCTACGGAAATGATTGCCTGTGAACATGTCGATGTGGCGAATTTTCTCCATATCGTCGGCCGTCAATACCGGCTGCGCCACTTCGAGCCATTGGCCAGGATCAGAATGATGAATATCGAGCAAGTTCGGTCGCGGGCCGATCGTGATTGCGGTCGACATTACCAATTCTTCGCGGATTGGATCGATCGGCGGGTTGGTGACTTGCGCGAATAATTGTTTGAAGTAGTGATATAGATTGCGCGGCTTGTCGGACATCACCGCGAGTGGTGAATCATTGCCCATGGAACCAGTGGCTTCAATGCCGACCTTGGCCATGTGCGACATGATGACTTTCAGATCTTCCTGCGAATAACCGAACGCTTGTTGCAAATCCAGCAGCGGAACAGCGGATTTCTCCGCCGGCGCGGGCTCGGGCAATTCGTCGAGACGGATGCGCGCCTTCGCGACCCATTCGCGATATGGCTTCGCGGTGGCGAGTTCACGTTTCAGTTGATCGTCGTCGACTATGCAACCTTTTTCAATATCGACCAGAAACATCTTGCCGGGTTGAAGGCGCCATTTCTTGACGATCTTCGATTCCGGGAAATCGAGGACTCCCGCTTCCGATGCCAGCACCACGATATCGTCGTCGGTCAAAATATAGCGCGCCGGACGCAGCCCATTTCGATCGAGTGTTGCGCCGATTTGACGGCCATCGGTGAACGCCATCGCAGCGGGGCCATCCCAGGCCTCCATCAACGTCGCGTGATATTCGTAGAACGCGCGGCGATCTTCATCCATCAATTTGTGGCCGCTCCACGCCTCGGGAATCATCATCATCATCGCGTGCGGGAGCGAATAGCCGCCCATCACCAGCATTTCGAGGCAATTGTCGAAGCTCGCCGAATCCGATTGCCCGTCGTAAATCAACGGCCAGATTTTCTTCAGGTCATCTTTCAACACGGGCGAGGCGATCGCCTGTTGGCGCGCGCGAATCCAGTTCACGTTGCCGCGCAACGTATTGATTTCGCCATTGTGCGCAATCATCCGGAACGGGTGAGAGAGATCCCAAGTGGGAAACGTATTGGTCGAGAAGCGTTGATGCACCAGTGCTAACGCCGTCATCATCGTCGGATCCCGCAAATCGACAAAATATTTGCCAACCTGATCGGCGAGTAGCATGCCTTTGTAAACAATGGTGCGTGTGGAAAATGACGGCACGTAGAATTCTTTGCCGTGACGCAACTTCAACGCCTGAATCGCGTGACCAGAGCGTTTGCGGATGATGTAGAGCTTGCGTTCCAGATCATCCTGATTCATCTCGCTTGATCCGCGAGCGACAAACACCTGGCGGATCAACGGCTCTACCGCGATCGTTGCGGCAGACAGACCACGATTGTCGGTCGGCACGTTTCGCCAGCCCAACAAGATTTGCCCTTCAGCGTCTATAGCGCGTTCGATTTCCTGCTCGCAGGCCATGCGTGAAGCCGGTTCGCGCGGCAGGAATACCATCCCGACGCCGTATTGCCCGATTGCGGGCAAGGTCAATCCTTGTTTTCCGCAGGCACGGCGCAAGTGTTGATCGGGAACCTGAATCAGGATGCCTGCACCATCTCCCAGCAGGGGGTCATAGCCCGTCGCGCCGCGGTGTGACAGATTCTCAAGAATCTTCAGTCCTTGTTCGATCAACGAATGCGAGCGTTTGCCTTTGACATTGGCAACAAAACCGACACCGCACGCATCGTGCTCGTTGCGAGGGTCATACAAGCCCTGCGCGGACGGCGAGGAAGGGTCAAAGTTCGTGGCGGCAGCAACGTCAGACATGCGAGGGGACTCCGAGAAAAACGTGGTAACAAAATGCTATGCGATATCTTCGCGCGGAATGCACATCAATGCATTGACTCACGCGCGAAAAAACGATCGGGCAAGGTGATGATTGTTACCGGGAATGTCGGGCCGCACTGATGGGCTCATGGCCGCGCAGGGTTTCAACGAACCAGGCACTCGAATAGGGCACCCAACACGCTGATACAGAAAGACAATTCCTGGAAAGATCAATAATAACGCCGCATTTTGCGCGCTGCAACATTTTTGTCTTGCGCACTGTCAATTGTAGGAATCTGCAGGCACGGATTGTTGGATGCGGGGATAATGAACTGCGCGCATACCTTTGGTAGAATCTCAATGAAGGCAAGTACTTTTGCGATCTTGTTGCTGTAATGCCTCAACACTCGAAAGGATGTACTTGTGACTATTTTCCGGGCAATTGAGCGATGTGCGACGGTTCTCGCAATTGGGTTGCTCGCCGGTGCGCTGGGATCTTGCGGAAGCGGCGCAGTATCCTCGGCCGTTGATCCCGCGATCGCGTTTTCGATTTCGCCATCCACCGTAACCGCTTATTCGGGCGTGCCAATTTCGTTTGTCATTTCGGGTGGTGGACAGCGGACGCCGTATGCAGTGACTACTACAAATGCGGCTGTCATGCCCTTGCAGTCCTCCACGCTCGCTGCATCCGATTTGACTATTGTTCCGGGAACGGTGACCGCGCAACAAAGTGTCACGGTTACGGTGACAGATCAAACGGGCAAGTCAGCGTCGGCGACTATTACGATTTTGCCAAATATCGTCAGTGGCGATATTACGATCACTGGCAATGCGCCGGTTGCCTTCCCCAATTGTGCTACCGCAGGTTCGGTATGCGCCGGTCAATCCGGTATTGCCACTCTGACCGTAAGCCAGTTGGGTGTACTCGCCCGTGGACGCAGCGTTAGATTCGACGTCGTGCAAGGGGCGTTTCAGTTCCCGGTGGACACATCTCAGACTGTGTTTTCAAATTCAGTGACCGTCACATCCGATGAAGGCGGTCGCGCATCTACCGTGCTTCGCGCGAATCCGGGAGCATCGCCGCAGATTGCGACCATCCGTGCGACCGATCTGGCTTCCGGGGCATTTCGTACCGCGACTTTTTTCATCAAGCAAGCAACGATAAATGGTGGCGAGTTCGTTACCGTTCCAACGGCCTGGGCGGTCAATGGTGCATTCAAGAACATCTGCCCTGCCGGTAGTGCGGATTTTCTGATCTTCGGCGGTGTTCCTCCGTATTCGATTCGTTCAAGCGCGCCAGGAACGGCAGGCGTGTTTCCCTCTGTCACGCCAAATGAAAATCCGAGTCGATTTTCAATTTCGTACCCTCAATTGGCCTGTGGCACCGACGGCTATCAAGTCATATTTACAATCACTGATTCGACGGGCTTGAGCATTCAGTCGACTTTGACCAACAAGCCTGGCACGTCAGATTTGCCAGCGCTGCCGCCAGCGATAGTCCTCTCACCTCAGGCGATAAGTTTGGCCTGCGGACAATCAGCACAGGTATTGGTGACCATCAATAATCCGGGCACCGCCGTGGTGACGATCACTACGGCAATAGGTACGCCGACAAGCCAGGCGAGTGCACTTCAAGTTTCAGGTACCAATGTGATCACCATTACCCGTGGACTTGGTACCGTAGGTTCCGGCACCGGCGCGACGCCCGTCTCCGCTGCGGTCACTGTTGGCGCAGGCAGTGCGGTGCCGCAAACGATTGCCGTTAATACGGTATCAACTTGCTGATTTTCCATGGTTTCTTGATTGTTTTTCTGCAAACCGCCATTTATTAAGCCAATTTTGCGTTGTCAATTTTGCGTTCGAGCGTGTTTACCATCGCAAATCATCGTTTGAATGAGTCAAAAAATGCTTGCATCGAACTGAAAGTTGCGCTTTAATAAAGCGAGGTAAGGTCATAATTTATAAGTAAACTGGCGAATCCGGGGCACAAAAGTCCCGACCAAGAACTGAAGAAAAGAGGACATCATCGTGGCGACACACACATACTTCGGCAACTTGAGTACTCTGGCAAAGCGGGGCGTGTTTGCCGCCACGCTAAGTTCGATCGTATTAATTCTGGGATCGTGCGGAGGTGGTGGTGCTGCAGGTGGAGACCCGTTGAAAATTGGCGATCTGTCAATATTGCCGAATACCGGATCCATTTACGCGTTTGTGCCTTTCACGATAAATGTCGCCGGCGGCAAGGCACCATATTTCGTGACCTCCAACGAACAGACAGTCATTCCAATCAACACACAAATATCGGGTAATACCTTTTCCGTTTTCCCAAATCAGCCCGGCGTCGTCGACCCGCAAACAGATGCGAATTCCGTTCCTTCACGGACTGTCATTATTACGGCGCGCGATGCCGCTGGGGCACAGATAACGGGCACATATAATGTCCTTCAGAATTTTCTAACCGGCTATGGTTTGTCGATTACCACCACGGGGGTTTGTACTGCGACAACTGGTGCCACAGTTGCGGCGGCGCAGGCTTGCGCTGGTGAAGACTCCCTAATTACACTTACCCCGGTTTCAAATGGCCTTCGCTACGCAAATAAACAAATTAGCTTCACTGCAAATTATGGTCCATATGCATTTATTCTGAATAGCACTGGTATTACTGGTCCAACTTATACGACGAACGCTGACTCCGCGGGCAATGTGACCGCGCGCATCCGTGTGACCGCAAATGCGCCAACTCAGTATGCGCAGTTCCGCCTAACTGATATTGCAACAGGATCATATCGCGACATCACGTTTGTAGTACTTAATAGCAATGGCTCCAACGTACCACTTTCAATCCTCCCAAAGGAACTAACTCTCGGCGGCGCAACCACAGACAAATGTGGAACCGGTTTGGTGAACGTATTCATATTCGGCGGCAAGCCCCCCTATACTGCGGACACTAGTTTTCCCAACTCGATTTCAGTTACTCCACCGATTGTGACTCGAAGTGGCGACGCATTTACTGTATCGGTTTTCAATCCAAACTTCTGTCTGAAGCCAGGCAATGTCATATTTAGAGATGCCTTGGGCGCGTTTGTGTCGATGGATGTTACAACGGAGCCCGGGACTGTCGCGCCCGCCGTTCCATTGACTGTGGCACCAAGTGCACTTTGTGTTCCGGATGGCGGCACGGGAGTCGTAAGTATTACGGGTGGAAATACCAACAAAGTCATCAACTCCTCTAACCCGTCGTTGGCTGTTGCGGTTCCAACCACTGGCAGTGGCAGTTTCTCACCGGCCATTAATTCGCTCGGTGCCGGTGGAGCGCTAGGGACCTTAGTCACATTCACGATAAATGACGGTGCCAATTCTGCAACAGTAAACGTTACGCGGAAAACAACCTGTCCATAATGCTTCAATGACAGGATAGGACGGGCACCTTCGGGTGCCCGTTTTCTTTTATCGGGCCATAGCGTGCCCGTTTCCTCAATCTGGGCACAATCGCAATACTTGGTAAATGAATTGGCAATTACTACATTCCTCGTGACATTTGCAATGTCGGCAGGTTTTACTTTCCTCCTGCTTCGAAGCCCACTCGCGGAATGGTCGCTGGACTCTGCCAACCACCGTTCGTTGCATGCTGAACCTACGTCACGCGTCGGCGGCATCGCGATCTTGTTGTCGGTAGCAACCACAATACTGACGCAAAGCGCCGTTGAAATTCCAGCCTTCTTGCTTGTGCCCGCGCTATGCCTCGCATTGGTTTCGCTGGTCGACGACAAGCTTAATCTGTCAGTGACGATACGACTTGCGTGCCAAGTTTGCGCCGCGGTTTTCGTCGGTTTTTGCTGGCTGGAGCATGATAATGCATTCGATTCACGGACATCTCTATGTACGTTGATCGGCATAGCCATTGCGATTTGCTGGATGACCAACCTCTACAATTTCATGGACGGGGCCAATGGAATGGCTGGTGGCATGGCATTTGCCGGATTTGGCGGTTACGCGATCGCGGCAACGCTTTCTCAGGAAAATGGCGCCGCGCTTGCAGTCGTCTCCGCCAGTATTTCTGGCGCAGTCTTAGGCTTTCTGTTTTTCAATTTCCCCGCGGCGCGAACGTTCTTGGGAGACTCTGGGTCCGTACCACTTGGATTTCTTGCCATTGCGTTCGATCTACATGGTTATTTCACGAAAGTCTGGCCCTGGTGGCTCGGGTTGCTGATTTTCTCGCCGTTCATAGTCGATGCCACAGTCACGTTGTTGAAACGGCTCTACAACGGAAAAAGGATATGGTTGGCACATCGCGAACACTACTATCAACGCCTTATTCTCTCAGGCTGGAGCCATCGCAAAACCGTGACGTCGTATTACTTTCTAATGCTTGGGAGTACGCTTTCTGCGCTCATCGCACAAAATGGTAACTTTCTCTATCCAATTGCGGGATTCTGGGTGATAACATACGCTTCGCTGTTGATGTACCTGGAGTGGCGTTTCACCCAAGACGAAAAAAGGCAAAACAGAAAAACCCTTGGAGCTAAATGAAAACTTTTGCGATCAATGAGCGCGCCGTTATTGCGTTCTTTCACGACGCCACCATGTCGGTGTTTTCCTGGGCAATTACCTTTTTGCTGCTTAAACAAGTTCAGATTGGGCAGCCCGACACAATTTTTGCTGCGTTGACATTGACGCTCGCGGTGGCCCTTCCCGTCCAAGCCACAATTTCGACGATTTTCGGCATGTATCAGGGATTGTGGCGGTATGCGAGCCTTCCTGACGTACAGCGAATAGTCCTTTCAGTGCTGGCTGGGTCAAGTATCTCGGCCTTCATATTGTGGAATATCGACGCAATTCACCCGTTGGGGTTCGCGCATTTCTTCATTCAGGCGCTGCTATTGATCACCTTGATGGCAGGCAGCCGAATTTTTTATCGTTCATGGAAAGAATGGCGTCTCTATGGCGACACCATTGAACAAGGGACACCGGTATTGGTACTGGGTGCGGGCGACGCGGCAGTCGGCCTGCTTAAGGAGCTTTCCCGCAGCGCGGATTGGCGAGTGATGGGATTGCTCGATGATGATCCAAACAAACGCCAGCGTCTGTTGCACGGCGCACGTGTTCTGGGCAATGTTGAAGAATTGCCAAGGCTCGCGCGATTGCTCAAGGTCAAGCACGCTATCATTGCGATGCCGTCGGTAACATACCCCATTCGTCGGCGCATCGTTGAAGTCTGCAACAAGGCGCGGGTGACGATTCTGACCGTCCCCAAATTCAATGGTGTCACGTTGAGTCCCAGCGCGCCGGGCAAACTGGTTCCCGCAAAAATACGCCGCGTCGCGGTCGAAGACTTGATGAAACGCGAACCGATCGTGCTCGACGATGCGGGACTTCATGACCTCATTACCGACAAAGTCATCATGGTCACTGGCGCGGGTGGATCAATTGGCTCCGAACTCTGCCGGCAAATCGCGACGTACCAGCCGTCAATGCTGGTGTTGTTTGAACAAAACGAATTTGCGATGTACAAAATTGAGCAATCCTTGCGCGATGCGTTCGAGAATCTCCCTATTGCCAGCGTCATCGGCGATATCCGAAATACCAAGCGCGTCAATCAGGCAATGCATCAATACGCGCCGTCATTGGTGTTTCATGCAGCGGCATATAAGCATGTGCCGATGATGGAAGAAAGCAATGCGTGGGAAGCCGTACAAAACAACGTACTCGGCACGCTGGTGGTCGCACGCGCGGCCATTGAATATGGTGTCAAGAAATTTGTGCTCATTTCCACCGACAAGGCGGTCAACCCAACCAACGTCATGGGTGCCACTAAGCGCTTGTCCGAAATGCTTTGCCAGGCGTTACAACAAACCAGCAATACCCGTTTCGAAATGGTGCGATTTGGCAACGTACTAGGCAGCGCCGGCAGCGTCATCCCACGTTTTCAGGAGCAGATCGACCATGGCGGGCCAGTGACAGTTACACACCCTGACATGGTGCGTTATTTCATGTCGATCCCCGAAGCGGCGCAATTGGTTTTGCAGGCCGGAACGATGGGGTTGGGCGGTGAAATATTTGTGCTCGACATGGGCGAACCCGTAAAAATTGTTGATCTCGCACACGACATGATCCGCTTGTCCGAGCCGACTGACGAAGAAATCAAGATTGTCTATTCGGGATTGCGGCCCGGCGAAAAACTATTCGAAGAACTGCTCGCCCACGATGAGCAGACGCGGCCGACGCCCCATCCCAAACTCCGCATCGCCAAGGCCCGTGAAGTCGACGGTGGATTCATTGAAAGTGTATCGACATGGCTGCTGCAAGAGCGGATACCGGACGACTCCGACGTGCGACGCGACCTGAAACGCTGGGTGCCGGAATATGTGGCGCAGGTGCGTCCACGTTTGAAATCCATTAGCGGCGGCGGCGAAAAGAAAGCCGCCGCACAAACGTAGCAAAACGCGTCGGCAAAGTTCGCGCCACACGCAAAATACAATCTGGACTACAGAAAAAGGTGGCGCGCCCGACACGATTCGAACGTGCGACTCCTGCCTTCGGAGGGCAGTACTCTATCCATCTGAGCTACGGGCGCGCTGATAGTCTTGCTAAAGCCCCTCAAGTTTACCATTCGCTGGCGCTCGTCAACCACCAATTGGGGAACGATACACGTGAATTTGAGCGCGAAAGCCCTTCGCCGGTATAATCGCGTTTCAGCTCATTTCACGCGATAGTTTTTCAGGAATACATCATGTCCCAGCATCATTCGGATCCAGTTGAAGAAAACATTGAAACGCACCCCGTCAAACTTGCTGTCGCGGTCGTCGTCGGCGCGGTTGCACTGGTGGTGGGAATTGTCCTGCTGGCGTCTTTTGCGGTGGGTTCGCATCGCGTCGGCGAAACCGAGGGCAAAGCCAATACCCCCGACGCCATTGCGAAGCGTATTGCACCGCTTGCGACGCTTAACGTTGATGCATCGAAAGCTGCAGCGGCGCCATCTCTTGTGACGCCTGCTGCGGCACCTAAGTCCACCGCAGCGCCAATTGTTGCGATGGCGATCCCCGCGTCGCTTCCTGTTGGTGGCACGACCGTACAAAGTGCAAACGTGGGGGAAAACACCTACAAATCCGCTTGCCTTGCTTGCCATGCCGCCGGTATTGCTGGCGCACCAAAAATCGGCGACAAAGGCGCGTGGGGTGCTCGCATTGCCAAAGGTAGGCCAACACTTTATGAGCACGCATTGAAGGGGTTCAATGGCATGCCTGCGAAGGGCGGTAATACGGCGCTCGCGGACGTCGATGTGAAGGCGGCGGTCGATTATCTGGTGGCTCAAGCCAAGTAGTGAAGCGTCAATTGCAACTCAAACCAGGGCGGCGTGACCGCCCTTTTTTGCGCGCAGTCGAGCGCATTTGACGCCGGAGAAAATGCATGGCTACCTATGCTATTGGCGATCTGCAGGGTTGTTTCAAAAGCCTTGAAGCGTTGCTTGAAATTTTGAATTTCAATCGCGCCAAGGATCGTCTCTGGTTTGTCGGTGATCTGGTCAATCGTGGGCCACAGTCGCTGGAATGCCTGCGTTTTGTGAAGGATTTGGGCGAGAGCGCGACCGTTGTGTTAGGCAATCATGATTTGCACCTGCTTGCGGTTTCAGAGGGTATTTCCAAGCCTGGCAGAAACGATACGCTTGCATCAATTATTGCCGCGCCAGATCGAGATAGCCTCCTAGATTGGTTACGGCGAAAGCCGCTTCTCTATTCAGAAGGTGAATTCGCAATGGTGCACGCCGGCATTGCGCCACAATGGGACTACTCGCTGGCCAGGAAGGTTGCGAGCGAGGTGGAGTCGGCGTTGACGGGTAGTTCTTACCGTTTTTTACTGCAAAACATGTATGGCAATGAGCCGGTCAACTGGCGCAAAGGATTGACGCAAATGGAACGCCTGCGCTTTGCGATCAACGCCATGACCCGCATGAGGGTCGTTTCGGAACCCGGTGACATGGATCTTCAATTCAAAGGCGGACTTGGCGAGTTGCCGGATGGTTTGGTGCCCTGGTTTAGCAGACTGCATCCTTCGTTCGCAACCATCACCATCGTCGCAGGCCACTGGTCTGCGCTTGGATTACATATGAGCCCACAAGCAATCTGTCTCGACACCGGTTGCGCATGGGGGCGCGAGCTGACCGCGTTACGGCTTGACGATCGAATGGTATTTCAGGTTCCTTGCCAAGATGATGTGACGATTTTCGACTCGGATTGACGTTCCTGTTTGCCATCAACCCGACGCGGCATCCGCAACGTCGGCATCGGTTGTAAATCGATGATGCGCGTGAGGCGGCGCAACACCTAAAATCATCGCAATCGCAATTTCCGCACGCAGCGCGAGTTCACGTCTCGAAAGACCCTTTGCCTCGATCGGCTGAGCAAACGTGATTTCGGCAATCATCGATTTTTGTCGGATGATCAATGCCACGGATTCCGCGAAACTCAATTCGCCAATAAACGCGACCGCATCATTGAGCTCGCCGTCACTTGCGCGATAGCGAATCGCCACGGGCGCCAACGTCGCCGCATTCACCACTGCCGGCTCAAATAGCGAGGTGTGGAACTTCATGAGTTTGTCGCCGCGGCTGGTGGTGCCCTCCGGGAAGAAACCAATCGTGGCACCTTCAGCGAGAACGTCGTGCATGAATTGGTTAATCTTCGCTGTATCGCTTCGTCGCGTGCGGCGAATGAAAATCGTGCCCGCCTTATCGCAAAGCCACCCTGCAATCGGCCAATCGCGAATTTCGGCTTTGGCAATAAAACGCGCGGGATGCGCGGCGCTGATCACAAAAATGTCGAGCCAGGAAACATGGTTGGCTGCGACAATCATGTTGCGGACATTCGCCGATGGGCGAGCACCATGTACTAGCAAAACGACATTGAGAATCCGTAGCAACTTTGCCGCCCACCATCCCGTCAGCGTTGCGCGTCGCGGCGGCGATACACAGCGGAAAATCACTCCAACTGCTATCAAGCCAACAAGTACATGAGCGAACAACCTCAACCACCTGACGCCGCGCACGAATTGGCGGGTGTCGGACGGCTTGTGAACCAAAGTTGGCGAATATTCATGCATCGTGCGATGGTACTTGATGCACGCCAGCAAAGGAAATTGTGCTAACTATTGCGCGGCACTGCCAAAAATGAAAAGGGTGCAAATGCACCATTTTTCAACCTGCAAACGGCTTGGCAGACTAATAGCGTGTTACGCGTGTCGCCCCTTGCCCCGAAAGAATTCTTACTTTGTCGCCAACGCGGAATTCTTCGTCCTTTTCCTGCGTCACGGCAATCAGCTTGCCTCCCTCGAGGCGCACCGTAACTTCCACACCCTTGCGGTCATTCGCGTCTTTTTCAACCGCATTGCCAATAATTCCGCCAATCACTGCACCCGCGATTGATCCTGCGGCATTTGCCTTGTAACCGCCGCCGAGTGTCGATCCTGCAATTCCGCCAATCGCAGCACCGGCGAGTGTGCCTGTTCCGGTATCACGTGCATCAATTGCGACATCACGGACGTTTTCGACTACGCCCAACCGCACTGTTTGCTCCCCACGTACTTGAGCGCGGTTATAGTTGCCTCCGCCCAATCCGGGCGCGGCACATCCTGCCAACAATGCCGCAGCTACTGTTCCCAACACCGCCAGATATTTAATGTTCATAGTTCGCTCCTTGTAATCGGATTACCAAAGGGGTTCGTCAAATGCGGACATGTAGCGCGCCTCTATCTCTTCGCGCGATGGATGGTGGCCTTGCGGGCCGCGATGCTCGATCTTCAAGCTTCCCATCGTATTTGCCAAACCGCCAATTTTTTTCCACGACCATTCGCGCTCAATTCCATACAGCAAGCCGGCGCGGTAAGCATCACCGCAGCCGGTCGGATCCATGCGCCGGTTTTCACTAACGCTTGGCACCACTATTTGTTGACCGTCGGCGTAGATAACCGACCCTTCCGCACCTTTTGTGACGAAAAATGCCTTGACGCGACCGGCCATTTTCTCGATTGAATCGCCGGTCCGCTCTTCCAGAATCCGCGCCTCATAGTCATTGACGGCTACATAATCGGCAAGTTCCACGAAATGCCTCAATTCGTCGCCGTTGAAGACGCCCATGGCCTGACCTGGGTCGAAGATGAAGGGAATTTTTTGATCGTGAAACTGCACCGCATGCTGCAACATGCCGTCGCGTGAATCCGGCGCTAGGATACCCTGCTTGATTCCCTTCGCGTCGCTGACTTTGTTCAAATATGACGACGCCATCGCCCCCGGATGGAACGCCGTGATCTGGTTCGCGTTGAGATCGGTCGTGATAAACGCCTGTGGAACGAATGCGCCGGAAATTTCGCGCACATGCGTGCGTGCAATCCCAAGTTTGTCGAGACGCTCCCGATACGGTCCGAAGTCATCGCCCACTGTGGCCATGATCAGCGGATCGCCGCCAAGCAATTTCAAGTTGTAGGCGATATTGCCTGCCGTGCCACCAAATTCGCGCCGCATGTCAGGCACGACGAAGGCGACATTCAGGATGTGAATCTGGTCGGGAAGTATGTGGGTTTTGAATTCACCATGAAAAACCATGATGGTGTCGTAGGCGATAGAACCGCAAATCAGAACGGGCATAGTCGAAAATTTCCAAATAAAACAACATTATATCGCCGACTTTCAAGCCAGTTACCGCTCATCGGAAACTCGCTGCAAACCTTGACACAAATTTGTCAATTCTTGTAAATTTGGTTTGCTTGGTCTATCAACAATGAAACTCGATTGCTCCACGATCGTTTTGGTCAATGGGCGAAATCTGAAACAAGGCAAACTCATCGAAAGATGAGGACGCAAAGTCTCCGGTCTACAGGATTCTCAAGAATCCGACGATAGCGGGATTACCAGAAAGTCGATCATGAATGTTTTTTCGTGCGGGCCGTTTGTTTATGAGTTCCTACGCGGACCACCCGGACGCGTTATCTCTTGCGGCATGTCGACTCCTGATTTCAATTTCAAATCAGGTTGTGTTTCGCCGCGTAAGTCGATGGATTCAATCGCCGGTAACTCGGCATGTGGTCGCGCGAAAGCGCGAAGTCAATCTGACCCCTCCGCGCAACTGGCGCCCTTGAAGAATGCGCCGCATGGCGCGCCGAGGCGGGCATGCTAACCATCGACAAAGTGAATTTGACCTTGCCAGGCATCGCTACTCGCGATGAGGTTGCAGGCCGCAATGGCAAGGTGACGGGATCCATACACCTTCTTGAAGAATGCCGCGCCATCATGTTGGGGCGCATCACGGCGGCGCTTGGGCCCACACTCGACGATATCGAGGCAGAGTTTTCAGTGCTGGCTGAAATGTCACATGTTGGCGCGGAGCGCCAGAAGTGGCTCAAAACCGTCGCGGAATTTCGCGAGAAGCGTGGCAATATTGAAGCGACGTTCAAACGCCGATTTTTCGCTGACTTCAATGCCACGCTGTCGAGTAAATCAAATGCACAAGGAAAATCATCCGACAACTCGAGTTCAATTGCGCTTGCACTCGTTGATGACCGTGAGCTCGAGCAGCAAATCACCGTAAACGAAATGACACGCTTGTTCGCGAACGTGGCGGGAGCCGAATCGGTTCCCTTGCTAGATCGCGTCTGCTTTCTGTTGCGCGAGCCAGATCTTTTAGACAGCGCGATCCCTCTATCGCCACGGGCCATTGTGAACGCGCTGGTGGCAGCGTGCGAACAATTGGCCGACAGTGAAACGTCAAAAATTGACGTGTTGCACGGCATCGGAAAGCGTCTCTCGAGCCATTTGTCCGTGGTTTACCGCGATGTGAATCAGCATTTGGCGCAACGCGGCGTGCGACCAAATTTGAACCCTGTCTACCGGAAGCCGCCACTTGCGTCGATGCAGAAACCGACGCCATCCGAGCCACGCAAATTTGATCTGCATAGAGCAAATGAATCAAGTGTGAATCCAGATCCCGCGCGAATTCCGTCGTCCGATATTGCCGAAACGTTGCGACAACTTTTGGCTGGGGGACAACTATTCAACCCGGCCCTTAGCGCAGGTAGCGCGGCACCGCACGCACACGGTGTTACAACAGGAAGTTTTGCGCCGTCGCCGCCGACAACCTGCGTTAGTGGTTCAGGGGATGCAGTAACAGAAGAATTCAATCACATCGTCGACGGCAAGTTGCCGTCAATCGAGGCGGAGTTGGTGACAGCATTGACGCAAATGCAGCACGATGTCGATCCGCGAGCCGGCGTAGCCGGATTGTCAATTGATCGCACACAATCCCATTTTGTCGAGGGACAAAGCACGTCGTTGAATGTGTTGCGCGATTTCAAAACGCCCGAGTTGATGAAAAGCGCGTCGGCCGTCGACGTGATGATGATCGACATTGTCGCAATGCTGTTCGACTATATTTTCGATGACAACGCGATTCCCGACGGCATCAAAGGGTTGATCGCGCGGTTGCAGATTCCCGCACTCAAGGTCGCGCTGTTGGATCGTTCATTTTTCTCGATGAAAACTCATCCCGCGCGTCGTTTGCTGGATGCACTCGCACACTCGGCAATATGTTTTACCGGCGAAGTGCTGCCTGACGATCCGCTGCACGCGAAAATTGCCGCTCTGGTCGCGCGAGTTCGTGCCGAGTTTGAAACCGACATACAGATTTTCGCGGAGGCCTTGGCGGATTTCGAGAAATTCATGGCTGAACGCGAATCGGCGAATGCCGAAATTGTTGAACAATCTGCGCGTATTGTTCATGAGCGCGAATTTCGTGAAATGGCACGGCTGGTCGCGGTAGACGAAATCGAAAAGCGCGCCGTGGGCAGTGAGTTGCCCTCACCAGTTGCCGCCCTCTTGAAAGGCCCGTGGGCACGTGTGTTGGAACGCATTTACCTTCGCGAAGGCGGTAGACGCGTGGGCTTCACTCAGGCGCTGGAAACGATCGACGAATTGATCTGGAGTGTCCTGCCGAAGAATAATGCCGAAGAGCGCAGACGGCTCGTGGTGACTTTGCCAGGCCTGTTGAAAGGCATCCAATACGGTATGGCCATCGCCGCAGTGGATACGTCGGATCGGACTTTGTTTTTTTCCTCGCTCGTCGATTGCCACGCATCTGCCGTCAAGGCGGGCTTACGTGGTGACGGCGCGCCTTCAAAACCTCGTGATGCACGAGGCGCGATTGCAAAACCGTTGTTCAAGAAGTTGATCGCCGAAGACAACGCGCGTGAAACCCGGCGCAAGGGTAAGGCGCCGTCAGGTCTGGTGCGGATAAAATTTTCTGATACTGGCGTGGAAATTGAAGATGTCGCCGTCGCGGCATGCTCATCGGCGGATGGCATCAAACCAAACGTGATGTCCGCAGTCGGCGCGAGTGGCGAAAGTACCAACCAATGCGAAGCGAATCGACTCGATCCGGCACCAGTGGCGTCACCCGTTTTGCGGCGAGGTGCCTGGGTTGAATTCGTCCAGAGCGGCCATCAATTCACACGGGCCAAACTGTCGTGGATCAGCCCCTTGAATGGCGTTTACTTGTTCACCAATCCGGCCGCGACCGAGGCGCTGTCGATTGCGCCAGAAGTGCTCCATGCGCAAATCGAGAGCGGCGATGCGCGACTCATCGACGAGTCTTCAATGATTGATCGCGCGGTCGACAAACTGGTTCATTCGCTTGCGCAAGAGGTACGCTCGTGAGTGGCGTCAATTGAACGTCGCGCGAATTCGACTGGACTCAATTGTAGAAAACGCGCACGCCGTATCCGGACGCTTGGGCCTTATTCGGAAGTGACAAACTGAGATTGACATACATCTCGACGTTTGGTGCAAGGCTCTCATCTTTGGCGGGATTTCGTCCTAGATACTCGTCCGGTTTGAGCACGCGGCTCAAGATCAGTTGATTGGCGTTGTCCGTCAGTTTCAATTCGAGTAGCGGCAGGTCTTGTCTCGTGGTGCCGCGATTGACCACGGTGGCCGTCAATAGTATTCGACCCGTCTTTCCAGGTGTTTCGATCAAGTCGGATGCTTCTATCCCAATCACACGATCGTCACGCCCCCAAGACAGACGGCAACCTGCCCAACCACACAAATCCATGAATGCAGGGCGCAGCTCCGGGAATGACTGCGTGATCGTGGAACGGTAGCCAAAGGCCGCCTGAGCGACAAGTAATAGTGTCAACAGCGCACTTCCCGATAGCCACCAGCCAGAACCGGGCGATGCAGCGCGCACCCGCTCATTGGGTAGCGGCGTTAGAAGGGGATTGTCTTCAGTGTCGGTGGCAACGACTCCTGTGAAGGCACGGAGCTTAGGTGCATCGGCCAACGACGTGGCGACGTCGGAGGGCGATACGTCAAATGAAAGAATGGCGTCCGCAGCAACCGATGATCGGATATCCGAATCAAAGTCGGTTTGTGAAAACTCCAGCGATAAGGGTGCCGGCTCTTTGCGCATGAAAAGCGCATCGGTCATTTGAGATGTTGCCGAGTTTTCTTCCGTCGTTGCCTGTGGAACAGGCTCGTGGCTTGCACCCTCGTTTTCCGGCAATCGCGTCAGCGACTGAAACGCATTGAATACATTCCGGCATCGCCCGCACATGACGCGCCCTTGACGCACGTTGAGTTGCTCGGGTTGGACTTTGAATTGCGCAGCGCAATTCGGGCAGGTCGTCAGCAGCATGACGGAAAGTATAACGTAGCGATTATGTGGAATCGTCTAGGCGGTGCCCGGCAATGCACGCCCACCCCTCGTCATTTTTCCAGACACTCAAATCGAACCACGGCGCGTAAATCGCAATCATCTCTTCGGCCTGCGCAACCAAAATTCCCGCCAACACGAGCGAGCCGCCGAAACGGGTATGGGACGCGAGCAACGGCGCGAGTACTTTCAACGGATTGGCAAGAATATTGGCAAGCGTGATATCCGCGAGCGCCACAAGAGGCAAATCCGTGCCTGCGAACTCAATTGCGACGGCATTTTGCACTGCGTTGAATCTGGCCGCTTCAAGCGCTTGCGGGTCGATGTCCACACCGATCGCTCGCGCTGCACCAAGCTTCATCGCAGCGATCGCGAGTATTCCCGATCCGCACCCATAGTCAAGCACGTTTTCAAGGCCATCGGACTGCAGGTTTGCCTCCAACCATTGGAGGCAAAGACGAGTCGTTGGATGGCTCCCGGTGCCAAATGCGGCGCCCGGGTCGAGCGAAATATTCACCGCATCGGGGTGCGGCGCATCGTGCCAGGTTGGCACGATCCAGATTTTGTCGGATATACGAATCGGTTGGAATTGTTCCCGATTATTTTTCACCCAATCAATATCGTCGAGGTGATCCACCGCGAGCCGCGAAGCATCGATGCCCAATGTTTGACAGGCCGCAATCACCACTGCTCGCGCGTCGACATCGGAAGAAAATAATACGGAAAGTCGACACCGTTCCCACCATCCACCGTCGGCACCCGGTTCACCAAAGATGGGGTTTTCTTGGGAGGTACCCTCGAATGCGTCCTCGATGCTTACGGACAATGCGCCGCGTTCCAACAAAAGATCGCCGAGCGTTTCCGTTTGCTCGCGGGAAATGTCAAACCCGACTGTCAGAAAGGGCATGCCAAACCGCTTATCGCTAACTCAACCATGTCGGAAACGTCGAACTGCAAATGACTCAATTTGCTTTGCATGGATTGTCGGGATCAATCTCCGTCGCCGGCGATTTTTTTCAGGGTGGCCATACGTTCTTCGAGAAAATGAATGGATGTTCCACCGCTGATAAAGGCCGCGTCATTCATCAACTCTTGATGCAGCGGCAAATTGGTGTGTATGCCTTCGACGACCATTTCCGACAAGGCGGTACGCATGCGCGCAAATGCCTGTTCGCGCGTATCCCCATGCGCGATGACTTTCGCGATCAGTGAATCGTAATACGGCGGCACAAAATAATCGGCATAAACATGCGAGTCGACACGGATTCCCGGCCCGCCCGGCACATGAAAGCGTGTGATTCGTCCTGGCGATGGCACGAATGAGACGGGATTTTCAGCATTGATCCGACACTCGATCGCATGCCCACGCAGCACGATGTCTTTTTGCCGCATCCGCAGTTTTTGCCCAGCAGCGACTCGCACTTGCTCTTGCACGATATCGATCCCGGTAATCATCTCGGTCACGGGATGTTCCACCTGGATGCGCGTGTTCATTTCAATGAAATAGAACTCGTCGTTTTCATACAGGAATTCAAAGGTACCGGCGCCACGGTAACCAAGTTTCACACAGGCATCGGCGCATCGCTCACCGATGCGGTCGCGCAGACGCGATTTCAATAACGGTGCCGGTGCCTCTTCAATAATTTTCTGGTGCCGACGCTGCATGGAGCAATCGCGTTCCCACAAAAAGAGCGCATTGCGATGCTCGTCGGCCAATACCTGAATTTCGATATGGCGTGGATTCTCCAGAAACTTTTCCAGATAAACCATCGGGTTACCAAACGCCGATTGCGCCTCGCTCTTGGTCATTTGCACTGCGTTCACCAGTGCAGCCTCGGTATGCACGACCCGCATTCCGCGTCCGCCACCGCCGCCGGCTGCCTTGATAATCACCGGATAGCCGACCGCCGCTGCGATTTTGCGCACTTCTTTCGGGTCATCTGGCAGCGCTCCCTCGGATCCCGGCACGCACGGAACGCCGACCTTTTTCATCGCCGCTTTGGCGGCAACCTTGTCGCCCATCGTGCGAATATTTTCCGGTCGCGGCCCAATGAAGACAAATCCGGAATTTTCTACGCGCTCCGCAAAATCGGCATTCTCGGAAAGAAATCCGTACCCCGGGTGAATCGCCTGGGCGTCGGTGACTTCGGCGGCGCTGATGATGGCCGGAATATTGAGGTAGCTATCCTTCGACGGCGCGGGGCCAATACAAACGGATTCGTCGGCCAACATCACGTACTTTGCGTCGGCGTCTGCGACCGAATGCACCGCAACTGTCTTAATACCAAGCTCTCGACAAGCCCGTTGAATGCGTAGAGCGATTTCGCCGCGATTGGCGATGAGTATTTTTTCAAACATGGCCCCTTGGCGTGGGCCTGCACCAAAAACCGCCATAGTCGATTTCCGCCGTTATTCGATGATAAAAAGCGGTTGGCCATACTCGACGGGCTGACCGTTCTCCACCAGTATCGCTTTTACGACACCCGACGCATCAGATTCAATTTCGTTCAGGAGCTTCATCGCTTCGATGATGCAAAGCGTTTGCCCCTTTGTGACGGATTGCCCGATTTCGCAAAAGCTGGGGGAGCCTGGCGAGGGCGACCGGTAAAAAGTACCGACCATTGGCGACTTCAATGTATGTCCCGTCGGAATTGCCGGGCCAGCGCCCGGTTGGTCAGCGACCGTCGCACCTCCGGTTTCCGGGGCCAGCACAATATTCGAGGCAGCAATCGGTTGAGGCGCATACGCTGGATATGCACCGGTGCGGCTGATACGCACCTTTTCTTCGCCTTCGGTAATTTCGAGCTCCGCGATGCCGGATTGCTGCACCAGGTCGATCAGCGTCTTTATTTTTCGCAGGTCCATAAGAATGGTGACTCCTAGCCAATTGTTAGCGATTCAGTGCCACAACCTTGTCCGAGCGACGCAGATGCGTATTTGGCTCGTCCTGGCATGGACTACAGTTCAGGCGATTTCCAAAGGTTGGCAAATCAATCGACTACAGACAGGCAATGTTATTATTGTGTTGACTATGTTTTTGGCGTTGAACGGCACTTATCGCACGAAGCGGGCTCGGCGCGTATCGAGTCTCGCCGCACAGTGATTTTTGCTATTTTTGATGTCAAATATACGAATGAAAGAGTTGCTTGCGCTAGAGTCGATGCGCAATTTGGTAACATTCTTGGTGTCGCCAACAGTGTGCCTCAAGAATGTGCCACCTGTCCAGCCAAAGTATTTGCACCACTCAGGAATTAGGGCTAATTCACAACAGATGTTGCATTTTTGCCGAAGTTCGTCGCCCCCAATATGACGCGGCACACAAAAATCATAATGCAACCAATGCAGAAAACAGTGGCACGCTAGATTGTGCAGCCCAATACTCGTGGCTCGTTAATAATAATTAAAAATAACAGCAATTAAACTATTTTACCGGTATTTTCGCAACAAGTTCCTCAAGCTCAGACTCCAGAACAAGGCCCATACGGGAAAAAACAACCTCGCCACCGGGACGTATGACCACCGTGTATGGCAAGAGCCCTAGTCGGTTGCCGAGGCGTTTTGAAAACTCCATTGCGTGGCTCTCATCGGGAAAAAGTGGGTAACCGACTGGCGATGTTAACTTGAATTTAGCCACATTTACCGATGAATCGACGGCAATACCAACAATTTGCAGACGATCTTGTCGGTACTTTTCCTGCATTTTCGCAAACATGGGCATTTCTTCTTTACATGGCGCGCACCAAGTTGCCCAAAAATTGATGACAAGAAGGTGATTCTGCCATTTGCCCAGTTCATGGGTGACGCCGTCGATGTCGGTAAATCGCGCGGCGTAGATGGCACCCGCTGTCGCGTTTGTCGTTCGGACAACCGCTACTGTCTCCGACTTTTCAGCATCTGGTTGATCCAACCAAATGGCGATACCTGCCATTATCACCAAGAGCGAGGCAGCGCCCAATCCGAGCCAAATCTTGGTCATCCGTGCCTGCGGATCCGTCGTGTATTTGCTGTCGAATCCTGTCACTTGGCGAATGTCGATTTTTCTGTAAGCCGATCCGACAATCGTCTGGCATTTGACTGATTACGAACACCAAACCCCGCCGATTCCTCACTCGCCGGTGTAACCCAATTGCCAGTGTCATCGCTCAAAGTCACACGTTGGCGAAGCGGGGGGTAGCACACACCAATGTCCGCACACCCTTGTGAATTGGCGGCAAGCGTTATGGGATTATTACCCATGTCCAATATCCGGCGCTGGGCACTTGATAGGGGAATGACAATCCGGAAGGCCTTTTTGTAAGTAATCACTTTCCCAAAAGTGGCGTCCTGCTTCATTCTTCCGGCGGGCCAATTAATTCGAGAGTTGGCAACGGGTTCGCCGTTTATCAGAAATTGAAAACGGTCGCGATACATGTAATAGCCATCGGCAATCACATACTTGACTTCAAGTATTTCATTATTTTTCTTACGCGCCGTCATGGAAAAGGCCACTTCCGCCTCAAGCAATTCGGCGTCCTCCGACAAAGTTGCAGCGTTTGCGAGTTCGATCGACGCAGCAATCGCAACCCACGCAAATATCCGGCCAAGCAAACCGCTTCGCGAAACGGGGTGGTCATCGGGTTTCATTTTCGATCCAATTCAGGTATCCCGGTAACCCGGCACTAACCGCAGAGCAACGATTTCCGGCACTTCGTAGGAATGGTGGCGAACAATTTCCGCGTCAACTTCAGGGTAACGCGCCACGGAAGTTTTGATGATCAGCATAATCTCGTTATTTGCTTCAATCTTTCCTTGCCAGCGATATCGCGAGATTCCCGCAGGCATTGCATGTACGCAGGCGGCAAATCGTTGTTGCAACAATGCCTCACTGATCTTTACAGCGAGAATATCATCCGGTACTGTGGCAATTGCCACTAATGCCCCCATGTCGTCTGGGTCGGTGCCATCAGCGTTCATGCGAGTGGAAGTTTAGGAAGGAATTGATCATGCGGTTGTTGTTCATCGGTATTTTAATGGGATTCCCGTTGCTGGAAGGTGCGCTGCTATACACGCTCGCCTCCGGCCCCAACGGCCATGGCGGCTGGGTTCTCGCCTGGCTGGTGTTTGCATTCATTGCCGGGGTCGCGCTGATCAAAGAAGCACGCTTTTCGCTGGTGACGCGATTGGCGGGCGCGTTTTCGCAAGGTCAATTCTCATTGGCCGCATTTATCGATAGTTTCCGCCAGGTGATCGCTGGCCTGTTGTTGATTTTTCCCGGGATCATTTCCGATGTTATTGCGCTGCTCTTGCTGTTGTTGCCGATCCGCGAACCGGCTTTTCAGCGTGCAGCACGCACACCGCATGGGCCGCAGTTCCGGCCAGATGGCGCGATTGAAGGCGAGTTTCGGCGCGAACGCTAGTTCATTGGCTTAGCGAGCGTTTTCAGGAAATCACCAACGGTCGGATATCGCAATTGGAATCCGAGTTCGCGTTTTATCCGGGCATTGCCGATTCGGCGCGATTCACTCATGAACGACAATAGCGCCGGCGATAACTGTTTCGCGCCATCCGCGCGTGCCAGTCGCGGAGGTTTTGGCAGAGAAAATGTATCAGCGACCAGATCAAAATATTCCGCCATTGCCATTGCCGAATCGTCGACGACATTGTAGATACGCCCTGCTTTGCCGTCGCGCATCGCGGCAATTGCGGCGCGTGCGAGGTCGTCGGCATGAATGTGGTTGGTAAATACGTCATCCGCCGCCACCAACGCGGGCGTACCCTTTTGCAGTCGCTCCAGCGGCAATCGATTGACCGCATAGATTCCCGGTGCCCGCAAAATTGACACGCTCACGCCAAATCTCCGACCCCAGATTTGTAATTCGCGTTCAGCATCCACTCGGCGTTTTGCCCGGCCTGTCGATGGTTTCAACGGTTGATTTTCATCAATCCAGGCACCGCCGCAGTCACCGTAGACGCCAGTAGTGCTGATATAGACCAGGCGCTTTGGCAGGCGGATTGAAGGACGTGGAAACGCCGGCTTCGCTGCACAGAGGTTTGACTGGGGCGTTAACGCCGCTATCAAATTGCGTGTGTGTAAATCGTGCCGGCCATAACCCGGTGGCGGCGCAAAATGAAAAATGACATCGGCGCGTCCGGCCAACTTCTGTAAACTGCCCGGTTTCCGCAAGTCTCCGCGAACGGGGTGTGCGCCCATTGCTCGGGCGACTCTGCCGCGTTTGGGGTCTCGAACCATCGTGCTTACATTGAAACTGAAACGGTGTCGGAGTAGAACCGCCACTCGCTCGCCAATATCGCCAAAGCCAACAACAAGTATTTTGATCGGTGGACGCATTTTGACCCAGAGTATAGAGAATATAAAGAATGCGAAATGAACCGCCCATGACTTCTCCAGAGCATCAAGTCACCTTGCTACCTTCAGGCCACACCTTTAACGTCGCAGATGGCGAAAGCGTGCTCGATGCCGCCTTGCGACAGGGTATTGGCCTGCCCTACGGTTGCCGAAACGGCGCGTGCGGCTCCTGCAAGGGAAAAATCGTCTCCGGCGATTTCGATTACGGCGTCTACCAGGAACGCACCTTGCGTCCGGAAGAAAAGGCGGCGGGCAAAGCACTGTTCTGCGTCGGCAAACCACGCTCCGATCTCACGCTGGAAGTAAAAGAGATTGGCGGCAGCGGCGATATTCGCATTCGCACCTTACCGTGTCGCGTTGAAAAAATCGAAAAAGTCGCGCCCGATGTGGCGTTGGTCTCTCTTAAGCTGCCGGCACAGGAACGATTGCAATATTTCGCCGGGCAATATATCGACATTTTGCTCAAAGAAGGCAAGCGACGCAGCTTCTCCATCGCCAACGCACCGCACCATGATCAATTCCTTGAACTGCAGATTCGGCATGTGCCCGGTGGCCAATTTACCCAACATGTTTTCAATGACATGCACGAACGCGCGATCTTGCGATTTGAGGGCCCGCTGGGAACTTTTTTCTTGCGCGAAGATTCCGACAAGCCGATCATTTTCGTCGCCGGCGGCACCGGGTTCGCGCCGATCAAAGCGGTGATCGAGCACGCCATTCACGAACATGTCGATCGGGAAATGGTGCTCTACTGGGGATGTCGATCACTGCAGGATTTGTATATGCCGCATATACCCGCGCAGTGGGCAAAAGAAACCCCAAATTTTACGTTCATCCCGGTTCTCTCCGACCCCAAACCCGAGGATAATTGGCCTGGAAGGACAGGCTTGGTGCATCAGGCGGTCGTGAACGATTTTGATTCACTGGCCGGCTATCAGGTCTATGCCTGCGGGGCACCGATCATGATCGACGTCGCAAAATCTGCGTTTGTCGAACGCGGATTGCCCGAAGACGAATTTTTTGCCGACTCATTCACCTATTCCGCACCATCGAGTCTTGAAACCCCGCCCTAACACCAACCGCTAATCCTCCGGTGCTTCGTAACGCACCCAATATCCGCTGAAGCAACTTCTCAACCCAGGAGCATTCCATGATCAAAGCAGGCGATACACTTCCCGACGGCACCTTGAGCGAATTTATCGAAGTTGAAACCGAAGGTTGCGCGCTCGGCCCTAACAGCTTCAAAGTGAGCGAGCTTGTTAAAGGCAAGAAAATTGCCATTTTCGGATTGCCAGGTGCATTCACGCCGACCTGTTCGGCCAAACACGTCCCGGGCTATGTGAATAATTTTGACGCCTTGAAGGCCAAAGGAGTTAATGAAATCTGGTGTGTCTCGGTCAATGATGCGTTCGTGATGGGCGCATGGGCCAAAGATCAGAAAACACTGGGCAAAATCCGTATGTTCGGTGACGGCTCTGCCGCATGGACCAAGGCACTGGGCCTTGAACTCGATCTCACCGCCAAGGGCATGGGCGTACGCATGCAGCGTTTCTCGATGCTGGTGGAGAATGGCGTGATCAAGACATTGAACGTCGAAGGCCCCGGCAAATTCGAAGTCTCCAACGCGGAAACCATGCTCGCGCAAGCATAATTTTGCAAAACCGCAGGCATAACGTTGCAAAGCATTCGCAATATCTGAATGCACAACGACATTGCGTAGTCAGTTACGAAGCATGCGCTATTTGTATTACTTGACCCCAATGGTAATCAGCAATTGTCCACTCCGAAAATCTTCATTGACGGCGAACACGGCACTACGGGTCTCTTGATCCGCGAGCTATTGCGGGAGCGCGGCGATATCGAGCTCATCAGTATCGCGCCGGAAAAACGCAAGGAGCAGACGGAACGCAAGCGCCTGCTGAATGCAGTCGACCTCGCAATACTGTGTTTGCCGGATGATGCTGCGCGCGAATCGGTGGCAATGATCGAGAATCCGGCAGTGCGTGTTATCGATGCCAGTACTGCGCATAGAATTGCACCAGATTGGGCGTTTGGATTCCCTGAAATGGCGGCGGGCCAGGATGCGCGGATTCGCGAAAGCAAGCGTGTCGCCAATCCCGGCTGCTGGTCGACCTGTTTCATTGCGTTGATTCGCCCTTTGGTCGACGCGGGTTTGATTCCCGGGAATTTTCCCTTGACGACGTGGGGCGTATCTGGATATTCCGGCGGCGGCCGGCAAATGGTTGACGCATTTGAAAGCGGCGCCGAAAAATCAACAATATTTACCTACGGCCTCAAGCTCGCTCACAAGCATCTGCCGGAAATGCAGCACTACGCAGGCATTGAACATGCCCCCGTGTTCACGCCATCGGTAGGCGCGTACCGGCAAGGCATGCTGGTACATGTGCCGCTGCAATTGTGGTCGTTGCCAACCGCCGTCAACGGCAAACAGTTCCACGATTGCCTTGTCGCACATTACGCCGGCGCTCGATTTGTCGATGTCAAGCATTACGGTGGCGAACCACCGGCTGAGCTTGATCCCGAAACGCTCAATGGCACCAACAAGATGGAGTTGTTCGTTTTCGACAGCGCGAAACATCAACAGGCGCTGTTAATTGCGCGCCTCGACAACCTTGGCAAGGGTGCGGGTCGCGCCGCATTGCAAAATGCGGCGCTGATGCTTGGCCTCAAGTCGTAACAGTATTCCCGCTACGCGCACACGGACCGCCAATTGGCGCGGCCGGCAGCGCAAATACTGCTGGAAACGCCCACCAAATGGCGATTCACACCAACCAAGCATGCTGATCATGCGGTACCGAGGGTATGCGCCTGAATCGAACGAACGAATAGCGAAGGGTCAACGCGCATCATGCTGAAAAATTACGCCAGGAAGTTGGTCGGCAATGACCATTGGGAATACTTGAGCTGGAGCCGAAGTCAATTTGGCTTCGTCCGCGCGATCGCGAATTATCTCGCTCTTGCCGTCAATCGTGGCATCGGACGCGCGCCGAACCCTTGGACGGGTGGCTCAGTGTTCATTCGACCGGGTACGACAGATCAGGATGTCTACGATGAAATTTTCATTGAGAAAGAGTACGACATTGATTTGGGCACCCCCAAATTCATCATCGATGCCGGTGCCCACATTGGACTCGCCTCAGTATTTTTTGCCTGCCGCTATCCGGACGCCATTATTGTCGCCATCGAACCGGAGCCGTCAAATTTTGCAATTCTGCAAATGAATGCCGAGCGTCACCCCAATATCCGTCCGGTAAAAGCGGGACTATGGAGCAAAAAGACGCATTTGCGCATCGAAAACGAGCATGTCGCCACCTGGAGTTTTCGTGTGGTGGAAAATGCAACGGGCGACGGCATTCCCGCTCTCGGCGTGCGCGACATCATGGAGGACTTCAAACAATCCAGAATTGATGTGTTGAAAATTGATATCGAGGGCTCGGAACTGGAAGTGCTGAAACACAGCGCTGCATGGATTGACGATGTGCATACCATGATCATTGAACTGCATGATCGCTTTCAACCCGGATGCACCGAAGCCCTGGCACTCGCGGTCGCCGGGCACAATTACCGCAATTCTACGTCTGGTGAAAGTGTCGTGATCGCCGACTTGACGCGCAAGGCGGCCGCAGCCTAGCGGAAATAATTGCCGCTTACTCGTTACCGATGGATACCGCGTAGATGCCGGGATAATGTTTTTCCATCCAGCGTTCCGGCGCTTTTAACGGAGTGAAACCAAATTGTGCGTAGAGCGAATGCGCATCGGCGGTCGCGAGCGCCCAGCGACGTAATCCCTGCAACTCGGGATCGCGATTGATATGTTCCATCAGCCATTTTGAAAGGCCTTTGCCGCGGTGCGCGGGCAACACAAAAACGTCACCCAAATATGCGTAAGTCGCACGGTCACTGATGATGCGGGCAAATCCTGCCAACGTGGTTTCGTGGAGTATCGCGAAACACATCGAGTGCTCGATCGATCGCTGAACCACGTCGTACGGAATATTGCGTGCCCAGTAGGACTCTTTGCTTAACCAGGCATGCACCGCGCGCGTATCGATGCGCGCGAGGTCGCTGGTGATCTCGTAACCTTCGCGCGCCAGCGTCGATTGCGCACTCATCGCAAGCCCAAACTACTTCGCCAATTCCGCGCTGCGCCGAATATGCCGCACCGCTTCGTCGCGTTTGCCCATTTGTTCCATCAAGCGCGCCAGCGTCATGTGCGCGTCCAGCGTGGGCGCCAATGCTACGCTCGCTTCGAGATAGCTCTGCGCCTTGCCCCACAGCGACTGGCGCATGCAAAGTTTGCCAAGAGTCGCCAGCAATACCGAGTCGCGCGCATGTTGTTTCAACCACTTTTCGGCGCGCTCGATTTGAGCGAGCGCAGAATCGCCTTTGCATACGCCGTACTCTGCAACCAGCGACGCATCCCAGCCCTCCGGCCCGCGTTTGTCGATGGTTTCCTCGACAACGCGACGCGCGTCGTCGCCGCATCCCAATCCCGCAAGGCGCTTGGCAACCGTCACCGCCATGGCGGGATCGTATCGCGATGCGCTTTCCAATGACTCCCACGCCGCGATGATGATTTCGCGATTGTGGGGTTTGGCTTTGATCAAGTTGATTTCCGCGTTTAGTCGAATCTGCTGTGCCGCAGCGGCAGGCAACATTCCCGAGCGTGCCAGTGGCGTAAGCGTGGAAAGCACTTCGTCCCAGGCCTTGTCGGCCATTTCGGCTTCGACTTTCATTTTCAGTACACCGGGATTTTTCGGATCGTTCATCGCGAGGTTGTTTAACAAATCGCGAGCTTCGTGCGCCCGCCCGTCGGCGAGCAGCATGTAGGCTTTCGAGGCATCGCGCATGTTGGCGGATTTTTCGCCGCCCTCGCCGCGAATGCTATCGAGATACGGCACGGCCGCACCGGAATTGCCGCCTTCGTAGGCGGCCCAACCGGCCAACGCAGCGGCAAGATCTCGCGTGTCCGGATGCTGCATGCCGACGCGCGCCTTTTCCTCGGCATCGCGGAAGCGTCCGGAGAAAAGCGATTCGAGGCTTGCAAATACAGCGTCGCGGCTCTTGGCGCGTTCTTGCTCGGCGTTCCTTATCTTTCGCTGCCGCGGCAATCCATAAGTGGCGATCGCGAGACGGATCGCCCAGTAGCCAATTGCAAATCCGGCGAGCGCCAGAATCACGAACATCATTACCGACAATTCAATCCGGTATGGCGGCACCACCATCACCACGTAGCCGGTGCCATGGCGCCCGGCGAGCGCGATCACGACCGCGAACGCCGCCAGCCCGAATAGCCACAACACCCAGCGTATCGGCGTCGACATGGTCAACTAGCGCCCCGACCGTTCGCGTGCGGCACGTGCCGCGCGGATCGCACTAAGGCTTGCGGTGATGTCGGGTGCTGCGATCGAGAGTGGATTTTCCGACAGCTGTTTCAATGTCGCGAGTGCATTCACATTGACCTTTGCTTTCCCGTCGAAATATTTCGTCAGCATCGCTCGCGCCAATTTCAAATCATCCTTGAAATTGCTTTCATCGCGCGCGATCAGCGAATTGCGCGCAGATAACAGGCGCAGCTTAAAATTTTCCCGCAAAAAATACGATTGCTGCGGCGACAGCAATGCCGGATCGCCGCCATCGATCTCACGTATGCGCACTAATTGCGTGAGCTCATGCCAGAGCTCTTTGCCGACGCGTACTGCGATGTTCGCATTCGCGTCCTCCGGTCGCGCCTCACGCGTGCTGGGCGCGATCGCATCGGGCACGGCAAGCGGCAGCGTAGGTGCCAAGCCCATCAGATTGTCCAACTTCACAATCGCACCTTGCGTATCGACGAGCGGCAGCGCTTTCAAGCGCTCCATGTCCTGCGTCACGGCGCGGCGCAATTGCGCGACCTGCAATTTATCGGCACGGGCGAGGCGCTGATCAACTGCCTGCAAACCGATCAGCGCGGCACGCACGTTACCGGCAAGCGTCAATTCGCGGCTGGCGATGTTAAGGGTCTGTTCCATTTCCGCGAGCAGCCAGTCGTCCGGCACGCGCGCGAGTTCACGCACCATTTCTTCCATTGCAACGCGCTGCCCCTGGAATTCAGCCAATTTACTTTCCAGTTGGGTAACCCGGTTTTGCGAATCGCGTAAATCTTTCGCGAGCAAATCGATTTGGCCCGCCGCCTGTTTTTGTGCCTGACTTTGTTCGGCCAGCTTTCCGCCAAATTGCTGGGTCAGATTTTGCTCGGTATCGTGGCCCGCAAGCAGGCTCCACAGGGCAAGTCCGAGGCTCACCACCGAAATGGCCAGCACGGCAAGCGGCAGGCCACCTGGACGTACGTTGGGCGGGAGCGGTTTCGATTCGGATTCTGTCATTGCTTCCATGATGATCGGGGGCTCTTTATCGCGGGATGATATTCATTCGGGGTTTCAATTCGACCAACGCGCAGATCAATGATTCGGCGGACACGCCGACCTCGGTCACGCGCTCAAAACCGCGCGTCCGCGCCGCCGCGGCCACGCGCGCATTGGGTACCAGCAACCATGTCGCCCGCAACCAATTTGATTGCAGGGCAAATACGTTCAGGAGGCTTTCCAGAGTTTCCACACTTAACGCCATCACGGCAATGTCATTTCTCAACGATCCAACCAATTGTTGCAACGGCGCGATGGGGGGCAATGTGTCGCGTCGCTCGTAGCATTCCAAGACCGTTACCCGTGCGCCGCGTGCCGCAAGTTCCGCCTCCAGCACTCTGCGCCCGCCGCTCTCGCTCTTTCCGCGGATCAGGATCACATGTTGCCCGTTAACCTCGCTGCCCTGCAATTGCGGCATCGCTAAAAGGGCTTCACTGTCGATACTTTGTTGCGGTGACACAACATAGGCAAACCCGGCATCGTTCAAGGCGCGCATGGTCGCCTCACCGATGGCGGCCATGCGCGCGCCCGGCGGAATACCACCGGCACGGCGCAATACATCAAGCCCATATTCGACCGCATTGGCACTGACGAAAATCACCAGCGATGCGCGCGCGAGTAATGTCGCGTCAATGCTGGCGGGGAGCGGTGTGATGTCCAATACTGGCAATTCGATTGCCTCGGCACCGGCCGCGCGCAACGCCTTTGCAGTCGCCGCTCCCTGGCGGCGCGGGCGCGTCACTACCACGGTGAGTCCCGCGAGCGGGCCCTCATCCGGCATGACGGCCAAGACTATCGAGAATTGATTGCGCACCCGCCGCCAACAATTTTTCTGCCAGCGCCAATCCCAATTTTTCTGCATCGACCGGGCTGCCTGAAAGTTGGTCGCGGATCATGCGGCTACCGTCGGGCATCGCGACGAATCCGTCCAGATTCAGCACCCCCTCTGAAATCACCGCACGCGCACCCAACGGCACATCGCAACTCGCCGTCAGTGCCCGGCCCATCGCGCGTTCCGCCGAGACCATGGCCGTGGTATTGGTATTTGCAAATGCCGCCAGCCATGTGGCGATTTCAGCGCGGTCGCGTGGATATTCGATGCCCAGCGCGCCTTGCGCGATGGCCGGCAAGAATTGCGCGCAATCGAGATACGCGCGAATCCGATTCGCCATTTGCAGCCGCTTCAACCCCGCCGCTGCGAGAATAATCGCGTCGTAGTTGCCGGCATCGAGCTTCGCAAGACGCGTATTGACGTTGCCGCGCAAGCCTTCGATTTTCAAATCCGGCCGCACAAACCGCAGTTGGCTTTCACGACGCAAACTCGAGGTTCCCACCGTCGCACCCTGCGGCAGTGCATCGACATCGCCATAACGGTTCGAGACGAACGCATCACGCACGTCCTCGCGTTCGCCGACAATCACGGCCGCGAACTCGGGCGGTAAGGTCATCGGCACATCTTTCATAGAATGTACGGCAATATCGGCGCGCCCTGCTTCCATCGCAATCTCAAGCTCCTTGATAAAGAGCCCTTTGCCGCCGATCTGCGCAAGCGGTCGGTCGAGGGTCTGATCACCTTTCGTCGTCATGCCGATTATTTCAACCGTGGTCGCAGGAAATAGCGTACGCAATTTTGCCGCCGTCCATTCGCTCTGCGCCATGGCAAGGCGGCTTTCGCGCGAGGCGATGCGAATGTGACGGGGGGGCGAAAATAAGGAACGAGGAGGGGCGGCGGACATGCAGTTTTGCCAAA
>JAYTUX010000461.1:0-13142 GCA_043744315.1 Betaproteobacteria bacterium | reverse complement strand
CACTTCGCGCTGGTGTTTACGAATCCCGGCATGCCGCGTTTTTCCGTCGGCGCAAAAATTGCCCGCAATGCGTTGGCTGAACCGGTCTATGTCGATGTCGGCATACATGGAACAACCACCTTGAATTTGCCGGTGCAGGCCATCGCGCGCGGACGTCTCAAATGCGAAAGGGTAGAGCTGTTCACAGAATATCCAACAGGGCTGTTTCACGCCTGGTCATATGTCGATTTCGGCACGCGCTGCCTCGTCTATCCGAAGCCCGATCCCGGTGCCGGCGCGCTCCCGCTTGAGGCACGGGCGATCGGCCAAGGCAATGTTCCGGTGCGCGGCGACGAAGAATTTCAATCATTGCGCGCCTATAAACCCGGCGACACTCCTCGACAAATCGCCTGGAAAGCTCTCGCACGCGGCCAAGGATTGCTCGTCAAGGAATTCGGCGCCACCGCGAGCGCCGATCTCTGGCTCGATTTTGATTCCTTGCAAGGCTTGCCCGTCGAGCAACGGCTCGCGCGTCTCACCTGGTGCGTGTTGGAAGCCGAGCGCGCGCACGTGCCTTATGGATTGAAACTTCCTGATCGCGCGCTGCGGCCATCGACCGGCGCGCGCCATCGCGATGCTTGCCTTGAAGCACTCGCCTTGTTCGGGCTGACTGAGTAGCCCGCATGCTCAATCAAGGTGCCCTCACCCTCGCCAATATCACCTGGCTACTCGCGGCAATGGCATTCGTGATTGCGCCGCACGTGACGCGTCTACCCATCTGGGTCAGCGTGGTGTGTGTGGCCGCAGGCGGTGCGCGCTGGTGGATTGCGCGGCATGCGTTGCGCACGCCCGCCGGTTGGTTAATGGCGTTGCTGGCGGTGGGCGTATCGGCGGGTGCCTGGATCGAATATCGGCAACTGGTTGGACGCGAAGTCGGGGTGACCTTGCTGATCGCGATGCTATGTCTGAAGGTGCTGGAGATGCGCATGAAACGCGATGTGGTGATCGCGATCTTTCTCGGATTTTTTTTGGCAATGACCAATTTTCTGTATTCGCAGACGATTCTGATGGGCCTCTACATGCTGGTCTGTGTCTGGGTGTTTGTCGCCACATTGGTGGGTTTCAACCGAATCAATACCGAGGCCACCATTCGCGAACGGCTTACGCCGGCGTTCTGGCTGTTGGTGCAAGCCGTACCGCTGATGCTGGTTCTGTTTTTTCTGTTTCCGCGTATTTCCGGGCCACTCTGGCGCATGCCCGGCAGCGATTCTGCCAGCAGCGGGCTTTCGGATGAAATGTCGCCTGGAGATATCAGCAAACTTTCACTCTCCGATGCGGTCGCCTTTCGCGTCGATTTCGATGCCGCCGTCCCGGAGACGAAAGATTTGTATTGGCGCGGCCCGGTACTGGGAGAGCAGGTAGGACGGTCCTGGAAAATGTATCCAGTGCGCCAGGCGCCGCGACTCAATTACGTCGGTCAATCGGCAGCCGTGAGCTATCGTGTGACGCTGCAACCGCACAACAAACCTTGGCTATTTGCGCTGGATTTACCCACAACCACGCCACCGGGCGCTTATTTCTTGGCAGACTATCAACTGCGCTCGAATACATTGGTAAGCACGCTGCGCGCGTATGAAATGGCGTCAATCTTGCGATACAAAGTCGGTACCGATTTGCGCCTGGAGGACTTGCGTCACTACCTTCAGTACGACGAGAGGCTAAACCCGCGCACCGTTGTCTACGCGAAGCAACTGCGAGAAGACAATCCCGACCCGAGAGAGCTGGTTGAGACGCTGTTTGCTCGCTACAACAGCGAATTCGAGTACACGCTCGAGCCGCCGCGCCTCGGCGCAAACCCAATCGATGAATTTCTGTTCGATACCAAGAAGGGTTTTTGCGAACATTATGCCGGCAGCTTCGTGATGATTTTGCGCGTAGCGGGTATTCCGGCGCGCGTGGTCACTGGCTATCAGGGCGGTGAAATCAACCCAATCACTCGCCAATTGGTGGTACGTCAATCCGAGGCGCACGCGTGGGCGGAAATCTGGCTTCCCGAATTGGGGTGGCTGCGTGCCGATCCGACGTTTGCCGTCTCTCCGCTAAGGATCAATCGCGGCATGAATGAAGCGCTGGGGCCACAGGGCGTCTTGAATAGCCTGATTCAGGCGGACCGATTCGGGTTCTTAAAGCAGGTCGGTTTCACTTGGGACGCATTGAACAATCAGTGGAATCAATGGGTAGTCGGCTTCAACGAAGAACGCCAACGCTACGCATTCGAAAAACTCCTCGGTATCGGCAACATGGATTGGCGGCAACTCGCAATTTGGCTGATTGGCGCGATTTTTGCGACCGGTGGCATAGTCTCACTGGTTTTGCTGCGCAAAGTGTATGTCAATCGAAAGCCACCGGTGATTGCCGCTTATGATCGCGTTTGCGCAAAGCTCGCAAAGGTCGGCATCAAGCGTGCGTCATATGAAGGTCCAATGGATTTTATGGAACGCATCGCGCGCGAACGTCCAGCACTCGCGAATGCCGCGCGACCGGTCCTCGAGGCCTATGCGGCGGCACGCTATTCGCCACCGGAGACTGGAGCCAATCTGGCGCGATTCATGAAGATGGCGCGGCAATTCAAGTTGGGCTGAGCCTACGTTTCGGTTGGGGACTGACGGCTTTATTCTATTGGCGCTACGACTAGCCGGACTACCTGAATTAAAAGTTCACGCATTGGCGCGGCGTTCAGGCCACAATGCCGCCGAAGTCCGCGCCAGTGCTTGTGTGTTAAGTCTCGGCGGTACGCATACTACATGCCAACATATTGCAGTTCTGACGTCCATTCCGGCACACTGCCCGCGAATGTAAACTTACGCTTCATCCGCAACTGCTTAATGGAGCTTTTTACATGGACACCTTGAATATTCCCACTGTGCAAAACAAAGTCTCCGCCGAAGAATGGCAAACACGTATCGACCTCGCTGCCTGTTATCGATTGGTGGCTCTCTATGGCTGGGCGGATCTGGTGTTCACACACATCACCGCAAAGATCCCGGGCGGCGAGAATCAGTTTCTGATCAATCCGTACGGCATGTTGTTCGATGAAATCACTGCGTCCAGCCTCGTGAAAATCGATCTTGGCGGCAACAAACTCGACAGCGAGAATCCATTTCCGGTCAACCCTGCGGGCTTTACCATCCATAGCGCCATCCATGCCGCACGCCACGACGCAAAATGCGTGCTGCATGTGCATACCGCCAACGGCGTTGCTGTGGCGGCACAAAAAAATGGCTTGCTGCCGCTATCGCAGCAATCGATATTTGTCCTGGCGAGCCTTGCCTATCACGACTACGAAGGTGTCGCGCTCAACGACGACGAAAAACCCCGCCTGGTGAACGATTTGGGGGAGAAACTATTTCTGATGCTGCGCAATCACGGCCTGCTGACCGTCGGCGAATCCATCGCGGATGCATTCCTTCTCATGTATTTTTTTGAGTCGGCCTGCAACATCCAGATACGCGCGCAAGCGGGTGGCGGCGAACTGATATCCATTCCAAAGACCATTATCGACGGTGCGCAGCAGCAGGCTAAGCAAGTCACCAAAGGGCTGGGCGGGAATCTCGCGTGGCCGGGTCTGCTCAGAAAACTCGATAAAATGGATTCCGGATTCCGGCGTTGATTTGCCTTCTCTCCATCCTATAGCGAGTTGCAAAAAATGGAAAAACACTACAAAACCTTTCGCGAGTTCTATCCTTTCTATCTTTCGCAGCATGCCAACCCAACGTGCCGCGCGTTGCATTTTGTCGGCAGTTGGCTGGTACTGGCATTGCTGGCGATCGGCATCGTGTCGGGCAACGCATGGTGGTTTGCGGCGATTCCATTGGCTGGGTATGGTTTTGCGTGGGTGGGCCATTTCTTTTTCGAGCACAATCGTCCCGCGACATTCACCTATCCGTTCTTCAGTTTCATTGGTGACTGGGTGATGTTTTATCAAATACTCGTGGGGAAAATTCCATTCACCGGAATGGCACGCTAGGTGGCGTCCTCGCTGGAGCCGGTGCGGCGACGCCGCATCTATTTGATGAGACATGGCAGCGTCAGCTACTTCACGCCAGAAGGCAGGCCGCTACCACCGGAAACGGTGCCTTTGACACCATTCGGCATCGAGCAAGCACGCGCCGCCGGCGAATTGTTCGCCGCGCACGGTGTCGGGTTTGATCGCGTCATTACCAGTGGACTTCATCGCACGGCGCAAACCGCGCAACACGTGCTCGCGGCAATTGGCCACTCCGGCCCCATCGAGACTCGCGCGAACTTGCAGGAAATTCGCGGCGGTCGGCTAGCCACCATCGCGGAGAGGGATTTGCTGCAATCCTTCACCGCCTTGACCGACGGCGTGGTCGACGAAGACGTGCAATTTCTCGGCGGTGAAACGGTCGGTGCAATGCTCGACCGCGTGCTGCCGGAGATCGATGCACTGCGAAACGATGCCAGCTGGGATTCGATGCTGCTGGTGCTGCACGGTGCCGTCAACCGCGCGATTCTCTCTTACCTGGTTACCGGACAACGGCTGTTGCTCGGTGCCTTCGAGCAAAGTCCCGCGTGCGTCAACGTGCTCGACATTGGCGATGCACGGTTGGATGTGATTTTACGCATGGTGAATCTGTCGCCACTCGATTGGCTACAAGCGGGTAACCGCCGCACCAGCATGGAAAACCTTTTCGATCAATATGCAAAATATCGTGCGCGATTTGGTGCGGGCGTTGGCGAAATGCATGGGGAAGACGCGCATGTCTGATCAGGGTTTTGAGCATTTCAAAGGTACCAAGCCGGTCGCGAGCCAGCAAAAATTCGACGAGGCGGCGCTCGATAAATGGATGCGCGCCAACGTCGATGGCTACCATGGCCCGCTGACGGTGGAACAATTCAAAGGCGGGCAATCCAACCCAACTTTCAAATTGATCTCGCCGAGAGGCGCGTATGTGATGCGTTGCAAGCCTGGCCCGGCAGCGAAACTGCTGCCTTCCGCACACGCGATCGAGCGCGAATTCAGGGTGATGGCAGGGCTTGCCGCGACCGACGTGCCGGTCGCGAAAATGTTTGCGTTGTGCGCCGATGAAACGGTGATCGGCCGCGCGTTTTTCATCATGGAATTTGTCGCTGGCCGCGTGTTGTGGGATCCCGCTTTGCCGGGCATGACTCAAGGCGAGCGCGCGGCGATTTTCGACGAGATGAATCGCGTCATCGCACGGCTGCATTGCGTCGATTACACTGCTGCCGGGCTAGCGGATTTCGGCAAACCCGGCAACTATTTCGAACGACAGATCGGTCGCTGGACGAAACAATACCGCGCCTCGGAGACCGAAAAAATCGAGGACATGGACAAGCTCATCGATTGGCTGCCGCAACACATTCCACCCGGCGAAGAAACGGCAATCGTGCACGGCGATTACCGGCTCGATAACCTGATTTTTCACCCGACCGAGCCGCGCATTCTCGCGATCCTCGATTGGGAACTCGCCACACTCGGCCATCCGCTGGCAGATTTTGCCTATCACTGCATGGCCTGGCACGTGCCACCGAGCGCATTTCGCGGTGTCGCGGGGCTTAATTTGCAGGCATTGGGCATCCCCGAATTCGAGGCTTATGTGGCGACGTATTGTCAGCGCACCGGTCGTGCCGGGATTGAAAATTTCGAGTACTACCTCGCCTATAACTTGTTTCGCATGGCGGGTATTTTGCAGGGCATCATGAAACGCGTCGTCGATGGTACTGCTGCATCCGAACAGGCGATGGCAATGGGCAAAGCGGCGCGTCCGATGGCTGAGCTCGGCTGGAAAGTCGCACTCAAATTAATTGCAAAGGCATAGTCAACAGTGGATTTCAATTTCTCCCCCAAGGTCATCGATTTGCAACAACGTTTGACGGCGTTTTTCGACGAGCACATCTATCCGCAAGAACATCGGTTTCATGACGAGGTCGAGGCCAATACCGTCGCCGGGAAACGCTGGATACCGACCGCGATCATCGAGGAACTGAAGCCGAAGGCGCGTTCCGCAGGGCTGTGGAATTTGTTTACGCCGCACGCAAATCTGGGCGCAGGGCTCAACAATCTCGAATACGCGCCGCTGGCAGAAATTACCGGGAAGGTGCATTGGGCGCCGGAAGTGTTTAACTGCTCCGCCCCCGATACCGGCAACATGGAAGTGTTCGCGAGTTATGGCACAGCGGAGCAAAAGGCGCGCTGGCTCACGCCACTGCTCGCGGGTGAAATCCGCTCGGCCTTTGCGATGACCGAGCCCGCTGTAGCGTCATCGGATGCGACCAACATTGAAACCCGTATTGCGCGAGACGGCAACGACTACGTCATCAATGGCCGCAAATGGTGGATCTCTGGCGCGGGCGATCCGCGTTGCAAAATCTATATCGTCATGGGCAAGACCGATCCCGAGGCAGCCACGCATTCGCAGCAATCGATGATTCTGGTGCCCGCCGAGACACCAGGTATCACGGTGGTACGCGCGCTCACGGTATTCGGCTACGACGATGCGCCGCACGGTCATTGTGAAATTCTGTTTGAAAATGTGCGGGTGCCAAAGGAAAATATCCTGTTGGGCGAAGGCCGCGGTTTCGAGATCGCCCAAGGTCGGCTCGGGCCTGGTCGGATTCACCATTGTATGCGCATGATCGGCTTGTCAGAGCGTGCGCTGGAATTGATGTGCCAGCGTCTTACATCGCGCACCGCGTTCGGCAATCCGGTCGCGACTCAATCGGTCTGGCATGAACGCATCGCAGAATCGCGCTGCATGATCGATCAGGCGCGCCTGCTGACACTTAACGCCGCCTACAAGATGGATGCCGTCGGCAATAAAGCGGCACGTACCGAAATCGCAATGATCAAAGTGGTGGCACCGAATGTTGCGCAGAAGGTCATCGATTGGGCGATGCAGGCGTACGGCGGCGCGGGATTATCGGGCGATTTTCCACTCGCCTACGCCTTCACGCAGGCGCGTGCATTGCGCTACGCGGATGGTCCCGACGAGGTGCATCGCTCGGCGCTCGCCAAATGGGAACTGGGAAAACATGCAGGGAAACAATTTGCGCGAAAATGAGATGATGTCGAACGAGGCGGAGTGAATCTGCGCCAAAGCCATTCCCCGCCGGCGTTGTCATGAGCGGGAGAGGCAAGAAACCAAGAGGAGAAACGTATGACTGCCACAGAGACTGCAATGTTTGCCGAACGCCCTTGGCTGAAGCACTATCCGCCAGGCGTTGCGCACGAAATCGACGTCACGCGCTTTGCATCGCTTCCGGCCATGGCTGAAGAGGCGTTCAAGAAATATGCCGACCGCCCTGCTTTTACTTGCATGGACAAGACGCTCACTTATCGCGACATCGATCAGCTCTCGAAGGCGCTCGGCGCGTGGCTGCAGTCGCGAGGGCTGAAGCATGGTGCCCGCGTGGCATTGATGATGCCCAATGTGCTTCAGTATCCGGTTGCGATCATCGCAGTGCTACGGGCGGGATTTGTGGTGGCCAACGTAAACCCGTTGTACACGCCGCGTGAGCTGGAACATCAGCTCAACGATTGTGGCGCAGAAGCCATCATCATTCTGGAAAATTTCGCGCCAACGTTGGAAGCCGTGATCGGCCATACCAAAGTCAAAACTGTAGTGCTCGCCAGCATCGGCGATTTACTCGGTTTTCCCAAAGGCATGATCGCCAATTTTGTGGTGCGACGCGTGAAAAAGGCCGTGCCCGCTTTTAACTTGCCTGATGCCGTGCCATTCAATACCGCCATCGAAGCGGGGCGTGGCATGAAGTTGGTCGCACCCAATCTTGGCCCCGACGACATCGCCTTCCTGCAATACACCGGTGGCACCACCGGAGTTGCAAAAGGCGCGATTCTGGTTCACTCGAATATCACCAGCAATTCGATGATCGCCGAAGAATGGCTGCAACCGGCGCTGAAAGACGCGTCGAAAGGCCCGCCGCCCGATCCGCTCGTCATCGTCTCAGCGTTACCGATGTATCACATCTTTTGCCTGGTGAGCTGCATGTGGGTCGCGATCAAAGTCGGCGGCCACAATATTCTTATCCCGAATCCGCGCGACATCGACGGCATGGTGGACGTGCTGCGCAAACACAAGTTCAACGTGTTGCCGGCTGTAAACACGATGTTCAATTCGCTCGTCAATCACGCGGGATTTCGAACGCTGGATTTTTCGCATCTGCGCATCTCCAACGGCGGCGGCATGGCAGTGCAACGCGCCGTTGCAGAAAAGTGGCTAGCGCTCACCAAGACACCGATCATCGAGGGCTTCGGCCTCACCGAAACGTCTTCCGGTGCCACCTGCAACCCGGCCATGAGCACCGCCTACACCGGTGACGTTGGCATGCCGATGCCATCGACGGAAGTCTCGATCCGCGATGACGACGAAAACGTCGTGCCCATTGGCCAGCCCGGCGAAATATGTTTGCGCGGCCCGCAAGTGATGCGCGGCTATTGGCAGCGCGACGACGAAACCGCCAAGGTCATGACCAAGGACGGGTTTTTTAAATCCGGCGACATTGGCGTGATGCTCGAAACCGGGCACATCAAAATTGTCGACCGCAAAAAAGACATGATTCTCGTTTCCGGATTCAACGTCTATCCGAACGAAATTGAAGACGTGGTGGCGTCCTGCCCCGGCGTGATGGAATGCGCGGTGATCGGCATCCCCGACGAAAAATCCGGTGAGGCGGTCAAGCTTTTTGTGGTGAAGAAAGACCCGGCGCTATCGACGGAACAAGTCTCGGATTACTGCCGCAAAAATCTCACCGGCTACAAGAATCCGAAGGCAATCGTGTTTCGCGATTCATTGCCTAAAAGCAATGTGGGCAAGATTTTGCGGCGTGAACTACGCGATATAGATCGCGCGAAATCTGCGTAGCAAAGGCTAGCGCTGGTGCGGCTTCACGGCGCTTTTACGCCTGAAATGCCCGCCAAATGGCGTTCTACGTTTTTAATTTCGACGTGAAATTCTTTCGGAATTTGCTCAATTTCGGCGATACCACCGCCATGCAATAACCCTGATGCGGGTTGCGTTTGAAAAATTCCTGGTGATATTCCTCGGCCGGATAAAACGCGCTTGCCGCCGTCACTTCAGTGACGATGGGATCGTCCCACACCTTGCCACCACCTACCGATTGGATCACCTGCTCGGCAATTTGTTTCTGTTCGCTCGTGTGGTAAAAAATCGCAGAGCGATACTGCGTACCGCTATCGTTGCCTTGCCGGTTCAGTGTCGTCGGATTGTGAACGGCGAAAAATACTTCGAGAATTTCACGGAAGGAAATCACCGCCGGATCAAACTTCACCTGAATCACTTCGGCGTGTCCGGTTCGACCGGTGCAAATATCTTCATAGCTCGGATCAGCCCCCTGCCCGCCCATGTAACCTGAGATGACGTCTTCCACGCCCTTCAAGTCATCGAACACCGCTTCCACGCACCAGAAGCAGCCGCCGCCGAGGGTAATTGTTTCGAGTTGATTCATGATCTTTCCCGTTGAATTGTTTCGAGTGTTTCGACGTCATTAAGTCGGCGGTACCGATGAAACCTGACGCTCACGCAGCGATGTGCCCGTTCCAATGCAAAACGCCGGAAGACCACGCTTCCGGCGCCGGCTACTGAATCAAGGCGACGCTTATAGTCCGCCGTTCTGTTGCGCGACCATGCAAAACAACATCGGAATTGAGAGCATCGTATTCAGTCGCGATGTCAGCATGGCAGTACGCGCGGCCTTTGCTTTCACGTCTGCTTCTACCGGCACCATGCCCAGCGCCTTTTGCTGGTTCGGCCAGATAATGAACCAGACATTGAACGCCATTACAAGTGCGAGCCACATGCCAATACCGATCGCGAGCACTGGGCGCTGAAACGTGAGCGCCTGAACAATGTAACCATTCATCGACGCCAATGTCACGCCAGTGATGACTGTCCAGAGCGCAGCGTGCCGAAACCACATCAATGCAGCCGGTGCAATGACTTTGCTGATAGCGGGTTTTTGCTCATCGGGAATCTTGGGCATCGACGGCATTTGCACGAAATTGAAATACCACAGCAAACCAATCCACATCACGCCGAACATCACGTGAAACCAGCGCATGACAAATGCAATCCACGCGTGCTCCATACGGATATTAGTGCCCGAAACCAGTGCGACCAGGCCAACGATGATGGCTAGCAACACAAATCCAGCGATGATGGTTTTTTGCAACGATTGCAGAATGGCGCCCATGTAATGTCTCCTGAAGTTTATTACGCGACAAGCCCGAATGTTATCACTTCGTGCACTGGATTCTTGTTGGAGCATTGCGCCGTCGCCATGAAAAACCCCGCGTGAAGCGGGGTCTTTATCGGTTCAAGACTATCTGGTTTGCCTTATCGCGCCAGTATCCACTCGGCGATTCGCCTGGCCTCTTCATCCTTGATGTTGTTGGGTGGCATGGCCACTTCCCCCCAGACACCCTTGCTGCCTTTGACGATGCGCTCGGCGGTACGATTCACGGCATCCTTGTCGCCTTTGTATTTGACCGCAACCTCTTTGAACGAAGGGCCGAGAATGCGGTTATCAACCTGGTGGCACAAGGTACAGCCAACCAGATCCATGACATCGGGAACCGGTTTTTCCTGCGAAAGCACCACCGCCGGGAGAAAAGCGAATACTCCCAAAATGGCGCTCGCGGCGAAATGTCGATGCAATGCCATCATTTGCGCTTCGCAAAATATTCGTCATAGCGCGCGAAGAAATCCTTCGATTCGCCAATGGCGGGATTGGTCAGATGGCAGGTACGGCATGCCGCGATCGGATCGGGAGCGGCGGTCTTGCCGTCAGGCATAAACGACGAATAAATCCAGTCGCCATTCTTCAAGCCCGCCGGTGCCGAGTCGCCCCAGCCCGCATCTTTGCCCATCACGAAAACTTTGAGCAAATTTCCTTTCACCAGATTGCCATCCGCGCCTTTGATCAATGCGCCGTCCGGCCCGGCCTGCGCCGCGTAAATCTCCATCACCGAGACCGTGCCATTGTCGAATTTTCCACCTGCCTTGGACGAGGCACCAATACTGTTGACATAGATATCTCGAATCTGCTTTGCGTCGGCACGCTGAACGTTAAGCAATGTCGAAGGCCATGACTTGTAGCCAGCGGGAACGGCAAGTTCGCCGTCTTTCAGTTTTGCCACCGGAGCCGGTGGCGGTGTTTGCGCGCATCCGGCAACCAATACGGCAATCAAAACGCCGATAAATTGTTTCATAGGTAATTCCTGATTGTGGTTAAGAGGCTGACTAATTGAGTAACGAACAAGTTGGGGCCCGAATGTAAAAAAGCCCGTGCAACACGGGCTTCAATCCTGCTACTTCTTTGCAGGCGGTGTTTTGGCTGGGGAAGCGACACCTTTGGCAGGCACCGCCGGTGGTGGCGCTGCGGCCACCACAATGGGTGTCGGTTTCGGAATCGGCTTTCCCGCTTTTTTCATGGTCGCCTGAAAACTCTTCACGGCTTTGTCTTCGGCTGCGGCTTGTTGCACTTTCGTTTTCTCGGCGGTCGCCTTGTCTTTTTCGGCCTTTGCGGCAGTGGCAACGGGATCGACCGGTGGCGGGGGCGGCAGTTTCGAGAAAGAATCCGCGCCGAACAACATCAAGCTCAACGCACAGGTAATTTGAACAATTTTCATATCGTCTCCGTTCAATCGTCGCCGGCGGCCGGTTGGGCAGTGCCGGCAATCTTTTCAGGCCGTTTGCCTGCTTTGACTTCGTCATACCAAAGCGAATGATGCTCCTTTGCCCACGTTTCATCGACATAACCTTCGCGCATACCCTGGTATGCGCCTTCGGTGCCTATGGTGCCAAGGTAAATGTGCGCGAACGCCAATGTCGTGAACAAAATTGCGCCGCCAGCGTGCACCAGATTTGCCTGTGCCATCAATTCGCGCGCCGAATCCCAGTTGGGAAACAGCATGATCAAGCCAGACGCGCCGATAACCAACCCCAGTATCACAACGCCAATCCAGAACCAGGTCTTTTCGCCACCGTTGAAACGACCGGCGGGAGTATGGTTGCCGGAAAGCAGGCCACCCATTTTTGCCAGCCAGGTGAAATCTTCGCCGGAAAAGAAATTGTCTTTCACGAACATGAAGAACATCACGATCAGTGAAAAGATGAACAATGGGCCGACAAAGTTGTGAATATTCTTGCCAATCAACGTGATGGTTGAGAACACCGATGCACCAAGAATCGGCATCAAAACGTACTTGCCGAACAAAATAATCAGGCCGGTCAGCGCTAGCAATACAAATGAAATGGCCACGGTCCAGTGCGTCATGCGCTCGGCGCTGTTAAAGCGCTCAACCAATCGCCCGGTGGGGGTGTCGTTGAGTTTGAATGGTCCCTTGATGAAGAAAAACAACAATAGCAATATTGGTGCCACTAACAGCAGGATGCCGCCGTAGAAAGTTATCGGGCCATTGCGCAATGCGCGCCACGCCTGCCCGTTGTCTTCCACCAGTACGTTCATTTCACGGCCAGGCACTGATGCGTATTGCGGCTTCTGTTCGACATCCGACCATTTGGGCGGATTATTCCAGCCGACACCTGCGGTGCTGCCCTGAGGCAATGCGGGGGCAGTCTTGGCTACAGCCGGTGCTTCCGTTGCTGCCGCAGCTGCAGGTGCTGCGGTCGCAGCTGCCGGCTTGGCAGCATCTTTCGTCAGTGTCGCCGGTTGCGCTGAGGCGTTTGTGCACATTAGCAACAGTGCCACGAAACTGCCGATGGTTTGTTTTCCGAGATTCATGATCATCGCCCTCTTCTCCTATTTTTTGACGTCGGTGCGAAGGTACTCGTTCTGGGTGTTGCTGCGCTGCGCGAGCGCCGCTTCCCATTTTTTCTTGTCGCCGCCGAACGCTGCGCCATCTGCCGCGCGGGTGTCTTTCTTGCCGGCGTAAACTTTTTCGGTTTTTGCGGTTTGGTCGATTTCACTACAGGCGCTCAAGCAGAATGCGGTCGACGTCACCAGCAAAACGCCGAATGTGCGACGCGGCATCATGTCTTTGCTCCCAGCGGCGCGATGTTGCCGTCCTGTTTATAGGCCATCGCCCATCCCCAGACTTCTTCGCCTTTGCGACGTGTCTG
>JAYTUX010000460.1:0-3742 GCA_043744315.1 Betaproteobacteria bacterium | reverse complement strand
CAGCTCAATCCGTTAAGGCAGCACTATTTGGGGCAATTGCAGGATCAACCCTGCTTCTGCGTTGAATTGCCCGAGAATGACACTGCGCCGGAAGGCGCATCCCTATTGGGTCTTCGCGAGGTATATGGGCGAGTTCCCGATGATCATTTTGCCTTGGCCGGACGCGCGATTCAAATTTTAAGTTGGGATAAATCCCATCAATTTTGTGGTGCTTGCGCGACGCCGACCAAACTTAAGCCAAACGAGCGCGCGCGCGAATGTCCGAGTTGCGGGTTGGTCAGTTATCCGCGCTTGGCGCCGGCGGTGATGGCGCTGGTGCGGCGCGACGATCAACTATTATTGGGACGCTCGCCTCATTTTCCGCCCGGCATGTATAGCGCCCTCGCGGGATTTGTAGATCCCGGCGAAAGTCTCGAACAAACCATCACCCGTGAAGTACAAGAAGAGGTCGGGCTGCGCGTCAAAAATGTTCGCTATTTCGCCAGCCAGCCGTGGCCGTTTCCACATTCGTTGATGATCGCATTCACCTGCGACTATTTGGACGGCGAGATCACGCCCGATCCGACAGAAATCGAAGACGCGCAATGGTTCGATTTGGATGCATTGCCGCGGCTTCCGAGTAAGATTAGCATTTCGCGCCGCTTGATCGATTCGGTCATTGCAGACATGCAAGGTAGAAGCGCGTAAACGCTTCTTTTTTCTTGCCATTCCCAGCCTTTCCGCCAGAATGTAGAATAGTTATTCAATAATTCTAAAAACCACTACCTCACTGATTCATAGGGATTTTAATGAGCGCAGTACCCGCTTCCCCCGATCTATTCTCGCCGCCGGCGTACGTCAAAAATAAAAATTTAGTTGCCTGGGTCGCGGATGTCGCAGCGTTGTGTAAGCCTGATCGGGTGGTTTGGTGCGACGGTTCGCAAGCCGAATACGATAGCTTGTGCGGTGAGCTAGTCGCTGCCGGTACGTTCATAAAACTAAATCCCACACTTCGCCCCAATAGCTTTTTGTCGCGCTCCGATCCTTCCGATGTGGCGCGCGTTGAAGATCGCACCTTCATCTGCTCGCGCAATAAAGAAGACGCCGGCCCAAATAATAATTGGACCGACCCGACGGAAATGAAAGCAACCTTGAACAAATTGTTCGATGGTTGCATGCGTGGCCGGACGATGTATGTGATTCCCTTCAGCATGGGCCCGCTCGGTGGGCCCATTTCGCATATCGGCGTCGAGATTTCCGATTCGCCTTACGTGGCAGTGAGCATGCGCATCATGACGCGCATGGGCAAGGCCGCGCTGGACGTGCTGGGCGAGAAAGGCGAATTCGTTCCTTGTTTGCATTCGGTCGGCGCGCCGCTAAAGCCGGGCGAAAAAGATGTGAGTTGGCCATGCAATAAAGGCCAAAAATACATCGTGCATTTTCCCGAAGAACGGGCGATCTGGTCGTTCGGTTCCGGCTATGGCGGCAATGCGTTGCTTGGCAAAAAATGTTTTGCGCTGCGCATCGCGTCGACCATGGGCCGCGATCAAGGCTGGCTCGCCGAGCACATGTTGATCCTCGGCGTTGAATCGCCCGAAGGCGAAAAGAACTACGTCGCCGCGGCCTTCCCCAGCGCGTGCGGAAAAACTAATTTCGCCATGTTGATTCCACCCGTCGCATTCAAAGGCTGGAAGGTGACAACCGTCGGTGACGACATCGCTTGGATCAAACCCGGCGCCGACGGAAAGTTTTATGCGATCAATCCCGAAGCAGGTTACTTCGGCGTCGCGCCGGGCACGTCAGAACATTCCAATCCAAACGCGATGGCAACGCTTAAAGAAAATTGCATCTTCACCAACGTCGCGCTGACGCTCGATGGCGATGTGTGGTGGGAGGGCATGAGCAAAAATCCGCCATCGGAGTTGATCGATTGGCAGGGCCAGAAGTGGACGCCGCAAATCGCCAAAGAAACTGGCCGCAAAGCCGCGCATCCGAACGCGCGCTTCACCGTGCCCGCCAGCCAATGTCCATCGCTCGATCCGAATTGGGAAGCCTCCCAAGGCGTGCCGATCAGCGCGTTTATTTTCGGCGGACGGCGCAGCACCGCTGTGCCGCTGGCTCTTGAAGCATTCAACTGGAATCACGGCGTGTACATGGCCGCGACGATGGGCTCGGAAACGACCGCCGCTGCTGCCGGGAAAATCGGCGAAGTGCGGCGCGATCCATTCGCCATGTTGCCGTTCTGCGGTTATCACATGGGCACTTATTTCCAGCACTGGCTGAACATGGGCAGCAAGGTGAAAGAGCCGCCACGAATTTTTTCCGTGAATTGGTTTCGCACCGGTGACGATGGCAAATTTATTTGGCCCGGTTTCGGTGAAAACATGCGCGTGCTGAAATGGATTATCGATCGCGTACGCGGCCGCGCGAATGCGCAGCAAACTACGTTCGGCTGGGCGCCGGCGCGAGGTGATTTGGAATGGTCGGGCTTAGATTTTTCCGCCGAACAATATCAGCAAGTCACGAATCTAGATCGCGCCAGTTGGGATGAAGAACTCAATTCCCACGCGGAACTGTTCGAGAAATTGAAAAGTCAGTTGCCGAAGGAATTACAGCTACAGCGCGATTTGCTGCAACTTAGTTTGGCGCGCCGCTAGTTTTTTCGAGCTGAAATAATGCCTTGCCAGCAAGCATGCGCCATGCGGTCTTTGGCATGGCGTGCCTCGAGAGGCAGTATCCATAAGCTTCTCCAGGCAGTCAAAAATCAGATACCCCCCATCGTTCTGCCGCTTGCAACACGCGGTCAATTATTTCTTGCGTCGTGCCGAGGTAATTCGCCGGATCCATGAGCGCATCTAGTTGTTCGATCGACAAACTCGCTTGAACACTAGCCTCTTCCAACAACACATCGCGTAAAGATCTCGATTCGCGTAGTGCTCGCGCGCACGCGTGCTCGACGATGCGATGCGCCTCAGATTTTCCGATATGTTCCGCAAGCGCCATAGAAACGGCTTCCGCCATAATTAGGCCATTGCTCTGGTTTAGATTAGCGGTCATGCGCGCGCTGTCAATTTCTAAATTGGTAATAAGTTCCGTCGTTTGCCGCAGCGCATCGCCCGCTAGGCGAAAAATCTCCGGCAGCGTTTCCCATTCGGCTTGCCAGCCGCCGAGCGCGCGTTCGTGTTCTTGCGGCATGGCCGATAACATAGTCGCGACCAGTCCGGGGACGCGAATCGCGGCGGACAAAATCGACGCACATATAACCGGATTACGCTTATGCGGCATCGTCGACGAACCGCCACGACCCACTTGTGCGGGCTCGGCCAACTCGCCGATTTCTGTTTGCATGGAAAGTGAAATGTCGCGCGCAATTTTCCCCAAGCTGCCGGTTATTAACCCAAGCAGCGTTGCGACTTCCGCGACACGATCGCGTTGGCCGTGCCAGGCCATGGCAGGCAATTCAAGATCGAGTTCGCGCGCCAGTTCGATTGCGACCAGTGGGCCGCGACCGCCGAGCGAGGCGAGGGTGCCGACGGCGCCGCCGAACTGCAACACGCGCGCGCGCGCGCTGACTTCGGCAAGCCGTTGGCGATGGCGCGTGATGCCATCAAGCCAGCCAGCCATTTTTAAACCAAGCGTGATCGGCAACGCTTGCTGGAGTAACGTGCGCCCGACCATGATCGTGTTGCGATGCTGCTTAATTTTCGCGACTAATGCATCGGATAATTTTCGCAGCTCAGCATCGAACTCGCGTAGTCCATCG
>JAYTUX010000459.1:0-13177 GCA_043744315.1 Betaproteobacteria bacterium | reverse complement strand
TTGGTGCCTGTCCAGGCTGCAAATATGGCATTGGCGATTGATTCGCCGAGATCGCGACTATGCTCGAGTCGGGCGTTGCGGATTTGGTTTTCAATTGCGCGGTAGTCGTTCATACGATGCTCCATTGTGTGGATACGGGTGTTGCATTTGAAAGCGGTCGGATGGATCGCTTCCCGGCGGCGCATCGCGTTCATTGAAATTGTCATTGAATTGCGGCGCTGCACCAATTCAATATAGGCCCGCCATGTACGCAGTTCCAATCGTAAGTTTGGATGAAATACATAGGATTTATTGATGTCGGGGATAAAATTGTTGCAATACAACAATTTAGCTTACAATTATTCGATGGAGCTCTACCAATTGCGCGGTCTTGCCGCGATCGCCGAGGCCGGTCATCTGACGCGTGCGGCCGAAAAACTGCATGTCAGCCAGCCCGCATTGAGTGCGCAACTCAAGTCGCTGGAAGAAGAACTGGATTTGCAATTGTTCGATCGCACGCCGGCGGGTATGGTTCTCACCGCGGCCGGCAAGCGAATCCTTGCCGATGCCGTTACCGTGCTTGCCGCAGCACAGGCGCTACACAACGAAGCGCGTGCATTAAAGGGGCAAGTCGTCGGCAAAGCCAGCATCGGCACCTTGAGCGACCCGGACTACATTCGCCTCGGGCAATTCATGAATGTGGCCATTGCGCGGTTTCCATTGCTTGAGATCGAGCTGCATCAGGAAGTCACCGGTGTTGCGATGGAACGCGTTGCCTCAGGCGATTTCGATGCGAGCTTCTACTATGGTGATATTGGCACGCACGATATCGCTGGATTGCCGCTTCGCGATGTCGTCTACCGGGTGGTTGCTCCGGCGCAATGGGAATCGAAATTGCGCCATTCGAGTTGGAAAGAAATTGCTGAATTGCCGTGGATCATTCCGCCACCCACCAGCACCCATCACAAACTCGCTCACACGCTTTTGAAAAAATACGATGTCGAGCCTGCAAAAGTGGTTGAAGCCGATCAGGAGGCGGTCGTCAGTTCGCTGGTGGTAGCGGGGGTTGGCATTGCGTTGATGCGCGAGGATCGCGCGCTGGAAAAGGCGGCATCAGGCGACGTGTGCGTGTGGAACGACATCAGGCTGCTCACCACGCTCTGGTTTATTTACCGCCGCGAGCGTCAGCATGATCCGGTGATTCGCGCGCTATTGTCGGTGCAAGAGGAGCTCTGGGATCTGCGATCCGTTGCCCCCACTTCCGTCGCGACGACAATGACTCAGTAAGGAAATGCGTTCAGAAATCGGATCATCGAGACTTCACCTTTCGGTGCGGTCGCGGTGAAAGAATAGGTGCCGCGCGTCCACGCAAACATCAGGCCTTGCAGGGTCTCGCCGAGGATCCAGCTTTTGTCCGCGCCCATGCGGAAATTCTTGCCTGCCTGATTTTTCACGTCGGTCAAGTGTTCGCGGGCTTCGTCTTCATCCCAGCATTGCACCAGCTTCAAAGCAATAGGGTGGCCGGTAACCGCATACATGGCCATTACCGGATCGCTGGTGAGTTCGCCCACCGGGGTTGCGCGTGGACGCTCGAATTCGCCGGCGACATGCGGCAACAAGTCAATGAGATTGGTACCAGTCGGCATCTTTCGGGTGTGTCGCGCCAACAATTCATCGGATAGTTGCGGAAGCGTTGGCACGGCTGCGCCGCCGCCCGGTGCCAGGATCGCAGTCGCGTCGTTGCCGCCGCCGGGGGCTAACTTGAGCGTCGAATCGGCGTCGAAATGTGCTGTGGGTACTGCCGTTTGCCGCAGCGGGGATGTTGCGGCGGGCAACGGTGTTGCGTCTGGTTTGGGCGCGATGTGCGATGGAGCTTGGGTGCGTGCGGCAGGCTTTGTTGCTGGCGGGCTTTGCGGTGCTGGTGTGCCGTCAATGGGGGCAGCTTTTTCAGGCACTTGCGTCGGCCTATCGCGCAACATGTCGCCCAAATCGGCATTCAACACTTTACCGGCACCCTTTGCGAGCGTGCCGACGTCACTATTAAGGACTTTTCCTGCATCCTTGACCAAGGTGCTCATGTCCTTGTTCAACAGCTCTCCGAGTTTTCCCAGCACGTCGCGTCTCCGGTTTTTTTTGCGGCAAAAGAAATTTATCACGCAACGCTGGTCGGCGCTGCAGGCCGATCAATTTGCAGATTAATCGGCCTGCTCGAATACCCCGTCCGTTTTGTTTTTGCGGACCCGATTCCACGTGAATGTACGTCCGTTCATCGCGACATAGGTGTTCGCCGGCAGCGATTCGGCCGCCGCCAATGCAAACCCAAGGTTGAAGAGCGCGTCGGAGCCCTGCACTGAATAGGGAATCATCGCGCCGGTGAAAACGATGGTCTTGGCAAGCCCGGCATTGCCGACCACGCGCGCCGTTTCGGCCATGGTGTCAGTGCCATGAATAACGACAATGCATGCTTCCGGTGCGCTGCGGCACGACATCAGCACCCGTTCGCGGTGTTCGTCCTGCATTTGCAGGCTGTCGATCAGCTGATTGATTTCAAGCTCGATGGGCAAGGTTACGCGCGATTGCGCGAGGATCTTGGGCAAGTGGGAATTTTTGAACGTGAGTTCGCCCTTGATCTCGTCGTAGTGTTTATCGAACGTTCCACCGGTGACAATGATGCGCGCAGCGCGGGGCAATTTGGCAGCTTGAGATTCCATGGGTTACCGAACGGTAGGGATGAGCGCTTTGTCACGCGTGATGGCTGTCATTGTAGCCCCGCGCGCAGGTATGATTCGGAATGGAGAGTCGATGAGCATTCTGCAAAAAGCGTTGAAAAAAGCGGAAACCGAACGCACGGCGCAGCGGCGTGCCGAAAGCGATGCGAACACTGTTATCCCTACGCCAGAACGGGTATCGGCTCGAACGATTCCGCGTCGCAAGTGGATTGCCCTTACGCTGGCCATTGTGAGCGCCCTCGGCGTCGGCTACGGGCTGCGCAGCATGCAGCCAACGAATGTGCCTTTGTCTTTAGCACCTCAACCGCTGGTTGAGGCACCCGCGTTGCGCCCGACACACGACCTCACCGCCGGTGATCCGCTGTCATTGCGATTGGATCGCGATGTGGAATCGCTCGGCGCACGTGCGCGATAATTGATGCTTCCGTCACCAGGTAAATAAAAAATGTCTCATTTGCAGCATGCGGCTTCTGGCAAATATTTAACTTTTTTCAACGGCAAATGGTCCGACGGCAACACGCCGTTGTTCGGTGCAATGGATCACGCGGTATGGCTGGGCTCCTCCGTGTTTGATGGCGCGCGATCGATTGCGGGCAAAACGCCGGATTTGCGTTTGCACCTCGAGCGCGTCGTGCAATCCTCCGAGCGACTTGGGCTGATCTGCCCCCACTCGGTGGATGAAATGATGAAGCTTTGCCGTGAAGGCATCGCCCAATTTCCCGCCGACGCGGCGCTCTACATTCGTCCGCTCGTATTCGGCACCGACGGTTTGCTGATTCCCAATGCCGCGAATTCCGGATTTGCGTTGACCTTGTTCGAGGCGCCAATGCCTTCGTTCAAAGGTTTTTCGGCGTGTCTCTCCGAGTATCGTCGCCCCGATCCGCGGTTCGCGCCAACCGATGCCAAGGCATCCTGCCTCTATCCGAATACCACCCGCGCGTTGCGCGACGCGAATGCACGTGGATTCGACAATGCCGTGGTGTGCGATGGCGAAGGGCGCGTTGCGGAATTCGCCACGTCGAATATTTTTCTTGTCACTGCCGATGGAAAAGTAGTCACGCCGATTGCCAACGGCACCTTCTTGTCGGGTATCACCCGCGCGCGCGTCATCGCGTTGCTGGCCAAGGAAGGGTTCGCGGTCGAGGAGCGTACCGTCATGCCTCCCGAACTGGACACCGCCACTGAAATTTTCAATACCGGCAATTTTGGCAAGGTCATGCCGTGTATTCGCTATGAATCGCGTACCTTGCCCGTCGGCCCGATCGCGACGCTGGCTCGCGATCGGTATTGGGAGTTTGCGGCGCAATCCGCGTAGCGGAATTTCCGGGTCAACGCAGCGGCGAATTATTCGTGGCAGGTTTTACGCGCTCTGTTGCACCAGTTCGGATTGAAGTTTTTGCAGCATGGCTTTCGCCTGTTCCGCGTCTGGCTTATATTTCAACGCAATCTCGCATTTCTCGATGGCCGATTTCAATTTGCCTTTGCGATAATCGTGTTCGGCGAGCAATAGATACTCGAGCGTATCGACTTCAAATGACGGATAACCTGTAATCAGTTGCACCGGTTCCGGAATTGCGGCTTTCTCGATCACCATGATCGAATCGTAATAGTGAATACCATACGCCGAGGTCGTGATCAGGTCGCGTTTGAGTGCACCGTCCAGTGAATACCAGGCGTGCAATTGGTCGATCAAACGCTTGCTGAATTCGATGAATGACCCCGGCTGCCGGACACCGCCACCCCACTTTGGAAAATAGCTGGTATGCAGATCCTCGGCAAAGTAGATCCCGCCCGCCTTTACCGCCGGATAGAGTTGCTGGAAGGTCGTTATTTGCTGGCCCATCGTGTGCCCGCCATCGTCGATGATGATGTCGAATTCACCATATTTTTCGCGCAGCATTGCATGGGTCTTTGGGTCTTCCTGATCGCCAATGACGATTTCGATACCGGGCTCAGCCAACTGGGCACAGCGCGTGTCGATATCGACGCCGATGATCTGAGCCTGCCCGCCAAAGTAGTGCTTCCACATCTGCAACGAACCACCGTGAAACACGCCGAACTCGAGCAGGCGAATCGGCCGATTGCGAAATACCCCCAAGTGGCGTTCATAGATTGCAAAGTAGTGCCACCATTTGTGAATGAGCCGACCCGGATTGTTGTCAAAATAATCGTATAAATCGCCCATTGCTCCGCCGCATGGAAATGTGTTCACGCATTTTACGGGATGATCCGGAACGCGCCGCGCCACGTACGTGTAACGGTTTGATTGGTCTTCTCCGAGTAGCCGGTGGTACAATGTACGCATCCGGCGATTCACCAGTCTCTTCGCCGCCGTCAGTTCTGACGCTGTAAATTTCCCTCCCGTTTGCCTCCGACTGGCGCCCTTTGCGGTGACAGGCCGACTTCCTCAAAAAGTAAATCATGTCATTCGCCTCCCTCGGCCTGTCCGAGTCACTCGTGCGCGCCGTCACAGAACACGGCTATACCATCCCTACCCCCATCCAGATGCAGGCGATACCCGCGGTGCTGGGCGGCGGTGATCTTCTCGCCGGCGCGCAAACCGGCACGGGCAAAACTGCCGGTTTCGTATTGCCATTGCTGCAACGTTTATCGCTGGTTGCCTCGAAAAAAATCACCGGCACCAAAGCGGTTCGCGCGCTCATTCTCACACCCACTCGCGAACTCGCGGCACAGGTCGAAGAATCGGTTCGTACCTACGGCAAGTATGCAAAATTTTCGTCCGTGGTGATTTTCGGCGGCGTTGGCATCAACCCGCAAATCTCGGCGCTAAAACGCGGTGTCGATATTGTGGTTGCCACACCGGGCCGACTGCTCGATCTGCATCAGCAGCGCGCAATCGACTTGTCGCACGTTGAAATTCTGGTGCTTGATGAAGCCGACCGGATGCTCGACATGGGATTCATTCACGACATCAAACGCGTGCTGAAATTGCTGCCGCCTAAGCGCCAGAATTTGTTGTTCTCAGCGACCTTCTCGGATGACATCAAGACGCTCGCCGACAACTTGCTCGATAACCCGGCGTTAATCGAAGTCGCTCGCCGCAATTCGACCGTCGAAGCGATCACGCAAAAAATCCATCCGGTCGATCGCGACAAAAAGCGCCAGTTGTTGTCGCATCTCATCAAGTCGCAGAACTGGCATCAGGTGCTGGTGTTCACGCGCACCAAACACGGCGCCAACCGCCTTGCGGAACTGCTGAACAAGGACGGCATCACCTCGCTCGCGATCCACGGCAACAAGAGCCAGAGTGCCCGCACCAAGGCACTCGCCGAATTCAAAACCGGCGACTTGCAAGTGCTGGTGGCCACCGATATCGCCGCGCGAGGCATCGATATCGATCAATTGCCGCACGTGGTGAATTACGATTTGCCGAACGTCGCCGAGGACTACGTGCATCGCATCGGCCGTACCGGCCGCGCGGGAGCGTTAGGCGAAGCGATTTCGCTGGTATGCATCGATGAAAAAGCCTACCTCCACGCGATCGAGCGCCTCATCAAGCGAGATATTCCCAGCGCCGTGATTCCCGGCTTCGAGCCCGATCCGCACGCAAAGCCCGAACCGATTCAGTTGCGGACTCCGGGACATCGTCCGGGTGGGCGCACGCAAGGGCGTCCGGGACAGGGGCGCGCGCAAGTGAAAAGTCACGCTAAACCCGGCGGCGCGCCGGCGAAACAAAAACGGCAAGGCAACCCGCTCGGCACTGGTCAAAACAAGCCGGTAGGGACGCGGTCGTTTGGACGCGCGGGCAGCGGTGGCCAAAAGGTGCGCTAGAAACGCGGAATGTTTTTCTGTTTGCAAACCCTAGCATTGGCGCGGCGTTTGATGACATTTATCCCGGAACGCCTCGCCGGTGCTTGAGTTTTGTTTTTTGCGACCACACGGCTATCCGCCGACGCTCTCGCGCAATTCCGTGGCCAGGCGGCTTTTCTGCTGCCAAAGCACCCACGCCGCCCAACCCATTGATATGAGCATCACCAGCGCTCCCAACTTATGGGTGAGCGCGCCGAGCATTTGCGCGCGTTTCAGGAGCCCGGTTTCGGACAACAGATAAATCCAGTCGTGCCCACCTTCCTCGCCGGTGCGCCCGCCCAGTAGCACCAATTGCGGATTGAGCGCGTCGTACACATAAGGTGCAATGTCGAGCACACTCACGCCCAACAGCCACAACCCGATGGCGGCTCCGAACGGATCGCGGTTTTTCAACAAGAGTGCGCAGCACAGAATCGCCGGCATCAGCAATTGGCCCAGCGTTCCACCGGCGACCATCATGAACTCGCCGAACAAGCGGAAAATTACATGGCCCGCTTCATGGAACACGAGCAGCGGGCCGTGAATGAATGAGCCGCCCATTTCGCCGTAGCGGTAATCCATCGCGATCAAGCCGAATCCCCAAAGCATGAACACCGCCAACATCACGACGCGCGCCCAGAACGCAATGGGCTCAACTTTTGGCGGAATGTAGCGTAGCGCATCGACTACCTGACCCGCCCAGAATTTCCAGCGCGGCGCGTCTTCATCGTCGGGGCTCGGCTCAGGGCGAACGAGCCGCTGTGCAAATTTGGCGAGCACTAGCCCGCACGCCGGGCATGCAGCCGGCAACGATTGATTCACTGGCAGCGGCGCATGCCGGCATTTGGGACAATGGAAATAGTGCAGTTGCTCAGGCACGAAATTGCACTCTGTATTCAAGATTGCTGATCGGCGAAGGATAGCGGAATTCGCTGGTGCATAAAGCGCGTGGCGCGGACTTTGTAAAATCGCGTGTCATCAATTGCGCGCACGCGCTTTTCGGATGATAGTAGCGAGTTGGCGTTTTGGCGGCCTGTCGCCATCCCGACAGAACGCTCTGAAAAAAGATCAATTGCCGATTCGGAAAATGACGATCCGGTTGCAGCGAAGCCTCACAAAACTCTAATACTTCACAATGATGTCGTTTGCCAGAGAAAGCCGAAAAACGGAGTCTGAAATGATGCGCTCTGCGTGCGCCATCATCGCTGTCGGCTTGCTGTTCGCTGCCGGATTCACGCATGGCGCGTTGAGCTCGCGCGATCAATTCACTCAGTCCCTCGAGCACCGCGTTGCCGACGATCCGCGCGCATCGATCCGCGAGAGCGAAGAGTGGCTTCGGCAAAGTGCGAGCAACGGCGACAAGGAACTCAAATTGCGCGCGCTGCGCCTGAAGGCGATGGCGGTCGCACAGATGGAGGATTCGGCGACGTTGACCATGGTTGCAGAGCAGGGGCTGATGCTTGCGCGGGATATGCGCGACGCGGAAGGTGAAAGTGAATTTCTTGCCGCCCGCGCCGTGGTGTTGGCGGAACAGGGAAAATATCTCGACGCTCAGCCGGTGTTCGACGAAGCGATCGCTATCGCCGAGCGCGCGGGACTCAAACGCGCCGCAACCGGCGCGATGGTCTCGAAAGCGTTTGTCTACGGCTTGCTCGGTCGAAACGCCGATTCGCTAGAGTTGCTTTTCAAGGCGCACCAGCGTTTTGTCGAGTTGGGCGATAGCCGCGCTGCGCGCAGCACCCTTTCCGCGATCGGCAGCGCGTATACGCATGACAATTCCAGCCGCGAAGACCTGTTGCGTGCGCTCGACTATCACAAGAAATCCGTGGAGTCGGATGCCGAAAAGAGCAGCCGCCACGAAATGGCCACCGTTTACTTCAACATGGCGCTGGTCTATGAGCGTTTAAATGATTTGCCGATGGCGGAATCCCACGCGAGGAAGAGCATGGCGCAATACCAATTGCTCAATGATCCGATCGGCGTTGCGTTTTGCGATTATCGGCTTGGGGCGATTGCGGTCAAGAACGGCGCGTGGAGTGCGGCACTGACGCACCTGGATAGCGCACTGCCACCGCTGACTCATTCCGGCGACGCCACCATGATCTTCAATATTCAACGGGTGCGTGCCAATACGCTCGCGCACCTCGACCGGCGGCGCGAGAGCCTTGACGCATTGTCGCGCGCCGAGGCCATTCGTAGCAAAATCATTGCGCCATCGATCGACGTTGCATATTTCGGCTCGGCCGCTGAGGTGTTCGCGCGACTTGGCGATTTCAATCGTGCGTACCAATCACAGGTGTCGTTGCGCGAGGCCGAGAAAAAGAGCGCCGCCGAGGCGCACGAGAAAGTCGCCGTCGAGACTCGGACGCGTTTCGAGGTGCGGCAGAAAGAGGCGGAGAATGCGCTGCTGCGAGCCGGCGAGCGCGAATCCGAGGCGCGACGTCTGGTGCTGGTATTGGCGATTGCACTGATGTCGATCGTGCTGGGTGGTTTGGGTTGGTATTTGTACCGCCAGGGCAAACAGAACCGGCGCTTCGCCAACCTTGCGTTGCGCGACGATCTCACCGGCCTGCCCAATCGCCGCAGCATTGTCCGATTCGCTGACGATCAACTGCACCCTGGCCGCAAAGTGCCCGTGCGGGTGTGTTTCGGCTTGATTGATATCGATCACTTCAAATCGATCAATGACGAATGCGGCCACGCGGTCGGCGATGCTGTGCTCACCGCCTTCGCCACCGTTTGCACCCACCAATTGCGCAGCAATGATCGGCTCGGACGCTATGGCGGCGAAGAATTCCTGATCGTCATGCCGGGTTCCGATCTGGCGCAGGCACCACAGGTGTTCGAGCGCCTTCGCGATGCGGTCAAAATGCTTAAGGTTGCAGGTCTGCCTGCCGATCGTTCGTTGACATTCAGTATGGGTTTTGTCGAGGCGAGCGACGCGGCGGCGAACCTTGACGAGTTAATCAAACGCGCGGACGATGCCCTGTATCGCGCCAAACAGGGGGGACGTGACCGTTATGAAATCGGCTAAGACAAACTGTCACGCGGCTTTGCCCGTGCGTTGCAAGCGAATGGGATGTCAAACTCTAATGGCGGGCGCATTGATGGCGATTGCGACGGTAATTGGAATGGCTGAGGCGTCCACCGCGGCCGCCAAACCTTCGCGTTCCTATTCCGAATTGCTGGCGGCATCGTCGCCAACAGACTGGCGCGCGTTGGATTTGGACAACACGATTTACATGGATTTACCGACGGGCCGCGTGGTGATCGAAATCTCCGCCGCCTATGCACCTGCCCACGCCGCCAACATCCGCGCGTTGGCGCGGGAGGGATATTTCGACGGGCTCGCGATCGTTCGCTCGCAGGATAACTATGTCGCGCAGTGGGGCGACCCCGATGAAAAAAATCCGCGACCGATGAAGAATGGCAAAACGAGTCTCGCGCCGGAATTCACTCGCGCAATCGACGCGAAATTGGCCTTCACGCGCCTGCCTGACATCGACGGTTATGCGCCGCAAGTCGGATTCTCGAATGGCTTTCCCGTCGGGCGCAATCCGAAAACCGGGCGCACCTGGCTTGCGCATTGTTACGGCATGGTCGGTGCCGGTCGCGACAACGCCGACACTAGCGGCAGCGGTGCCGAACTCTACGCCGTTACTGGCCATGCGCCACGCCATCTCGATCGCAACATCACCTTGCTCGGTCGCGTGGTTCAAGGCATGCCGCTGCTATCCAGTTTGCCGCGCGGCGGCGGCGCGATGGGATTCTACGAAAACGCCTCGCAACGTGTGCCGATCAATCGTGTGCGTGTGGCCGTCGATGTGCCACGTGCTGAGCGCACCGATCTGGAGGTGATCCGTACGGAAACGCCATTGTTTGCCTCGCTCGTCGAAGCGCTGAGGAATCGCGGTGGCACCTGGTACAAAGTGCCGGCGGGGCATATTGAATTGTGCAATGTGCCGATTGCGGTGAGGGCGGTTGGGTCTGCGACGAAATAGTACCTTGCGCCAAGCAAACGCGAACGCCCGATCGGCGCGGGTTTCGACGGCATTTCGCTCCGAAAGCCGCGCCTGTGTTGGAGTCTAGACTGTTTGTGATTTCAACGGTGCCTCACTGATTCGACGACCGCTGATCCATTAACCGCTTCAATGTAACCGGTTCCACCAGCACGGTCTGAGCCGTATTGCCGATAAAAATATGCCCATCCTGCAACGTCGCGTTGATCTGCATGTTGCGATCCGCGAGTGCTGCCATCGCTGTTGAGGCCTCGATCGGAATATCGAGAATATCCAGATTGGTGAGGCGCTCCAGCGCCACCTGATTTGCGTTCCACCAAATGCCGACGCCGCGCCCGCCATACGCAAGCAGCACCACGCGCCGCGCGCGGCCACAGGCTTTGCGCAATTCGCGCTCGTCGGGCAATCCGACATCGATCCACAGTTCAATATTGCCGGTGAGATCCTTTTTCCACAACGCCGGCTCGTCGTCTGCCGACAGGCCGCGACCATAGGCGAGCATTTCATCGGCATACATGGCGAAGGCGAGCAAGCGCACCATCATGCGCTCACTCGTTTCCGACGGGTGTCGCGCCAGCGTTAGCGAGTGGCTCGCGTAATAGCCGCGATCCATGTCCGATACGGCGAGCTCGACTTTGTGGACGGTCGCCTTGAGCGCCATCGGCTATTTTTTCGCGAGACCCTTGGTCAGCAACTCGGCCGTGATGTCGTTCAGCGATTTATCCTGACTCGCGGCGAGTGCCTTGATCTGATTGATGAGGTCACCCTGCAATTTGACCGCATACGGTATCAATCCCAGCTCCTGATCGCGTTTGCGTTGTTCGCGCTTATCGACCAATGCGCCGGCGTCCTTGCCGAACCGATCCGGAATGCCATGCAGTTTCATGTTGCCGGCGATCCTGCTGGCTTTGGCTTTTTCGAGTTCGGTTCTTTTCATGATAGTTCCAGTGGTGATTGCGGTTTGTGCCGTGGGAGCGACATTCTACGTGCGCATTTGCGTCGGCACGCGGGAATCGTTCCAAATCAGGGTTTTCGATTGCGCCGATGCGCTTCGGCCTTTTCGGCAAACACGTTGGTTTTCGGTTTGGGTTTTCCTAAGGCACCGCCACTTTTCGGCGAAGGCTTGCCCGCCACTTTTGCGCGGAATTTCACCCCGGGTTTGGCCCCCGTCGGTGCCCAAACCCCTGGTGGAGATTTTCCCGCTTTTTTCTTGGCCGCCTTCACGCGCGCCAACTCGATCCGCGCTTCAGCCAGTGCGGCAATCTCGGCCGGGTCGGCAGACAGCACTGCAATCCGCACATCGCCCAATTGCACCACTTGCCCCGCGCGAATTTTGCAGCGCTTGCGCAATTCAGGTTGACCATCGACGCGTACATTGCCTTCGGTCACGCGCGCGGCACCTTCGCCGCCGCTAGACGCAAGTCCGCAGACTTTCAGCAATTGATTGAGTTCAATGTACTCCGTGACGACGCGGTATTCGGTCTGTTGCATGGGACACTTTCGGTGGAATCGCGGTGACCAGTGTACGCGATGTGCGAGTCGGCGATGAACGCACACAAATCGTCACGAATGCGCCATTAATACGCCGAGAAACGCCTCGCCGTATTTTTCCAGTTTTCGCTCGCCCACGCCGCTGATGGTGCCGAACTCCCGAAGGTTCTGCGGCCGCTCTATGATCATCGCTTGCAGCGTCGCATCGTGAAAAATCACATAGGGCGGCACACCTTGTTCGCGCGCAATCTTGAGGCGTGTTTCACGCAAGGCCTGCCACAGCGATTCATCCTGCGTGGCGATACCGTTGCGTTCAACACTGCGCGCGCCGGGATCACGGCGTGCCTTTTTGGCCTTCGTCGCGGCCTGCAAACGCAGCGTGACGCGTTGCTCGCCCTTCAGCACGGGTTTGCTCGTGCCGGACAGTTTGAGGCCGCCAAAGCCCTCCACATCGACCGTGAGATATCCCATCGCGGTCAGTTGTCGAAACACGCCTTTCCATTGCACGTCCGAGAGTTCGCCGCCAACGCCAAACGTCGTCAGGCGATCATGTCCAAACTGAATCACCCGTTCGGTCGATTTGCCGAGCAGCACATCCACCAGATGTACGACACCAAATCGTTGTCCGGTACGATAGATGCAAGACAGGGCCTTTTGCGCGGCCAGCGTGCCATCCCAGGTTTCCGGTGCATTAAGACAGTTGTCGCAATTGCCGCAGGCGGCTGCGCGCGCCTCGCCGAAATACTCCAGCAGCGTTTGACGCCGGCAACGGGTGGATTCGCAAAAACCCAACAGCGCATCGAGTTTTTGCCGCTCCAGGCGCTTCCGCTCTTCTCCCGCTTCCGAGCCATCGACCATTTGCTTAAGCAACACCACATCCGCCATGCCGTACGCCATCCACGCGTCCGCCGCCAAACCATCGCGGCCCGCACGACCGGTTTCCTGGTAATAGCCTTCGATGCTTTTCGGCAAATCCATGTGTGCAACGAAACGCACGTTTGATTTGTCGATGCCCATGCCGAACGCGATGGTGGCCACCATCACCACGCCTTCCTCCTGCAAAAAGCGTTTCTGGTTCGCCGTGCGCATGGCGGCGTCAAGCCCCGCATGGTAGGGCAACGCATCAAAACCGCGCGCGGCGAGAAATAT
>JAYTUX010000458.1:0-13243 GCA_043744315.1 Betaproteobacteria bacterium | reverse complement strand
GCAACTTAGCCATCGCGTTGATCGGGTTTGTGATCCTGTTGCTGGCGTCCAGTACGCTTGAAGCGCTAAGATTGCATTCGATGACCGTACCGCTGCCGAATGGGCCGGGCGGCGTGATTGGCGGCCTGTTCGCCGATGGCATCCAGACAGCGTTGGGTTTCACCGGCGGAACGCTTCTGTTGCTCGCGGTGTGCGCGGGCGCATTGTCGGTGTTCAGCGGGCTCTCCTGGATTCGTCTCGCCGAGAAAGTCGGGGCCGGCGTCGAGTGGCTGTGGTTAACGGCCAAAGGAAAAATGGATGCGCGGCGCGACCGCAGCGTGGGTGAGCTGGCGGTTGAAGCGCGCGAAGAAAAGGTTGAAGAAATGAAGCGGATCATCGAGGATCACCCGCCGATCCGGATCGAGCCGACCGTCACTGACATTCCACAATCCGACCGCGTGCGCAAAGAAAAACAGGTCCAGCTGTTTTCAGATTTGCCCGATTCACCGTTGCCACCGATCGCGCTGCTCGATCCTGCCGACGCGTCGATCGAGCGCCCGAGCAATGAGACGCTGGAATTCACTTCGCGCCTGATCGAGCGCAAGTTGCTCGATTTCAATGTGCAGGCAAAGGTGGTTGCCGCGCATCCCGGCCCGGTCATCACCCGCTATGAAATTGAGCCGGCCGTCGGCGTGAAAGGCGCGCAGATCGTGAACCTTTCGCGCGATCTTGCGCGCGCCTTGTCGGTAACTTCCATTCGCGTGGTCGAGACCATTCCCGGCACCTCGCATATGGGACTGGAAATCCCCAATCCGAAACGGGAAATCGTGCGCCTATCGGAGATTCTAGGCTCGGAAGTCTACAGCGCGACGCATTCCAAACTGGCGATTGCAATGGGCAAAGATATTGCGGGACGTGCGGTCGTCGCTGATCTTGCCAAAATGCCGCATGTGCTGGTCGCGGGTACGACCGGATCGGGTAAGTCGGTCGCGATCAATGCGATGATTTTGTCACTGGTTTACAAGGCGACCGCGAATGAAGTCCGGCTGATCTTGATTGACCCGAAGATGCTGGAACTCTCCGTCTACGAGGGTATTCCGCATCTACTTTCCCCGGTTGTGACCGACATGCAACTGGCCGGCCACGCCTTGAATTGGTGCGTGGCGGAAATGGATCGGCGCTACAAGTTGATGAGTGCGGTCGGCGTACGAAATCTGGCGGGCTACAACACAAAAATCCGCGAAGCAAAGGAAAAAGGCAAGCCGTTGCCACATCCATTTTCGTTGACGCCGGAGTCGCCGGAACCACTCGAGCCGTTGCCATTGATCGTGGTCGTGATCGACGAATTGGCCGACATGATGATGGTGGTCGGCAAGAAGGTGGAAGAACTGATCGCACGCCTCGCGCAAAAAGCCCGCGCCTCGGGCATTCACCTGGTACTCGCCACTCAGCGTCCGAGCGTGGATGTGATTACTGGACTCATCAAGGCCAATGTGCCGACTAGGGTGGCGTTCCAGGTTTCATCGAAGATCGATTCGCGCACGATTCTCGATCAGCAAGGTGCTGAGGCGTTGCTGGGGCAGGGTGACATGCTGTATCTGCCACCCGGCAGCGGCATGCCGCAACGTGTGCATGGCGCATTCGTGGGCGACGCAGAAGTGCATCGAGTGGTCGAACATTTGAAGCGTCAGGGCGAGCCGCAATACATCGAAGGCATACTTGATTCGCCCGATGCCTCGATGGAAATACCATTGGAAGGCGGCGGCGCGGCAGAATCGGACCCGCTATATGATCAGGCCGTGCAAATTGTGTTGCAAAACAAACGCGCGTCGATTTCATTGGTGCAACGGCATTTGCGCATAGGCTACAACCGTGCCGCGCGCTTGCTGGAGGATATGGAAAAGGCCGGACTGGTGTCGTCGATGCAATCGAATGGCAATCGCGAAATACTGGCACCGAATCGGGCCGAATCATGAGGAGAATTTCGACAGGACTTTGCGCGCTAGTGATGTGTGTATCGATGCTCGCATCCGCCAACGCGATTTCGGATTTCCAATCCTTCGTCTCCACCGTCCAATCCGGCCGCGCAAAATTTGATCAGGCGGTATTTGATGCGCAAGGCAAACAAACGCAAAAGACTGCCGGCACACTAACATTCGTGCGCCCGGGAAAATTTCGCTGGGTGTATGAAAAGCCGGCGCAACTCATTGTCGGCGACGGCAACAAGGTCTCATTCTTCGATCCAGATTTGAATCAAGTCTCGGTGAAAAAGCTTGGGCAAGCATTTTCCAGCACGCCTGCCGCGCTGTTGTCGGGAAAGAACGACATCGACAAAGCCTTTACGTTAGTCGCCTCCGGGGATGCAGATGGTATCGATTGGCTGGATGCGCTGCCTCGCCAAAAAGACGAAGGCGTCGAAAAATTTCGCGTCGGGTTTCGCAAAGGTCTATTGGCGGCAATGGAATTGAACGACGCGTTCGGCAATCGCACGCGTATCACCTTCACGCAATTCGAGCGCAACCCGAAAATTGATGCAAAGGATTTTGTGTTTGTGCCGCCGAAGGGGGCGGATGTTGTGGGTGAGTAGGCGGGCTGCGACGATTGTGCGAAGTATCTCTTTGTAACCACTGCAAATCCCTCCCAGCCTCCTTTTTTCAAAGGGAGGAGCGACGGTATAGGTTGACGTTTTCTCCGGAAAATGCTTGCAAGTATCGCGAACTCTCCTTCGAAGTGCCTCCCCTTTTTAAAGGGGATTGAGGGGGATTTGCGGTGGTCAAAAGACAGCCACGACGCATTAATTTCGAACAAATCGATCTGCAAATACCAGAGAGTCCAAACATGAAAACCAAAGCTGCCATCGCCTGGAAAGCCGGCGCTCGGCTCACCATTGAAGAAGTCGATTTGCAAGGCCCGCAGGCTGGCGAAGTGCTGGTCGAAATCAAAGCGACCGGCATTTGCCACACCGACTATTACACGCTCTCGGGTGCCGATTCAGAAGGTGTATTCCCCTCGATCCTCGGCCATGAAGGTGCCGGCATCGTGGTCGATGTCGGCGCGGGCGTGACATCACTGAAAAAGGGCGACCACGTTATCCCGCTGTACACGCCGGAATGCCGGCAATGCAAATTCTGCCTCTCGCGTAAAACCAATTTGTGCCAATCGATCCGCACGACGCAAGGCAAGGGGCTGATGCCTGATTCCACCAGCCGCTTCTCAATAGTTGGCAAACCCATTTTTCACTACATGGGTACTTCAACCTTTGCCAATCACACGGTGGTACCTGAAATCGCGCTCGCAAAAATCCGCGACGATGCACCCTTCGACAAGGTTTGCTACATCGGTTGCGGCGTCACCACGGGTATCGGCGCCGTGATCTTCACGGCAAAGGTCGAGGCAGGCGCCAACGTGGTGGTGTTCGGCTTGGGCGGGATCGGTTTGAACGTGATCCAGGGTGCGAAGATGGTCGGCGCCGACAAAATCATCGGCGTCGATCTGAATCCGGCGCGCGAAGCACTCGCAAGGAAATTCGGTATGACGCATTTCATCAACCCGAAAAATACGGAAAACGTCGTCGATACGATTGTGCAGCTCACCGATGGTGGCGCCGACTACAGCTTTGAATGTATCGGCAATACCAAAACCATGCGTCAGGCGCTGGAATGCTGTCACAAGGGTTGGGGCCGCTCAATCATTATCGGCGTCGCAGAAGCGGGGGCGGAAATCAGCACACGGCCATTTCAGCTCGTCACCGGCCGCAAGTGGGAAGGCTCCGCGTTCGGCGGCGCGCGAGGGCGTACTGATGTGCCGAAAATTGTCGATTGGTACATGGAAGGCAAAATCAACATCGACGATTTGATCACGCATACGCTGCCGCTGGAGCGGATCAACGAGGGATTTGATCTGATGAAGAGCGGGGAATCGATTCGGTCAGTGGTGCTTTATTAGATTTGCCGCGAGTTTGCGCGCCCACGAGAATTGCCTTCCTCGACCAGCCGAAAAATAAAGCTGTCATCCTAAGCGTAGCGAAGGATCTCGCTCATGCGACGAGATCCTTCGCTACGCTCAGGATGACAGCGGTACTATTTGGATTGTGTGGTGACTAACCCACCCGCTCAAAATGCTTCACGGTTGGAAACGGATCATAAAAATGATGCAATAACGCCTTCCAGCGCTGATACTCCGCCGACCCGCGAAACCCCACGGTGTGATCCTCCAAGGCGCGCCAATTTACCAGCAATAAATACCGGTTGCGCTTTTCGATGCATCGTTGCAGCTCATGCGACAGATAGCCCGGCATTCCGGCAATGATCAAAGAGGCTTCGCGAAACGCAGTTTCAAATTCCAACTCCTGCCCGGGGCGTACTTCCAGCGTCGCAACTTCCAGAATCATGACTTCATGAACTTGGCCAATTTCGGCGAAGGCAGCGTGTGATCCAGATAGCCAAATGTCCCGTGTTCCTTGATTTCCATCGCCGCATCGAATAACCCCGTCATCGCGGCGCGAAAAAGCGACGTCGCCAGGCTGATCCGTTTCACACCTGCGGCTTCGAGCTCAGCAACACTAAACGATTTGCCCTTGATGCCGACCATGAAATTGACCGGCTTGGTCAATGCCGAGCACACCGTGCGCACGGCATCCAAATCGGGCAAACCCGGTGCAAACAACACATCCGCCCCGGCCTCTTCATATGCCTGCAAACGCTTGATCGTGTCATCCAAATCTGGCTTCCCGCGCAAGTAATTCTCAGCGCGCGCGGTCAACATGAATTTGAAGGGCAGGGCACGGGACGCTTCCGCTGCCGCCGCGACACGTTCGACCGCATGCAAAAAATCAAATAACGGTCGCGCCGCATCGCCGGTCGCATCTTCGATCGAGCCGCCGACCAAACCCGCCGCGGCACCCAACCGAATCGTCTCCGCGACGATTTCCGGCGTGTCGCCAAAGCCTTTTTCGAGATCCGCGGCAAGTGGCAGATCGGTTGCCTCAACGATTGAGCGAATTTGCGCCAGGCATTCTTCGCGCGTGATGTGTCCGTCGCGCCGCCCCAACACGCCGGCAGCGGCACCGCTTGATGTGGCCAATGCCTGGAAGCCTAAGCCCGCCAGCATGCGCGCCGAACCGGCATCCCAGGGGTTGGGTATGACGAATGCAGCAGGCCCGTTGTGCAATGCATGGAAGCGGGTGGCTCGCTCAATATGTAAGATCATAAGAATAATCAAAAGGTTATAACGTTAATTAAATAAATTACATGAATTATGAATCTTGGAAAAATGGCTGGGCCGAAGTAGAAACTTCGGCAATTCTGCGATCATTTTCCAAACCAAATTCCCTCGCCAACGGTAGCGCAAATATGACGGCTGTGTGCAACCGTGACCAGGCTGTTGTTGATCCCGCCGAGTAGGCGCCGAACCGGTTGCTGCAATCATAATTGAGACGAGCACAAAAGATGCAGCATCGGAACGCACCCCCACCACACATGGGTGATCACATTGCACGTTTTTTGTTGCCAAACGATTCATCCCCTCAGGCTCCTGATGTGTCTTAACGTCGCAATTGGCGCGGATTTCGCACGTCAAAGGTGTACCGATGTCGATAGCGTGACTGCCGGACAGATCACGGCGAATTTCATACGGCGGCTTTCGAACGTTCTGCAAATCATCACCGCACAAAATGACGACTATGTTTATCGGCCCCATCTGGCGTGGACAAATATTGGGTATCAGGTTCCCAAGGATTTGGCTCCCCCCTAATACCTTGATCTATAGCAAAAGACTTAGGCACTTAGGCACTAAGGCAGCGAAACCACGCCCCGCCCAATCTCCAGCACCCGCCCGCTCACGCGAATTTTCCGATCCACACCCACCGATAGTCCAATGCGGCAGGGCCGGTTGGTGGCGTCGCCTTGGTCGATCGCGAGCGTGATCGGCAACGGTGTATTGCGGCTCAGAAACCAGCCCCCCAAGTTGGCCGTTGCTGACCCGGTACCCGGATCCTCCACCACGCTGCCATGCTTGAAAAAGAAAAATCGCGACAGCAATTGTCCCTCTCCGTTGGGCGCGAACACGTAGGCCATTGATCGACCGGCCGCGCTGGATATTTTTGCAAGCCGGTCAGTGATCGGTTGGGTGCGCCGCACGGCATCGGCGCTGGCGAGCGGGACAATGAGTTGTTCGGAACCGGTATCAACCCACGCAACACCGTCAAGAATGTCTTCGGCGTTCAAGCCAAGAATCGCGGCCAGTTCGGCACGCGGCATCGCGAATTCGCGGTAGCGGGGGGGGTTGGCGGTGAATGTCCACGCGTCGCCGTTGGCCTCGACGGGAATGACACCGGCCTTCATTTTCAACGTGAGCGCATCGCCGAGATTGAACAATTCGCGAACCACATGCGCGCTGCCCAGTGTGGGGTGACCGGCAAAAGCCATCTCGAAAGCCGGCGTAAAAATACGTACTTCCGCGCCGGCGTCTTTGGCGGGCGAGATAAACGTGGTTTCGGAAAGATTGAATTGCAGTGCGAGCGATTGCATCTCGGCGTCACTCAAGCCCTCGCCGGATTCAAACACGCAGAGCGGATTGCCGCCGAAAGTGGATTCGGCGAAAACGTTGACGAGGCGAAAGGGATATTTGCGAAGCGTTGTATTCATGAACGGATTGCGGGAAATGTTGTCGGATAATCAGCATACCTGATGAAATCGAACGAACGCGTGATCACATAGGCTGAAAGGCTTCTAGGTATTGTTCGACCAATCTTGTTTAAACATGGGAGTATTACTGTGACTCGCTTTGTAACTCGTAAATTTTTTGGAATCCTGACGCTCATATCCGCCTTCGCAGCACTCGCCGGCGCGGTGGCGTTTGCACAAGGTTCCGTCAACACAGGTAAAGCCGCGCTCGCCGTCCCGGCGAAAGGCACCGTCGTCACAAAAACCGCGCACGCCATTTTCGCCGGTGGCTGCTTCTGGTGCATGGAGGGGCCGTTCGACAAACTCGATGGCGTCATTTCCACTACCTCCGGCTACATTGGTGGATTTAAGAAAGACCCAACCTATCAGGAAGTCTCCAGTGGGCGAACTGGTCATACCGAGGCGGTCGAAATTGTCTATGACCCGGCAAAAGTGAGCTACGACCGCTTGCTTGATGTGTTTTGGCACAACATTGATCCGATCACCAAAGACCGGCAATTTTGCGACGGCGGCACGCAGTATCGGAGCGGTATTTTTTACACGGATGACGCACAAAAAACTGCCGCCGAAGCGTCCAGAGCGGCGCTCGATAAAAGCAAACCGTTCAAAGGCACCATCGTCACCGAGATCACTGCCGCCAAAGAGTTTTATCCGGCCGAGGATTATCACCAGGATTACTACCTCAAGAACCCGATCCGCTACAAGTACTACCGCAACGGCTGCGGTCGCGATGCGCGCCTCAATGAGTTATGGGGTTCCAAGGCGGGCGTGGGTAACGGAAAGTAGCGAAACGTAACGCGCATTGCCACTGCCGGCGCGGAGGAATAGACTCTTTTCCACCATTCATTCGGAGGGGGAAAAGATGAACAAGAAATTTGTGATTTCGTCACTGGTCATGGCGTTCGCGGCGTTGATGGCGGGGTTCGCGGTGCATGCGGTCTTGCTTCAAGGCGACTATTTGCGCCTGCCATCGATATTCCGGCCGGAGAGCGAAGCGCAGGGATACTTTGGTTTCATGCTGTTCGCGCACTTGCTGATCGGCATCGGTCTGACATGGATTTACCGGATGGGACATCAGGCCGACAAAGGTGTCATTGCGCAGGGCTTGCGCTTCGGTGCCGCCATCGCGGTGGTATCAACAATTCCCATGTACCTGATTTACTTCGCAGTACAGCGCCTTCCCTCGGATCTGGTTGCGCAGCAAATCGTGTTCGATACGATTTGCATGCTGTTGCTGGGGATGTTGGTGGCGTGGTTGAACAAGACGCCTGCGCAATCCTGAAGGAAAAACACAAGCACTGGCGAGGATTTCCGGACGAAAACGCTTGGAGACGCTCGCCGGTGCTGGTGTTTGATGCTGTGGTGTAGGCTGTTGTTACCTACGCCTTTACCTCAACCCGCCTTTTTCACAAAATCCCGCAAGTGCTTCGCCTGTAGCTTCAGTGACGGTATATGCACGTACATCATGTGCCCGGCTTCGTAGTAGAACTTGCTGATGTTGCCGGAGAGTGTTTTGTCGAGAGCCATGTGATTGAGCACGTAGTCGCTGGCAAAATGCGGCGTGGCGAGATCGTAGTATCCCGAGCCCACGTACACCTTCATGTGCGGATTATTGCAAATCGCCTTGCGCAGGCTCTCCGCGACATTGAGGTGCTGATCCTTTGATCCGAAATCCCAGCTCATATAGAGCTTGGAAATCATGGTGTATGGCGTATCGGACTCAAACTTCAATTCACGCCGCAGGTAATCGTTGATGCACGCCGCATACGCGCCATCGAGATTGGTGTGCGCCGGGTCGCTTTCGAGATTCTCGCCGGCCGCGTCGCGTTCGATGCCTTTGAAGCGGCTGTCAAGCCGGCCGACGGTGCGGTGCTCATCGCGGCACAATTCTTTGCAGAAGCGGTGGATCTGAATCCGGAGATTGGTCGATTCGATGTAGGCGCGCGAAAGCCCGGTGTACAGCGTGAGTTTGGTGACTATCGCGTCGCGCGACTTGGCATCGAGTTTGTCACCGAGAAAAAGTGCGGCGTTGTATTCGCCTTCTGCGAACACTTCGACTTCATCGATCACCGCGCGCAGCGTTTTGGCTTGCAATCGCTTGTCGAGCCGCTTGTGATACCAGGCCGTCGCGGCATAGGTGGGCAGGAACAATACGTGCGCCAGATCGTGGCCCTGCATGAAACGAAATGCGCTGAAATCAAGCGCGGTTGAAAACAGCATCAGGCCGTTTAAATACATGCCGTACTTTTCCTGCAACAGCGAGGAAAGCCCCGCCGCGCGGGTGGTGCCGTAGGATTCGCCGGCGATGAATTTCGGCGACGCCCAGCGTTCGTTGCGCGAAGTGTAGAGGCGGATGAATTCGCCAACGCTGTCGAGGTCGCGCTGATAGGTGTGAAATTCTTTCGTTTTCTCGCCATCGAGCATGCGGCTGTAGCCGGTGCCGATCGGGTCGATGAACACCAGATCGGTTTCGCTCAACAGCGAATATTCGTTATCGACCAATTGATATGGCGGCGGAGGCGCATTGCCTTCTGCGTCGAGCTTCACGCGCTTCGGGCCGAGCACACCCAGATGCAGCCATACACTCGATGATCCCGGTCCGCCGTTGAAGGAAAACGTCAGCGCGCGCTTGGCAGGATCCTTGACGCCATCCTTGGTGTAGGCGATGAAAAAGAGTGTTGCGCGCGGTTTGTCGGCTTCGCGATTGCCGTCCTTTTCGCCGTCTTCTTTCAACACCACTGTGCCGCAGCGCACCGTATAGGCAATGGTCTCGCCGTTGATGCGAATTTTATGTTTGCTGGTGACGATGTTGTCGAGGGGGATGGGGGCGGGGACAGTTGGAGCGGCTTTATCGGACGCGGATTGTTTTTCTACTTTGTCGAGGGCCATGGCGGGGATCGGAGTGAGTGGCGGGACGGATATTATCGCGCAATCCAGTATTCAATTTCCCCAAAAAATGTACTGTCATCTTGAGCGCAGCGAAGGATCGCGTTGCAATGACGAGATCCTTCGTTGTGCTCGGGATGACACTTATTTTTGAATTTCAGAATTGCATAAAAGCTACCGCAACAACATCTTGATCAACGTATCAAACCGTTTTCCAAACGGCGGCTTGAACAAGGCCAAGCCATTTACCGGCGACTGATGAAAAATTGGTTTCATTTTTGAAAATGTCTCGAACCCATGCTTGCCGTGATACGCACCCATGCCGGAAGGCCCAACACCGCCGAACGGCAACGACTCTTGCGAAATGTGCAGCAGCGTGTCGTTTATGGTCACACCGCCGGCAACGGTTTCGTTCAGCACCCGCTGAATGTGATCATCGAAATTGCCAAAATAATAGAGCGCCAGGGGACGAGGTCGCGCGTTCACGTAGCGGATTGCTTCGTCGAGATTGTCGTAAGGCACCAGCGGCAGAATCGGACCAAAAATTTCATCCTGCATGACGCGCATGTCGTTGGTGACATTGGCAATCAGTGTCGGCGCAATTTTTCCTGTGCCTGCCAGCGATTCATTGGCGGGCGAAATGGGCAATACCGATGCGCCGCGCATGCTCGCATCTTCCAGATAGCCAATGAGTCGATCATGATGGCGCTCGTTGACGATTGATGTGTAGTCTTTGTTGCGAACCAGCGTCGGATAGAGTGCAGCCACCGAACGCTGCGCGGCGGTCGCGAATGCCTGCTCCTGCGCGCGCGGCAGCAAAACGTAATCCGGCGCGATGCAAGTCTGCCCCGCGTTCAGCAATTTGCCGAACATGATCTTGTCGGCGGCTTCATCGATCTTGCATTCCGGCCCGATGATCGCCGGCGATTTTCCACCGAGTTCCAACGTGACCGGTGTGAGATTCTCGGCGGCGGCGCGCATCACTTGTTTGCCGACGGCGGACGAACCCGTAAATAAAAGATGATCAAACGGTAAGCCAGCAAAATCGCGCGCGACCTCGACGCCGCCGTTGATAACACTTACATGATCGGCCGAAAAATATTTCGTGATCAATGTTGCGAAAAGTTCGCTGGTTTGAGGCGTGAGTTCGCTCATCTTGATCAGCACCCGATTGCCTGCCGCAAGTGCGCCGGCGAGCGGTGCCACTGCCAACAGAATCGGGTAATTCCACGGCACGATGATGCCAACGACGCCAAGTGGCTGTGGACGAATTTCGTTGCGTGCCGGCAGAAACCACATCGATGCCCAGGAACGCTTTGACTTCATCCACGATTTCAAGTGTTTGCGTGCGTCGCGCACGGTGCCGATGGCGGGGAATATTTCAAGCAGGCGCGTCTCATGCACGCTGCGATTGCCAAAATCCGCGCTGATGGCGGATTCGATCGCGGCCGTATTTTCAACGAGCAGATTCTCCAGTTTCAACAACGCGTCGCGCCGTGTCGATACGGACGGCATTCGATCGCGTTGATAGGCGTTGTGCGCGGCGGCGAATGACGTATGCAGGGAGGTCGAATTGAGTGGGGTGGGTTCGCTTAGATCCATTTGTCGATATGGTTCGGTGTTGGATGATTAGAATACCAGTGCCTGACAGTCTTGAGCAGACATAAGACAATTCGATTCGATGGTTTACTCTACGCGTTGGTGGTGATGTATGGCCTATGGACTCAACATCAATGCTTGAACGACTGAAACAACTGGAAGCCTTGCGTGGACGCGAAGCGCGCGCTGATGCGAGCGACGAGGCATTTCACGCGGCCATCAAAGCTGTAAAACTCTGGCAGCAGCAGCGATTGCGCCGCTGCTATGCTGATTTGGCGGCGGATCCGCGATATACAAGGGCCGTTGCGTTCTTTTTGGATGAGCTTTACGGCACCAAGGATTCGGCGATACGCGATCGCGATTTGATTCGCATGTATCCGACGATGAAACGGGTGCTGCCGAAGTTCGCCTTCGACACTGTCGATCGCGCGCTGGAACTCGACGTATTGGCCGAAGAATTCGACCAGGCGATCGCGCGGCAACTTGGTGCCGTGCCAATCACTGAGGCTAACTATGCATCGGCATTTCGCGTTGTTGATCGACGCGTGGATCGGCTGCGGCAAGTGGCATTGATGCGCGAAGTCGGCAAAGGGCTGGATCGAGTGGTCAAAAAGCCATTGATCTACACCACGTTAAAAATGTTGCGCCGCCCTGCGGCGCTGGCGGGGTTGGGCGAGATCCAGCGATTCCTCGAGGCCGGTTTCAGTGCGTTCATGCACATGAACGGCGCAGACTACTTTCTTGAAACGATTGCCGAGCGTGAAACGATGCTTATCGAGCGTTTGCTCGATAAGCATCCTGAACCGTTTGCGATCGTCAAAGTGTGGGAGCGGCTTGCGAAATCGTAGGATGGGTGGAGCGCAGTGATCCCATCAAGCGTCGAACATCTGTGATGGGTATCGCTTCGGTCCACCCATCCTACAAAGCCCCATCACCCAAAACTATTTTTTCTTCGCCACCGGTTTTTTTGCAACAACCTTCGTCGTTGCTTTGGCTGCCGCTTTTACAGCCGGTTCCGAATCGAGCACGCTATCCAGCTGCTCATGGATCGCCTTTTCAATCGGCCCTTTCATCATTTTCAGCATGAAGCCCAGCGTGATTGCAAGATTCATGTCGTGATCGGTGACGATCAACTGGCCATTGACGCCGGAACGGCTGAAATGTAGCGTATTTCCCTTCCATTCGCCGGCAAGATCGAATTTATCGGCGAGTTTGCCCGCCATCTTGTCCGCCGCGGCACGCGCGCCTTTGAGTCCCAAGTGGTGGGTGCGATGCATTTCGATATCGGCCATGGTTTTCCTCCGGATGATGTGGTTGGGTGCGCGACAAAGGGGTTTGTTGAAATTCGCTAAGTAAATCGCAATGCAGAATATAGCGAAGCACTTCCCTCTTTGAAAAAGAGGGATTGAGGGAGATTTGCGGTTGTCAATATGGCATGGCTACCGAAAATCCTCCTCGATCCTCCTATGAAAAGGAGGAAGTGCTCCGCAAGAAACTCCCAGCTTCTGCTATGTCGAATTTCAACAAGCCAGAAGGGCGCATCCGGGATAGTTTACACAGGCGGGCGCCGCTTGGCGGTCAGTTGTATGTCGCCGGCCATTCATCCCATCCAATCGTCATTCATCGCGCTAACGTTGTGGTCGCGCAAGATGTTGGGTATCTTCCCGCTTGACATGAATCTCACAAAACCCATACAGTTCTTCAGAGACTGGTACGCACGCGTCGAAGCGAACAGCCTTGCGCGCCTGACGCCATTCGAGCGTGCCGAATTGCTTGAGTTTGACGTCGCATTTCGCAAACGCCGTGCGCGTTATGCGGGGATCGTGATTGGATTGTGGCTGCTCGGTGGATTGTTCGCCAAACTCGCGCTCGATAATTTGGGCTGGTTTGGCGCATTGACCTTGAGTGCCGTCTTGTTAATGTCGCTGATCGTCGCGCTGTCAGGTGCATGGTTCGGTCCTTCGCGAATCAAAACCGGCACCAAAAGCATTGTGCTGTTGTTAGGCGTCACGCTGGCCGGTGCCATCGCGGGCGGCTTGGGTGCGAATATTTTTCGAGCCGGCAATCTCAACAACGTTGCTGATGAATTTGCGCGC
>JAYTUX010000457.1:0-13244 GCA_043744315.1 Betaproteobacteria bacterium | reverse complement strand
CGACGTTGACCAGTTGCACCGACACGCGGATGCGATCCGCCGATTTGCGCACGCTGCCCTCCAGTACCTTGGAGACACCGAGCACGCGGCCAACTTCGGCAATCGTCGCATTCTTGCCCTTGAAGGTTGATGACGATGTCCGTGCCGCGACCCGCAAGCCACGCACCTTCGCGACCACATTCAAAATTTCTTCGGCAAGCCCATCGGCAAAAAATCCGCTTTCTTCATCGGGACTCAAGTTGATGAACGGCAATACCGCGATCGCCGTCACCGGGTTTGTGTAACTCGGCAGCGGCAACGACATTGCGCTTGCAGAATCAGATTGATTGGCACCGTTTACGGTCTGCACGACCGCCGACACGCGGCGCTCGATTTGATTGGTGGGGTGCGCAGACCCTATTAGCGGATCCTCGCCAAGAGTGAACTGATAACCACGGCCAGGAATGGTGGCGACAGCATGATGGCCGAGCAATTTTCGCAAGGTCGAAACCTGCAATTGCAGATTATTTTCTTCCACCACCATGCCCGGCCAGACCATTTCCAGCAATTCATTCTTGGTCATGACGCGGTCGCGGTGCTGAATCAATGCCTGCAATACATCAAACGCGCGAGCACCAAGCGCGGCCGTGTTACCGTCGATCAGCAACAGGCGCTCACCGAGCCGGACCTCGAATTTTCCAAAGCGGTGGTTGCGGGACAAAAGCGACTCCATCGATTGCCAGCACGCCACTGGCCGAAAAAGAGAATCGTGGGGCGACGGGTGGATCCATCGACAATTCTGACGCCAATTTTAACGCGTCTCACCCGTCGCGACGATTCGAGACTCCAACCCTCACGACATCGCCAGGCAAAATGCCTACATCAACAAGCCCAGCCGCTTGAGAAACGCAAACCAACGTGTGTCGGCATGTAACGATCGAAAGTGCGGCTCGGCCATCAGCAGGCTCAGGCCGAATTCCCGTTGTGTGAAGCTGCGATTCAACCACTCGAAGGCAAGATCGATTTCGCCACGCACGGCGTGCACCAATGCAATTTGAAATGCTGAGTTGCCGGAAAATGACGCGACGAGTTCGCGATACGCATCATCAGCTTCTTTCGCGCGTCCAAGCAAATAATTGACCGTTGCTTCGCCGCACAGCCGCGCCCATGGAGCAGGTTCGAGACCCGCTTCGATCAACGCTTCATCGGCACGACCGCGCTCCAATAAAATCCACGCGAGGGCCATGTGAAAGCCGGCCGCTTGCGGCGAGAGTTCCAGCGCGCGACGATAGGCGCGCTCGGCGTCGGCCATCATACCGAGTGAGCGGCAGGTACGGGCGTAATGCGAGAAACCGGAAATGCCCAGCGGATCGCGCTCTATTGAGCGCCCGGACAATTCCAACGCTTCATCCAGCCGCCCCAGCATGTGCGCGAGTACGCCAGCGGTGCGCAACACGTCGGCGTTTTCCGGTGCAATCTCCAGCGCACGGCGAAATGCTGCATCCGCACCCGCCCAATCCCAGACACCGAACATTTTTGAAACACCAAGTGCCATCAAGCCCTCCGCCAGATCGGGCTCAAGTGCCAGCGAGCGCACTGCGGCATCGCGTGCCTCATTGTTGACATCCTCGACCGGCGAGTGACTGTAAATTGAGGACAGCGCGATGGAACGCGAAAGGCTCGCCCATGCGAGCGCATAGCCGGGATCAAGTGCCACTGCCTCGCGCAGAAACGCGATGCCCTTGGGCATATCGGGCAACGAATGGCGATCCACCAAAAAACTGCCTTGCAAGAAAAGGCGATGTGCCTCAGCACTGCGACCACGGACTTTGGCTGCCGCCAGCACATCGGCCTTCACCGCACCGCTGAGCGTTGGATCGACCGGCTCGCCGAGCAAAGCCTCGCGCACGCGGGTCACCGCCTGCTGCGTAATATCGTCTTGCACCGCGAACACGTCATCGACAACGCGGTCGTAGGTTTCGGACCAGATGTTCTCCTCACCATCGACCTTTACCAGTCGCAGCGACACACGTACCCGACCGCCGGATTTTCGTACGCTGCCTTCGAGAATGCTCGCGACATTCAAGGCATTGCCCACCTCCGCGACAGTGGCTTCTTTCGCCTTGAACGTTGACGACGATGTCCGCGCCGCCACGCGCAGGCCGCGAACTTTGGCAATGACGTTTTGCAATTGTTCGGCAAGGCCATCGGCGAAATAGCCGTTGTCCTGATCGGGGCTGAGATTGACGAATGGCAGTACCGCGATCGATTGTGGGGTTGGCACCGCGCCGAGTGGTGCCGTTCTTTTAGCATCGGCAACTGGCATTCGGGCGGATGCCTCGACCGGGCGCCGTCGATCGAGGTTTTGCAATCCGTCCATGTTGGCGATTGCGTCCTCGCTCAACGTGAATTGGTAGCCGCGTCCGGGAATCGTGGCGATGGCATGGTGGCCGATCAATTTGCGCAAAGCCGACACCTGCAATTGCAGGTTGTTCTCTTCCACGACCAGGCCGGGCCAGACCATTTCAAGCAACTCGTTCTTGGTGACGATACGGTCGCGATGCAGCATCAGCGCTTGCAACACATCGAACGCGCGTGCGCCCAGCGCCACCGGCTCGCCGTCGATCAGCAGCGCTCGTTCGCCGAGGCGAACTTCAATTTGTCCAAAACGATGATTGCGCGACACGACCCCTCCCCAGGATTGCCGCGGCTATTGTGCCTTAACGCCGTCATCCCGGTGCAGGTCGGGATGACGGATTTTTGGAAGTATTCTCGCAAAGAATCAAGCACTGGCGCGGCGTTCGAAACACATTCGCTCGTAGGCGCCCGTCAATGCTGGTATCTCAGCAAATTTCGCTACTAGGCCGCTGCCGTCTCCTGCCACCCCTTAGGCACCGAACCGAGCAACTTCTTCGTATATTCCTGCTGCGGATTCAGGTAAATATCGTCAGAATTCGCGACTTCAATCACGTCGCCATCCGACATCACCATCACCTGGTCCGATATATATTTCACCACCGCCAGATCATGCGAGATGAAGATGTAGCTCATGTGATACTCGTCCTGCAAATCCTGCAACAGATTCAGTACTTGTGCCTGTACCGAGACATCAAGCGCAGACACGGACTCGTCGCAAATCAGCACATCAGGTTTCATGGTCAGGCAGCGCGCGATCGCGATACGCTGGCGCTGCCCGCCTGAAAATTCGTGCGGATATTTGTAGAACGACACCTCGGGCAGGCCCACGCGCTTTAGCAACGCCATCGCCATTTGCACGCGTTCCTGCTCGTCCTTGCCGATCGCATGAATCACCATTGGCTCCAGCAGAATCTGGCCAACAGTGAAGCGCGGATTCAGCGAGGCATACGGATTCTGAAAAACAATCTGAATGCGGCGCTTGTATTTCAGAAACTCATCTTCGGAGAGTTTCAGCAAATCGACGCCATCGAACAACACTTCACCGCCGGTGGCATCGTGCAATCGCATCAATGTCAGGCCGACGGTGGTTTTGCCGGAACCGGATTCGCCGACCAGCCCCAGCGTCTTGCCGCGCGCAAGTTTGAACGTGGCATCTTTCACGGCCGGTACATCGCGTTTCTTGAAGAAGCCGTCTTTCAATGAAAAATGTTTAGACAGATGTTTGACTTCCAGCACGATCTGATCACCTGGTGCATAACCGCGGGTGCGTTGTTCTTTGTGGATCGGCTGCAAGCCTGCCGCCCCCATGAAGTCGTCGATCACCGGCAAGCGCATTGGCCGCGAATCCACGTTCGGTCGGCAAGATAACAGCGCCTTGGTGTATGGGTGCTGCGCGTTTTCAAAAATCTGTTTGGCCGTGCCTTTCTCCTTGATGTCGCCGTTTTGCATCACCACGACATGATTCGCAATTTCGCCAACCACTGCCAGATCGTGGGTAATGAACAGCACCGACATGTGATGCTTCGATTGCAGGTTGGCGATGAGGTCGAGAATTTGTTTCTGGATCGTCACGTCGAGCGCAGTTGTGGGCTCATCGGCGATCAACAATTTTGGTTCGCAGGCAATCGCCATTGCGATCATCACACGTTGTTGTTGCCCGCCGGACAGTTCATGCGGATATGATTTCATGCGCAAATGCGGATGCGGAATGCCGACTTCGTTCATCAGTTCTTCGGCGCGTTTCCATGCCTGCGCGTTGCTCATTTTCATGTGCAAACGCAGCACTTCGGCAATCTGGTCGCCGACCGTGAAAACGGGATTCAACGAGGTCATCGGCTCCTGAAAGATCACCGAGATTTGTGCACCGCGAATTTTCCGCATCGCGTCTTCGGATTCTTTCAGCAGGTCGCGATCTTCGAACAGCACCTGACTGTCGGGAGAAATAATGGCCTGCTCGCGCGGCAGCAGCCGGATGATCGACATCGCGGAGACTGATTTGCCACTGCCCGATTCGCCGACCAGTGCGACCGTGGAATTTTTTGGCACGTCAAATGAGACACCCTTGACGGCTTCAAATATGGTGCCGCCGTCTAGCTTGAATTTGACGCCGAGGTTTTTGACTTCGAGGAGTTTTTCCATTTTTCTGTTCTCGTCCGTCACTTGATTTTCGGGTCGAGCGCATCGCGCAGCGAATCGGTCAACATCGAAAACGCTGTCACCAATATCGCCATCGATATCCCCGCCGCTGCCAATTGCCACCATTTGCCGATCACCAGTTCGGATTGCGCTTCGGCCAGCATCGTTCCCCACGAGACTGAATCGACTGGCACGCCAAGACCCAGGAACGAGAGAATGACTTCGGCCTTGATAAACCCGACTACGTGTTGCGACAACTGCACCAGACAGACGTGGCTCACGTTAGGCAATATGTGAACAAACATGCGGCGCGTATGCGAGGCACCGATGGCTTGCGCGGCTTTCACGTATTCGCGCGAGGCATGTTTGATGTACTCGGCGCGCACGAGGCGGTAAATGCCAGTCCAGCCGGTGAACGCGAGGATGAAAATAATCGTATCCAGCCCGCGCTTGAAAACGGCTGCGAAGGCAAGGATCAGCAGAATGTACGGGATCGAAGTGAAGACGTTATAGAACCACTCGAGCGTGTCGCCGACTTTACCGCCCATGTATCCGGAAATCGCCCCCAGCACCGTGCCGATGATGGTCGCAAGCAATGCCGCAACGAGGCCTACAAAAATTGAAGTCTCGGCACCCTTCATCGCCTTTTGCAGCACATCGCGGCCCCATTTGTCTCCGCCAAAAATGAGCGTCTCCGATCGCGGTGTCTCGGTAATTTTTATTTTGGCAGTGCGCTCTTCCCATTCCTTGTAACGTGGCGCCAGCGGATCGATATCAGAGAGATCCACATAAGGAATTTTTGAGGCGCTGTCCTTGATGTCGACGCGTGCCGCTTCAAGATTTTCCTGTCCCGCGAGAAAGCCGGGATTCGCGTAGGACACGCCGACTTCCTTCGACCAGTTTTTGGCGATAAGTCCCGTGTAAGAGCCGATCATCAATAGTATGAAGAATGTGACTACCACCAGCGCGACCATGCCGATCTTGTCGCGTTTGAGGCGGCGCCACGCGAGCGTCGATAAGCCGGGTGAGGCTTGGTGTAATGGTGGAGCGATCGGGGCTTGGGTCAATACAGCGCTCATGATTCGCTCCTCATTTAAATGTGACTCGCGGATCGACGGCCTTGTACATCACGTCGACGGCGAGATTGATAATCATCGTGACCATGGCGAGGTACACCGTCGCCGCCTTGATCACCGGAAAGTCGGAACGGTTCACCGCCACCAGAATTTCACGGCCGAGCCCTGGAATGGAGAAAAAAGTCTCCAGCAGAAACGAGCCCACGAATATGCCCGGCAGCGCGATGCCGATGTTGGTGAGGATCGGAATCATCGCGTTGCGCAATACGTGTTTAAGCATCACCGTGGTTTCAGATAGCCCCTTGGCGCGCGCAGTGCGGACGTAATCATGATTGATTTCATCGAGGAAAAAGCTGCGATATAAGCGCAGCGCCGGGGCCAAGCCAACGAACACCGCCAGCATGATCGGTAGCGGCGCGTATAGCATCAAGTTTTTAGTAAAGCTGTCGGTCCACCCCTGCACCGGAAACACGCCCCATTTGAAGCCGAAATAATATTGCGCGACGATGATGTAGACAAGGAATGAAATCGACATTGCCATCGTGCAGATCATCATGATGACGCGGTCGGTCATGGTGCCGCGCACGTAGGCCACACCGATCGCGAGGATGACGCCGATAACCGTTTCCAGCACCAGCACCGGAATCATGATCGTCAAGGTCGGCCCGATGCGGGTCAGGAATATTTTCGAGACTTCTTCGTTGGTGGCCCATGATCGGCCGAAGTCGAACGTAACAATTTGTTTGACGAACACCCAAAGCTGATACCAGTAGGGTTCATCAACACCGAGTTGTTTGCGGATATTGGCAATCTGCTCGGGATTGGTGATCTTTCCCGCCAGCACCAGCGCCGGATCGCCGCCGACGGCGTTGAAGAGAAAAAATATCAGCAACACGACTCCCGCAAGTGTGGGAATCATTTGCCAGAGTCTTCGAAGTACGTAGGCCATCATGGGTGGGCCCTCCTCAATTATTTTGACGTTCCCGCAAATTCAGAAACGACTTTCAATCCTGTTGCATACTGCCATCAAATGCACTAGTAGCTTATGCGTCGTGTAGTCAAAAAACGCACTGTCATCCTGAGCGTAGCGAAGGATCTCGTTGCGATGAGATCCTTCGCTGCGCTCAGGATGACAGTCCCGTCACTGAATCATCCGCAACTTCTGCGTCGCCATATCGATATCCATGAATCTGAAACTGGTGAACAAAATCGGATGCTTCTTGTAGCCCAGCACCCACGGATTTAAAAAGTGGCTGAACTTGCGGTGATGGCTTAGACGCCACGGCGCGTAAGTCACGAGTATACGGTTCATCTCGCGGTAAATCATGCTGCGTGCAGGGCTGTCCGGCAGTTTCAGGGCTTGCAGGTAGAGCCGATCATATTCGGGCAGCTTGAAGCGCGCATCGTTGGAAATATTGGTATTTGGCCCGTAAAGCAACTGCAGAAAATTTTGCGCGTCGGGGTAGTCGGCGATCCACGCCAATCCCGACATTTGGAACTTGCCAACTTTTCGATCTTTCAACAAATCGGCGAATTGAACGGCGATAGCGTCCATACGGATGCCAACCGCTGCGAGGCACTTGGCCCAAAGCTCGGCTTGCTGCCGCGCTTCCTGCTCCGAGGAGCGGTATTTGAAGGTGAGCGTAAATGGCTTGCCATCGGGCATATCGCGCCAGCCGTCGCCATCTTTGTCCACGTAGCCGTACATGTCGAGCAATGCTCGCGAGCGCGCGGGATCGAATTCCTGCTCGACCGCGTGAAATGTGGGATCGAAGCCGATGATGCCGGGCGGAATCGGGCTTTGAGCAATAATCGCCTGGCCACGGCGAATGATTGCAACCTCCTGATTGCGGTCGTGTGCCAGTACCAATGCCCGGCGCAACGCAATATTTTCCGGCTTATAGCCGCCGACGACCGGATCCTCCATGTTAAAGGCGTCGTAAACAATCTCCGGCTGATCTTCGAGAAATACGCGCACATCCCTTTTGGCCATTGCTGCCGACAGTTTCCCGCTGGCGTACAACTGCTGGACGAACGCGAACGGCGTCTCCTCAAGATAGTCGTGTTCGTTATTCATGAATGCGAGGTAGCGCGGCTGTTCTTCCTCGATCGGGTAAATTTCAATGCGATCTATCAGCGGCAGCGTTTTGCCAGCCAGATATTTGACGGCGTCGCGATCCCACGAATCTTTCGGATCGGCGAATTCCGTGCTCAACGTGTGGCCGCGATAGGCTGGGTTTTTTTCCAGCACGATTTTCGAACGGCGCGCCCATTCGGCGAGCATGTAAGGACCGGTACCGACCGGGTGCGCCATGGTATCGGTGGCGTAGGCCTCGATCACTTCGCGCGCCACTGGCACCACATTGGGTAACGCGAAGAAATAGATGAAATTGAAGTCCGGCTCTTTGAGTTTGAAGGTGATCGTATATTTGTCGAGCAGTTTTATGCCCTCGATCTTCGCGTCGTAATCGTATTTGCCACTTTTCTTCGCTGCCTCGACGAATTCATCGAGCCCGACGATTCGATCTTCAAACAACCACGAATACGGACTGCGATTGGCCGGATCGCGGAATCGCTTGATCGCGTATTCCATGTCCTTTGCGACTAACTCGCGGCGCTTGCCTTTGAAGGCGGGATCATCGGCGAAATAAATGCCAGGTTTGACGCGAAACGTGAATCGCGTGCTGCCCTCTTCCGGCTCCGGCACCGCCTCGACTACCTGTGGTGCCAGTCGCACCGGTCGTGCGAGCCAATCGTAGGTGAGAAACGCTTCAAAAATATTTTCGCAAATGCCGACCGAATAGCGGTCTTCGATGCGCTGCGGGTCGAACCCGGTTTCGGCCGAGCGGAAGGCAATGCGCAGGGTTTTTTTCTCAGTCGCGGCGAAGGCCGACGAAACGGACGCAGTCGCGGACGCAAGAGCAATGAGGAGAAAAGCGATCCACCACGGAAAAGTTGCCGCTTTTTTGATTGCTCGATTGTCCGCGCCAAACTTCAACATGCACCCCTGAAAAATGGATGCGCGATTATACCTGCGGTGATCAGACTGACGCGGCGATCTTCATTCGACAAGATTGTCAAAGTCAAGCACCGGCGCGGCTTTTCGGATACAAATAGCCGGAAATGCGCGCCGGTGCTTGCGTTTACCAATTCAATGCGTCGTTTATCCCGCGGTGTGGATTGACGCAAAGAATTGTCCTTCCCCTGCGAAGGCGGGGGGTGAGGCGGGGAATTCGCGGAGCACGCTCCGCGCCCGCCGAACGCCATGCCGCTGTATCGGCATGGCCCAAGTTGCAAGCGACGGAGAACGCGAACTTGGCCCCCCGCCTTCGCGGGGGAAGAGCGTGCCGTCGCGCGTGCCGATCCAATTGTTATCCACAACAAATCGCGCATTATTCCCCTCACCGCCCCATCCGCTTCGATTCATCGATATCCACATACAGCCACGGCGCATTCATGATGGGATGACGCACATAGCCGACCAGCCATGGCTGCGACAATTCGCTGCGCAGGCGATGGGTTTGCGGCATCCATGGCGTGTAGACGGCAACCAGTTTGCTCATCTCGTTGTAGATGGCAGTGCGTTCCGGCGATGACGGCATTTTGCGCGCGCGCTCGTAAAGCGCATCGAATTGCGCATTTTTAAAATGCGCGTAGTTCACGCCGGCTTCAGTGTTTGGGCCATACAGGTTCTGGAAAAAATTTTCGGCATCGGGATAGTCGGCCGACCAGCCCAATTGCCACATTTGCACCTTGCCGGCCTTGGCCTGCTTGTTGATGTCTGGCCATTTGCCGACATTGAACGTCGAACGGATACCGACCGCATCGAGATTTTTTTTCCAGAGTTCATCGAACTGCTTTGAAGTGGTATCGGGCTGGGAAGATAATTCAACCGAGAGCGGCTTGCCATCGGGATTTTCGCGGTAGCCATCACCATCGCGATCGGTATAGCCGTACATATCAAGCAACGCGTGCGCGCGGGCCGGATCGTAGGTCATCTGTGGAGATTTGAACGCCGGGTCGTAACCCTGCACATCCGGCGGCACTGGCGATTCCGCTTTAATCGCGCCACCGTTGCGAATGATATTGATGTCTTCATGGTAGTTGTACGCGAGCGCAATCGCGCGGCGCAGCGCGATTTTTTCCGGCGTGTAGCCGCCGACCACCGGATGATCAAGATTGAAAAATGTATAGACCAGATCCTGTTCAACGGTGCGCTGCCCGGTGATGCCTTGCTTCGCCAGATTCGGTGCCAATTTTCCACCGGGGAAGGCGATGCCGGCGAATTCCGTCGGCGCATTCATGTAATCGGTTTCGCCATTCAGAAACGCAAGCCAGCGCGGCTGGGATTCTTCGACGATCGTCACTTCGACGCGCTGCACCAGCGGCAGCTTCTTGCCTTTCAGCCGCGTGTGTATCGCCTTCATCAACGGGTCGTCGCCGGGATCGGCATCGTAGAAGACTTCGCGAAAATTGGGATTCGCCTCCAGCACGATCCTGTGCGAACGCTTCCACTCGGCGATGCGAAATGGCCCCGTGCCGACCGGATGTGCGCCGGCGTCAGGCAAGTACTTCTCCACCACTTCACGCGCCATCGCCGCCGTCTGAACGGTGGCGAAAATGTAGATGAAGTTGTAGTCGGTCTCCTTCAGCCGCAATCGTAGCGTGTACTTGTCCGGCGTCTCTATACCGGCAATTGGCTGGTCGTAATCGAACTTGCCGGATTTCGTTGCCGCCGCCCCCGCTTCATTGCCGCCGATGACTTTGCCGTCCACGTACCAAAGCCACGGTGAGCGGTTTTTCGGATCAAAAAGCCGTTGCAAGGTATAGGCGTAGTCCTGTGACGTCAATTCGCGCTTTTTTCCCGCAAACGCGGCGTCGTCACTGAAGTAAATTCCCGGCTTGATTTTGAACGTGTAGACCTTGCCCTGCTCGGTCACTACCGGCATCGCGACGGCGGTATTCGGCACCAGCTTTACCGGTCGCGCCAGGAAATCGTACGTGAGGAGGGAATCGAAGATCGCTTCGTTGATCGTATTCGAATACAAATCCGATACCGTGACCGGATCGAACGTGGTCTCGGCACTCAGAAACGCATGACGCACCGTCTTAACCGGTGCTGCGGCGACGCCGAATGAAACAGCGGCGATCAATACCCAAAGTGATTGGATGATCTTGCTCACTTCATTCTCTCCTTCTGCACCGCCAAATCGATATCGACATACTTCAATCCGGCGCGAATGGTCGGATGACGCATCCAGCCCTGCACCCACGGATGCAAAAGGTCGTTGTACATGCGATGCGCGCCCAGTTTCCAAGGCGCGTTGACCAGAAAAAGGCGATTCATTTCGCGATAAATCGCAGTGCGTTCCGGTCCCGGCGGGATGCCGCGTGCGCGTTCAAACAATCGATCAAACTCGGCCAACTTGAAACGCGAGTGATTCGCTTGTCCGGCGTTCGGCCCGTAGAGCATCACGAAGAACGCTTCCGCATCCGGATAACCCGCGCCCCACCCAAGCCGCCAACTCATCAATTTTCCCGCTTTCGATTCCTTCAGCAAATCCGGCCACTTGGCCTTCTTGAAAACCATGTTGATGCCAATCGCATCCATGCTGCGTTTCCAAAGTTCATCGAACATTTTTGAACGCTGATCCGGGGCCGAGGCCTGTTCAATCAATAACGGCGTGCCATCAGGGTTTTCACGGTATCCGTCGCCATCGCGGTCGATGTAGCCATACATGTCCAACAACGCACGCGCCTTAGCCGGATTGAAATCGTTGGCGAGGGTGCGAAAATTTTCCTCGAAGCCGAACGCGCCCGGGCCAATTGGGCTCTGCGCGGGGATCGCCTGATTCTTCATCACCACGCGAATTTCGTCGTCGGTGTTGTAGCCCAGCACCATCGCTCGCCGTAGTGCAACTTTCTCCGGCGAAAAGCCACCGACCACCGGATTTTCCATCGCAAAATATGCGTAAGTCACTTCAAGGCCCGGCATGCGGCTCATATGAACGCCGCGTTTGGTGAGATGCGGCAGGAGCTTGCCATCAACCAATGCCATATTCGAAAAACTTAGCGGCACACGATCGATGATGTCGTGCTCTTCGTTCAGAAATGCGAGCCATCGCGGCTGATCTTCCTCGATCACACTGAATTCGATCTTGCCCAGCATCGGCAAACGCCGCCCTTTAAGCGTTGCGTAGATTGCGTTGGCTTCAGCGTTGCCAAGGGCGGGTTCGGCCTCAAAATATTCTTCGCGGTAATTCGGGTTCGGTTCAAGCACAATTTTCGAGGAACGCTTCCAGTATCCAAGCCGAAATGGGCCGGTGCCGACCGGGTGCGCCATGATGTCGTTGCCGTAGGCCTCCACCACTTCGCGCGCCATGATGGCGCTCGCATTCAACGAGGCGAGACGATAGAGAAAATTGAAGTTTGACTGTGTGAGCTGGATCTTCAGCGTATAGCGATCCAGCAATTGAAAACCTTCGACCGGCGCGTCGTAATCGAACTTTCCGCTTGCGGACTGCTTCTTGGCAAAGGCATCCAGGCCGGCGATCAAGCCTTCAAGCAAATATTGATTTGGCGATTTTGCTTTCGGGTCGAACAGGCGCTTCATCGAGTACGCGATGTCGGCGGCAATGAGTTCGCGTTGCTTGCCATTGAATGCGGCATCGTCGGCAAAGTAAATGCCCTTCTTCACCCGCAAGGTGTAGGTCTTGCCGTCGGTGCTGATGTCCGGCATCGATTCGAGCACGGCGGGTTTCAGTTTCAAGGGGCGCGCGAGGTAATCATAGGTAAGCGGCGTGTCGAAAATTTGCTCGTTCACCAGCGAAGAATACCAATCCGAAATCTGCGCCGGGTCGAAACCGGTTTCCGCGATCTCGAAGGCGTAGCGGATAACCTTGTTGGGGTCGGACTGGGCCAGCGCGACGGCGGGTGCAATCGCGACCCACAGGGCAAACACCGCCAATCTGCGCACGTCAACCACCTTTTTGCACCACTTGTTGCCGCTCAAGATCGATATCCACGTATTTCCATATTGAGCGCAACATCCCATGCCGCCGATAGTTCAGCACCCACGGATGCCACATGTCCGTGACTATCCGGTGCACGTTCACTTTCACCGGGGCATACGTCATGATGATGCGCACCATCTCGCGCACCAATGCCTGCCGATTGGGCCCGTGCGGCGTGATGCGGTATTTCTCGTAGAGCAAGTCGAATTCCGCGTTTTTGAAGCGCGGCAAATTTCCCTTGTCACCTTCGTTTGGCCCATAGTATTGGGTCAACCAGGTATTCGCGTCGGGAATCACGGCCGTGTCGCCCAACTGCCACATCTGCCGCTGAGCAGCGTACACTGCTTTCAAATTGTCGGGCCATTTCGCAATATTGAATTTCAGTTTGATGCCGAGCGCATTCATGCTCTTTTGCCACAGTTCATTGTATTGGCGTGAGTTCGAATCAGGCTCGGTGGCGAACTCGATCACCAGCGGCTTGCCGTCTGGCAACTCGCGATAGCCGTCGCCGTCGCGGTCGATGTAGCCGTACATATCGAGTAGCGCTTTCGCGCGCGGCAAATTGTATTCAGCGATGGAGGTCCTGAATTCAGGGTCATAGCCCATGGCCCCGGGACCGATC